>NZ_CAWUTS010000075.1:0-34844 GCF_963925415.1 uncultured Flavobacterium sp. | reverse complement strand
ATGCTTGATTGATCGCTGGGTTTTGTATAACATCAACGGTGCCAGATGGCCAAATTATTTTTATTTCGTCAATTATTGTAGCTAAACCAAGGCCAAAATGGGCATTTAACGAACTCATATATCTAAATCCTTCACCACTTCTTACGTCTCTAATTTGTTTGCCCCAAGTGCCCATAATTTCAATTCGAGCTCCAATTCCATTGATGTTTGATACAACACCTTGTAAGCTTACTTTTAACCAATTATTTGCATTTGGATTTGCATAACGGATTGTAGTTCCATTTTGAATATCTAAAAAGCCATCATTGTTTAAATCTCCAATAGCTCCTATGCTTAATCCACTATATGATACGGGTGAAAAAGTTCCATCACCGCTGTTATTGAACATAATTTTATTTCCACCTCCTAATACGTCAACAAACCCATCATTGTCAAAATCATAAGCAACATTATCAATATTTGTACTGGAATTAATATCCCATCCCGAGCCAGATGTTATTTCTGTATAAGCTTCTTCAACTGAATTTGTTGTGTCTAAATTATTTTTAAAATAATGATGCATGCCAGAGCTTGCTGTAATGATAATATCCATATCTCCATCGTTATCAAAATCAGCAATTGCAGAAGACCAAGTTTGGATAGGAGTTATGTTAATTTGAGCTAAAGCAGAAATATTAGTGTACACTCCGTTTCCATCATTTCGATGCAATTCACAAGGAGGACCCGAACATTTTGAAATAAAAACATCAGTATCTCCATCGTTATCAAAATCTGTGAATAGAGTAGAGTAGTTTCCACCACCGCTTCCAATATTCATCGCGCCAGGTGTAATACTGCTTTGATAATAAGTTAAATTGTTAGAAGCGTCATTTAAATAATAAACATTTGGTGCTATATCATGACAAGAAAATACATCTAGATTTCCGTCATTATTTAAGTCTGCAAAATTTGTTCTTTGGCAAAACACATATTCTGAAGGTGAAAAATTTGAATAAGCAGTTCCTGTATTGTTTGAAGTCCATACGCTTAAGCCATTTCCAGCACCCAATACCAGATCAGTAAAACCATCTCTATTGTAGTCTCCAGCAGCCATACTCCAAGAAGGCATTTTACTAGTGCCTGCTATAGTTATATCTGAAACAGAAAATACTCCTGGGTTAGTTTGATGGTGAATGCGAATGTTGTTAGCACTTATTCCCACAAGATCATCAATGTGATCTCCATCCATATCCACAATGCAAATATTATATGAACTGTTAATTGTAGAAATTGTTTGATTTGTATATGTAATAGGTAATACAGGAGGAATAACTACAGTATTTTCAATTATCTCAAAAGTAAACCCGTTACTGCTCCAGCGATTATCCCAGGCAATATAATAAGTAGTTCCGCCAGTTACATTAAATATGTCTATAGAAGAATAATTGGTGCCGCTATCATCATCACCTGCAAAACAAACTAAATTAGAGCAATCACCTGTATAAACATGAAAACGAGTATCAACTAAAGGGCTATTTGCAGCAATATTTGTGGTAATTGTTACAGTATAGTCTTGTGAGGGTGTATAGGTATACCATTCCCCAAGTGGATTATTTGTTATGTTTCCTCCGGTAGTACAAATAAGTGTTGGTGCTGTGCCATCTATCACGGCTACATTAAATAAACCTGCAGCAGTTATAGGAAGTGCTGATTCACACCAGTCTTGAGCAATGCTATTTAAACTTGTAAACAGAACTAGCAAAGTTAAAATGTTATTCTTCATATTATTTTAAGTTTTTTATTGACAGGGTTGAAGTGTGTTAATCCATTCTTCTATTATTTGTAGTCCTTCCTCATGAATTAAAGTTCTTCCATGCAGTGGCATTCTATAGCTTTCGTCTGTAGTATTTAATCGATAATACAACATAGATTTATTAATGTTACCTGGAGCAACAATTTTTCCTAATGAATTTGGAAAATCTTGCATATCTTGAGTATCAACACAAACACCCATATTGGTATTGTTGTTGTATGTTTCATTAAATGGAAATCGCATAGGTCTGTAGGAACAATGTCCCTCATCATTATGACAATGCGCACAATTAACATCAAAGTAAGAACGTGCTCTTAAATCAATTGGTTTAGAGGTGTCATTATAATTAATAGTTGTGTTTTGAGCAGAAGGTAAACTGAAATTGTTTTCTAAATATTCTTTTTCAATCCATTTCTCTAATTGGTTTTTATTCCCATCACTATATTCATAATTAAAATTTAGATTTTGGGGCTTAATACCTATAGGAATATTTGTAGTGATTAATATATTGTTTTCATATTTTTCTGATTTATGACATGTAATACACTGAACCTCATTTGGAATTCGATACTCTGCTGTTTTTAGCACATTATTTTCATCTAACCAACTGATGGTTTTGTAACTTCCTAGTAAGTCAAAATAAGCTTCTGTTTGTTCTTCATTCCATACATAATTGGCAAAAATCCACCCTTCATTTTTTCGAATCATTATTCGAGTTTCAACTAACACTGTTGATCCAATGGGAGTACTGTTTTGAACGTTTTCGTAATAAAAAGATTTGATAATTGCAGATCCAATAGGTAATTCTAGCACATTGCCATCACCATTATAAGTTGCTTTTGATTCTTTAGGCATCCATATAAAACGTTTTTTGTGTGCAAAGTCAGAAAACAAAGAACTTGCCGGTTCATAAGGAAGAACATCTAATGAAGGATTTAGATACTTTAGTTCACCCTCAAAAAAATTATAATCGGAAAGCTTAGGATAGGGTACTTGAGATAAATCTACTACAACGGGAGAAGTTGGAATTGGAATATAAACTTCTTCGTTTGAAGAACACGAAATAAAATAGGCAATTAGCAATATCAGAGCAAAGAGGAAACTGTATTTGTTTTTCATAGGGGAAAAAATCACAATTGTATAACAAATGTAATTTTTTTTTACATTAAAAGTATAAAATTTATATTTAATTCATTTTTATTCTTTTTTTTATATGTATTTAACATTATAATTTGATAAAGCTGCAATTGATTTTTCTGAGGTATAATCAAATTTATCTTCCAAAATTTTATTTTGTTTTTTTTGATTAATTTTTATAACGCAATCATAAAAACGACGAACTTCTTCTAAGCTGGAAATAATTAATGTTGGAACTTTTGCATTGTTTCCTTTTTCATCTTTGGCTACCATTGTAAAGTAACTCGAATTGCAATGTTTGATTTTTCCTGTTTGTATGTTTTCAGAAACTACACGTATACCAATAACCATCGAGCTGTTGCCAACATAGTTTACGGAAGCTTTTAAGGTAACTAATTCTCCGATTTCAACAGAATTTAAAAAATCAACCGTATCTACTGAAGCTGTTACGCAATATAAACCTGAATATTTTGAAGCACTAGCAAATGCAATTTGATCCATTAACTTCAACAAGTAGCCTCCATGAATTTTTCCGCTGAAATTAGAGTGGGACGGAAGCATTAATTCGGTAAACGTAATTTTTGACTTGCTGACAGTATTGGTTCTTTCGTTCATAATTAGTTGCTAAAATGAGGAGATTTTTCTGCATTAACAGTAGTAACAAAATATTGGGTGTCTCCCCACCAAAAAAATGTTTTATACCGCTCTATATAGCCAATTTTAACATATCTCCCTTGCAGTTCTTTTAACTTTTTTATAGCATCAGGATTGTTGTCCATTATTGAAAAAGAAAATATTTGTGCACCAGAAATTCCTTGGCTAATTTCGCCTTCCCATGTTTTTATAAGATATCCTTTGTGGCTAATTTTTATCAATTCACCTGACCTAACACCTTCGCTATAAGGTATATAAAATACAAAGGCAAAGTAACTTGATACTGAAAAAATAATTAATAAGATGAAATAAATTAGTATTTTTTTTAATTTTCTCATGATTTTATTCGTTTATGTTTTCTTCTAAATCGTTTGCTCTTTTAATTACGGTCTCGGGTAAAGATTTTTTTGCTTTTGCCCCCATTTTTTTTAATTTTTCTACACTTGTAACTAAATTTCCTTTTCCTTCAACTAATTTATTCATAGCACTTCCATACTCCACTTTTGCTTCATCCATTTTTTTACCGATTTTAATTAAATCGGTAACAAATCCTTCAAATTTATCATACAAAGCACCTGCTTGCCGTGCAATTTCAATAGCATTTTCTTGCTGTTTTTGATTTGTCCACATGCTGTCAATAGTTCGTAATGTTGCTAGTAAAGTAGTGGGTGTAACAATTACAATGTTTTTTTCAAATGCTTTGTTATATAATGTGTTGTCAACATTTAAGGCTAATGCAAAAGCAGGTTCAATTGGAATAAAAAGTAAAACAAAATCTGGACTTTCCATTTCATAAATATCATGATAATTTTTGGCACTTAATTGTTCCACATGTCTTTTTAATGAAGAAACGTGTTCTTTTAAATGGGTATCTTTCAAATCATCATCTTCTCCATTTACATAGCGTTCATATGCTGTTAATGAAACTTTAGAGTCAACAACCATTTTTTTGCCATCGGGTAAATTAATGATTACATCAGGAAGTACTCGAGAACCATTTTCGCTTGTAAAACTTTGTTGAACTTCATATTCTCTTCCTTTTTCTAAACCCGATTTTTCAAGTACTCGTTCCAATACTAATTCACCCCAGTTTCCTTGTAATTTACTATCGCCTTTTAAGGCTTTGGTTAGGTTAACTGTTTCCTTACTCATTTGTGCGTTCATTTCTCGTAGACCAAGTATTTGCTGACGTAATGCAGCATGATAATCAATGCTTTCTTTGTGTGTGTCTTCTACTTTTTTTTCAAAATGAAGTATTTTTTCTTGCAAAGGAGAAAGAATATTTTTCATATTCTCTTTATTTTGTTCCGTAAATTTGGTCGATTTTTCATCCAAAATTTTATTGGCTAAATTCTCAAATTCTTTGGTAAATTTTTCTTGTAATTTTTCTACTTCTTGCTTTTGCTCTTTATTTCGCTCCCAAAGATTTTCAAAATCAACTTCTTTTTTTGATAATTGAATGGCTAACACTTCTTTTTCTGTGCGAATGGATTCTTTTTCGCTATTGAATTGAAGCATTTTTTTTTCAAATTGTACTTTTTCAAAAGTAAATTGGTTTTTAAGCTCTTCCATTTGATTTATTAATCCATTTACTTTTTCTTCTAAACCTGATTTTTCTGATTGTGATTGAGCTTTAGAAAGTAGTTTTCCAATAAAAAAACCAATAGTCAATGCTATGATAAAAGTAATTAGAATGATAAATGATGAATCCATAAATGTATTTTGTTGTAAAGTTAAAAAAATATTCAAATTAAAGATTGATTTCTGAACTTTATATATTGTATAAATACTGTATTTTTGTTTAAATTTATTTCATGTCTCATCATCATTTTTTAATACATAAACCCCATAGTTATCTAAGTCAGTTTGTCTATGAACAGAAACGAAAAAAACGTTTGTTGGGAGCCTTATTCGATTTTCCAGTTGGCACAATGGCAATTGGTAGGTTAGATGAAGATTCTGAAGGGTTACTTTTTTTAACAACTGACGGAAAAGTAAGCGCACAAGTAAGAAGTAAGCTGGTTGAAAAAGAATATTATGCTCAGGTAGATGGAATTATAACTCAACAAGCTGTAAGTCAAATGACTAATGGTGTTGAGATAGGATTTAATGGAACGAAGTATATGACTAAAAATTGTAAGGCTAGCTTAATTCAACAATTACCATGCTTTATAGGTGACGGCAGAAGAATTAGAGATGAAAGGCATGGGCCTACGAGTTGGGTTTCTATAACTTTAACGGAAGGGAAGTTTCGTCAGGTTAGAAAAATGACTGCTGCAGTTGGTTTTCCAACATTAAGATTGATTCGAATTCGAATAGGAAACACTTCTCTAGAAGGATTAAATGTTGGGTCTGTGAAAGAAGTGAATCAGTTTGATATTTAGATAACTCAAAACAATAAACATAAAAATGCTAAACATTGTATTAATTGAACCCGAAATACCAAATAATACGGGAAACATAGGTCGATTATGTGTTGGAACAGAAAGCCGCTTACATTTAATTCGCCCTTTTGGTTTTGAAATTAACGATAAAAATTTAAAACGTTCAGGATTGGATTATTGGGTTCATTTAGACTGGAAAGAATATCAATCTGTTAATCAATGGAAGGATCAAATTACTGATTTATCTCGTGTTTTTTTAATGAGTTCTCATGCTTCAAAATCTTATTTAGAGCAAGAATTTCAGGATGGCGATTGGTTGGTTTTTGGTAAAGAAAGTATAGGTTTAAGCACAGAAGTTTTAAATGAATTTTCAAATCATTTGACAATTCCTATATCAAAACATGTGCGAAGTTATAATTTAGCCAATTCAGTTTCTTTTTTAATAGGCGAAGCTAAAAGACAAATTTTATTCAAAAAATAAGATTAAGTAAAAAAATAAAACAAAAGAAGTATTTAAATTTTCTCAAAAAGTTCCTTAAAAAAGATTTTCATAGCTTCCCAGCTTCTTTTGTCTGCTTTTTCGTTATAAGCGGCTCCTTTACTATTGTCAGTTCCTGCGTTTTTATGTGTAAAAGCGTGAACAGCATTTGCATACATGTTTAACTGCCAGTCTGCTTTTGCAGTTCGCATTTCGTCTTCAAAAGCAGTTACTTCTTTTGCAACAACATAAGGGTCATCGGCTCCATGTAAAACTAAAACCTTTGTATTTATCTGTTTGGTTTCTCTTTTTAAATCTTTCCCTAATCCACCATGAAACGAAACAATTCCTTTAACTTTCAAATCTCCTCTTGCAGCTTCGATCGCTCCTGTTCCTCCAAAACAATATCCTATAACCGCAATTTCATCTGCATTTGCTCCTGCTTTTACAAGTTCATCAACAGCCAATTGAATTCGGTGCTGGTATACGTCAAAAGCATTTTTAAAATAGCCGGATAGTTTTCCAGCTTCATCCGTGTTAGTGGGTTTGTTTCCTTGCCCATATACATCAGCAACAAATGCAAAATATCCTAATTTGGCCAATTTTTCAGCACTTTCTTTTTCATGATCGCTTATTCCCATCCAGGCATGAAGAACAATTACACCCGCTTTTGTAGCATTTGCAATTTTTGGAGTGGCTAAAAAGCCTTCTAGTTTTTGATTTTCGTCTGAATATGAAACAGTTTTTAATTGTGCTTGAGTGTAAGTTGTTGAAAATAAAACAAATAAGGCAAATGCATTTTTCAGTGTCATGTTTTTATTATTTTTTACTAAATTACAAATTCTTTTTTTATATGAAAGCAAAAGAGCTAAAGGTTATTTGATTTTAAATTTGCCAACGGTTGCATCAAATTCAATGTTCTCATTTTTAAAAATAGAATTAAATATACCTGATGATATTAAAGCACAAGGTTCATCTTGAATAACTTCAATTTCAGACAAAACAATCATTTCATCACACAATTGAATGGCCAAATCCACATCATGAGTAGAATATAAAATGGTTTTTCCTGTTTCTTTTGTAAGTTTTTGTAATAATTTTAATAGTGTAACCTTGTGAACTAAATCTAAATGTGTGGTTGGTTCATCTAAAATTATTAAATCTGTATCTTGGGCTAAAGCTCTAGCAATTAAGGTTTTTTGTAATTGCCCATCACTAATTTCAAAATGTTTTTTATGTAGGTATGTGCTTATCTCGGTTAATGCAATAGCATTGTCAATTTTTGTTTTGTCAACAGTAGAAAGTGATCCTAACCAATTGGTATAAGGTTGTCTACCCAAAGCTACAATTTCATAAACAGTTAAATTACTGGGTGGTAAATGTTCGGTTAGTACTAGGCTTAATTTTTTGGCTAAGTCTAAATTAGTATACGTTTTTATGGATTTGTTGTGGATAAAAACATCTCCTTTTAAGGGTTTTATTATTCCGGTTAAGGTTTTTAATAAGGTAGATTTTCCGATACCGTTTGAGCCAATTAAACCAATTAATTTGCCGAATGAAAGATTGATGTTTATGTTTTCGGCAATAACGGTGTTGATGGATTTGTTTCTATATCCAATGGAAAGGTTAGTAGTATGTAGTATTTTATTTTTCATAAATTAAGTACCAAATTTTTTGTACCAGCGTATTCTTAAAGTTTTACAAAAACAGTATTTATATAAATTTCAAAGCTCTTTTCTTTCGTTGTTTTAAGAATAAATTAGCTAAACCTTTTTTTACGTATCAAAAGCCAAATCACAATAGGTGCTCCTATCATTGAAGTTATAGCGTTTATAGGAAGAGTTAAATCGCTCCCTGGTAGCTGAGCAATAATATCACAAAACAATAAAATTATAGCTCCTATGAGTATAGTACTCCAAAAAAGTATAAAATGATTACTGGTTTGAAAAATTAACTTTGATATATGGGGAACAGCTAATCCAATAAAAGCTATGGGTCCAACAAAAGCTGTAATGCTACCTGCTAAAATGCTCGTTGCTACAATAATTATGATTCGAGTTTTTTTAAAATTTATGCCTAAACTAGTGGCATAACGTTCTCCTAAGAGTAATGCGTTTAATGGTTTTATGACTAAAAAGCTTAAGCTTAGCCCAATTAGGGTTAATAAAGCAAGTAAAGTTACTTCGTTCCAACTCAAATTAGCTAAACTCCCTAGTGACCAAAAGGTAAATTTTTGTAACTCTTCTGCAGTTGAAAAATAGGTTAATACCGAAACTATAGCGGCTGTTAAGCTTCCAAACATTAACCCTACAATTAAAATAGACATGGTGTCTTTTAATTTTTGAGAAACAAATAACACTAAAATCAAAACCAATGCGCTTCCAATGCCAGAAGCAAAAACGACTCCATAAGACGAAAGAACTAAATTTGAAATAAACGAGGGCAAAATACCAGACCCTAGTATCAAAAATGCAACGCCTAAACTGGCTCCAGAGCTTAACCCTAAAACATAAGGACCTGCCAATGGATTTCTAAATAAAGTTTGCATTAATAAGCCACTCATAGATAAAGCCATTCCTACAAATATTGCCGTAATAGCTTTGGGAAGTCTAAAATTATATAAAATAATTTCCCAACTTTCCTTATTCATCTTTTGATTAAAAAGGCCTTTTAGTATTTCTTTATTTGGAATTGTAATAGAACCTAAGCTTATATTAATAAAAAACAATAGTATCAATAAAGCTAAAAGTAGACTAAATAAATAAGTTTGTTTTTTTGAATTTATCATTAGGTAAAAAAAATAGTTTTAATATTTATATTCAAAGATAATACAAAGAATTTTAATCAAAATTTATTGCAATTGCTCAAAAAAGAATAATTCATAGTTTGGAAGTAATTCAGGATGTAATATCTTGATGATATCTTTTAACACCAAATCAGGACGGTTAGGAGCTAATTCGTAGTAAATTACACCTCCAGTTTTTCCTTTTTTACTGCTAAAAGAGTACACGTTTTTAGTTTCGACAGCTTTAAAATATTTGTAATTTGGATTGTCTTTTAGTATTTCATCAATGGAAGTAAATTGGCCAGGACCAATCCAAAAATCAGCATCTTTTGCTTTGTCTAAAACGGATTCAAAAGACAAGGATAAACTACCGGTGCCTTGAGTATCTGACCAAAGATAATTTCCATTTGCTTCTTTAAAAAAAAGAGCAGCCCAACTTTCACCTTGTGGCAAGTACCATTGGTCTTTATAAATAGCTCCCGCAAAAACACTTGGTTTTAAATCTGTTTTTTTAACTAATTCTAAGGCTTTATTGTAACTTTTTGCAATGGTTTCAAACTCTGTATTTGCTTTTTCTTTTTTATCATAAAGAGCTCCAAAAAATTTAATCCATTCTGCCTTTCCTAATGGTGTTTTTTCGGTCCAATCTGAATTGTAAATTATTTTTTGACCGTTTTTTTCAAGATTTGAATATGTTTTTAAATCACCGTCAACACTATAGCCAATAATTATGTCTGGATTTAAATCTAAAATCACTTCGGTGTTTAAGTATTGTTTTTTGCCAATTTCTCTAACTTTTCCTTGATCAATGCGTTCTCTTGTTGTTTCTGAAGAAATATATTTTAATGAAGGAAACGCAATTAATGTGTTTTCTACACCTAACATTTCAAGTGATGGGATATGAGTTGTTGATGTAACAATTATTTTTTGAATAGGTATTTCAATTGGGATAAAATGCCTTAAGCTATCAGGAATAATACTACTGTTTTTATGTAATATATAGGTAAACGTTTCATTAGAATCTGGATAGGTATTTTTGACTTTTAAGATAGAAAAGTCATCATATTCCACTAAAGAAAACCCTTCAGCGTATTGTATTTCGTTTTCATTAACAACTGCTTTTGTTAAGTGTTCTGTTTTTTTACATTGGGTCAACCCAAAAAGGAAAACACTAAAAATGAAGGCTTTTTGAAATAGGGTCATAAAAAATATACTTTATACAAAAGTAGATTTTTGTTTTGATAAATAATTTGATTTTTCTTAAATGATTATTTTTTTTTATTATAATAATTTTAATTGTAATACATTTGCGTGATTATTGAGGTTGCTTGTTCTATTTTGAACAGCATTAAAAGGGAATCAAGTAGAGATAAACAATTTATGATAAACGGTTTTTGAATTAAGAATTTATATATTCTAAAATTAAAAATTATACATTAAAAATCTAATTCTTGAGCTGTACCCGCAACTGTATGCTAATAAGATTGTTATAATCTGCAATACCACTGTAGAGTAATTTGAAACTAGGACAATAGAAGTTAAAAATTATTAATTTTAAGCTTTTGTCTAACCTTTAACTGCTTTATGGGAAGGTGAATAACAATACGCAAGCCAGGAGACCTGCCTAAATATAACAAATAACAAACTTTCGGGAAAAAAGGTTTGGGTATAGGGTATTCTGTACTTTTTTATTCCAAGTTTAAATCTAAAAAAAAACTAAGATGAACAAAAAATTCTTTCGTCTAGGTTGTTTGGTGTTATTAGGGTCTTTTGCTATTCAAGCTCAAGAAAAAGATTCTATTAAAACTAACCTGCTTAATGAAATTGTGGTATCTGACACAAAATTTGCGCAAAGCAAAGAAAAATCAGGAAAAATTATTGAAGTAATTACTTCAAAACAATTGGCGCAAAAATCAGGGCAGAGTTTAGCTCAATTATTAAGTCAAGTTGCCGGTTTGGAAATCAATGGAAATCAATCTTTTGAAGGAAAAAATTTAAACTACTACATTCGAGGTGGTAGAAACAGACAGGTTGTTATTTATATAGATGGCGTACCTGTTAATGACGCATCTGGTATTGGTATTGAGTTTGATTTGCGTTTATTATCTGTAGATCAGATTGATAAAATTGAAATCATGAAAGGCGCTTCAAGCACCTTATATGGAACAGGTGCTGCAACAGGTATAATAAATGTTACGTTAAAAAAGGCGTCTAAAAAAGTAATGTCGGGAAATATTTATATGCGTTTTGGTACTCAAAACACATCAACAACTGACAAGCTTTCTGTACAAGATTTAAATCAAGGCTTTTCAATTAATGGAACTTCAAATACATTTAGTTATTTGACCAATGTAAACCATGTAAACATTAAAGGAATTTCTGAAGCTAGAGGTACAGATTTTGAAGATGATTCATTTAAAAAAATTCATGTATTACAAAAATTTGGTATAAAAATTTCAGACAAATTACAACTGGATTTTTTTGGAAATTATGACAAAATTAAAAACACCTTTGATAATCCTTATGGAGGAACTGGTTCTATTTCTGATGAATTGTTAAACAACTCTGTAAGCGAACAATTTAGATTGGGATTTTTACCTAAATACAAATATAATTCAGGTGAATTTCAATTGAATAGCAGTTATACCTCAATCAAAAGAGATATCAATCAATTTAGTTCGTATACAAACACTTTAGACGCTTATAAATATTCTTCAAGAAATGTAAATTTTGATGCGTTTAATAAGTATAATTTTTCAGAAAAATATTATTTGATCTTAGGGACTCAATTTCAGTATTTTGATATGACTCAAGAGGATTTGTATACTTCTATAGCAAATAAAGAAGCTAAATTTAACATTATTGATCCCTATGCAACATTTGTTTTTAATTCATCTTTTGGTTTAAATATAAATATGGGTGCTCGACTAAATAATCACAGCCTTTATGGATCGAAATTAGTATATAATATAAATCCTAGTTATACGATTGGTAAAAATTTAAAATTTTTAAGCTCATATAGCACAGCATTTATTACACCTAGTTTATATCAATTATATTCATCTTATGGAAATTTAGACTTAAAACCTGAAGAAAATGCTACATTGGAAGCTGGTTTTGAGTTATTTTTATGTAATAAAAAAGTACAAGTAAATGGAGTAGGGTTTTATAGAAATGAAATAAATACCTTAGGATTTTTCACAAATCCAACCACATTTTTTTCAAATTACATTAATATTGAAGGAACTTATAATGCAAAAGGTATAGAAACTAGTCTTCAGTATTTACCTGTCGATAAGTTGTCGGTAGCTGCTAATTATACTTTTACACAAACAGAAGAGGCGCTTAATAGATTGATCCCAAAACATAAAGCAAACTTTGATTTGAACTATGATTTTTCGGGTATTACAAGTTTAAATTTAGGTTTTCAATATGTTGGTTCAAGAAATGATGCCTACTATGACAATGTTACATATACGTTGGAAAAAGTTGTACTAGAGAGCTATACTATTTTTAACGCTAATTTAAATCACGAATTAGTAAAAAATCGATTGCAATTATTTGGTTCAATAACTAATATTTTAAATGAAGATTTTCAAGAAAATATAGGTTATAACGCCAGAGGAAGAAATTATAAAGTGGGGTTTAACTTTTTGTTTTAACAAAAAAAGGCAGTTTAAAATTTTATATTTTAAACTGCCTTTTTACTTTTTTATAATATTTATTGCTTCTCTAGATACATTCCTTTTTCTATTCCATCTAAATTTTTAGATTCAGTTACATGTTCAAAAACTTTTGCATTTGAATAAAAATGGTATCTACCATTGGTGTTTATGTAACTTAAAGCCATGCTTAGCAAAGGTTCATCTGCATTGCCCAAAACGCCTAAGTTTTCAAAATTTTCAATAAAAGAAATAGTAGGACTTATACCGTTTTCATAATCTCCAAATCCATTTTTGTCAACTATTTTAAGTACAATAGGTTGCATTGCATATTTGTGATTGGGATTTAGGTTTTCTTTAGTAAAAGTTGGAGAATCATAAAGTGTTATAGAACCTACATTTTTACCAATGGTGGTATCACCTAATTGAATAACATTTATGTAAGGTTTTAAGCTGTTGATGATAAGTTCACTTGCTGAGGCAGTAGATTTGGAAGTTATAATATATATTTTATCTAAATTTAAACTATTGATTCCGTTTCCATTGCTTAATGTTGCAGTAAATGGATTAAGTAATGAATTTGGATTGTTAGAATTAAAGTAAGCCATAACCTTATCATTCCATTGTTGTTGAGCAAAAATTTGATTGTTAAATTGGCCTGTAATCATGCTCGCTAATTCAGTCGCTACTTGTACAGAGCCACCAGAATTATAACGCAAATCTAAAACCAAATGACTAATTGCTTCACTTTGAAAATAAGCAAACGCACTATTTAATTCGTTTTTGTAATTGCTATAAAACCCATTGTACATCAAATAACCTACTTTTTTTGTTCCTACATTATGCACATTTTGTATGAGTACAGGGTTTTCAGAATAAGCTGTTTTAGAAAGTGTTATGGTGTTTCCATTAGGTGTAATATTTCCATTATCATAATTGGCCATGTTTAATGTAAAACTATCATCTGATATTCCATTCGAATTCAAATATCCACTACTGTTTACCGTTAATGGTACTCCATTAACTGCATAAAATAAATCGCCTCTATAAATATTTTTAGCTGAAGCATCAGAATTTGGCAATACATATCTTACATAACCAAAAACTTCTGTAGAACCTGCTAATTTTCTTTTAAAACCAAAGTCGGCACCGCTGTTAGTAGAACTTCCTTGTAAGGCTGCTTCTAAAACATCATAATCATTAAAAATAACACTAAAACGATCTACAATACCTACTTGATATCTTAAATGTTGAAAAAGTGCTTCAGGAGTATCAAATAAACTTGTAAAATCGTTTAAATCACTAGTGTTGCTAAAACGATCATCTGCTAAATCAGGAGAGTCTTTTTGCCATAAATAATATTGATTTAATCCATTCCAAACAAAGGTATTAGTAGATTTATAATAAACAAGATCGTCATAATCATCATTGCAGTTTTGAAATGTAAATAAAATAAATAGTGATATTACGAGTAGTTTAAATATCTTTTTCATAATGTAATAGTTAATTTTAAAACTAATGTAGCAAAAATATTTTACATTCATATTAACTTTATAAACAAAATAGATTATAAATCAGCATGAGTTTATATCTCTAATAAACTTTTTAAAGACGATTTTTTTTTCGGTTTAATAGAGTATATTAACAAGTATAACAATCGCAGCAGATGCTTCTTAGATTGTTTTGTTGAAGTTGTGAAATGATGCTATGTAAGTTTTTAATACCATTGAAGTTTTATAGCTTAGGTTATGTAAAAAAATATAGTTTAAATCTACTAAAAAACAATATATAAACTAATAATCAATTAGTTTATATAAATTACACGAACATTAGATTTTTATAAAATCATACAATTTTATAAAATAAAATACAATCTTGTAAGCGTATGTGTTACATTTGTATGCTTTTTTAAGAGCTGTTTATTTAAGAATACACCAAAAAATTAAGGTTTAGAATCGCTTTTTGACACTTATGGGGCTTTTATAGAAATTCATAAAGCTTCAAATGGGGTTTAGTAATATAAATTTGGGTATGAAAATTGCAGTATTTTAAAAACAACACGAAAAAAACAATAAACAAACTATGAAAAACAACACTAATAAATTAATTAGCTTGCTTAAAAATAGAGTAGTAGTTCTTTTTTTACTAGCTACAAGCTTTTCTTTTTCACAAGGGGTTTTTGATAAATTTCAAGATAATGAAGATATAAATTCAATGATAGTTAGTAAAAAACTATTTGACTTAATGAGTAATGTAAAAGTTGATTTAAAAGATAAAGAAATGAATCAATATGTAACCTTATTAAAAAAACTTGAAAATTTAAAAGTCTTTAGCACTAATAGTACTACAGCATCAACTGAGATGAAGTTTGCAGTAAGCAGTTATTTAAAATCAAATCCTTTAGAAGAATTAATGCGTGTAAACAGCGATGAAAAAAACGTTAAAATTTATGTAAAATCAGGTAAAAATGATCAAGTTGTAGAAGAACTTTTAATGTTTGTTGATGGTGATAACAATCAGCAGCAAACAATTCTATTATCTATAATTGGAACCTTTAATTTAGATGAATTATCTACTTTAACAGAAAAACTAAAAATTCCTGGTGGAAAAAATTTAGGTAAAACAATAAAAAAGTAACAGGTCACAACTTTAACCTTTATTTAATTTTTGAAATATTTCCAAGGAATAGCAAGCATTCCAAAACATTCGCCTTTTTCTTTACCAACATGTTTGTGATGTATTTTGTGTGCTCTTCTAACTGCTTTTGCATATTTATTATTTATATTTCTAAACAATTTAAATCGTTGATGAATAAATATATCATGAACAATAAAATACGCAAGTCCATAGGCTAAAATGCCAAGTCCTATTGCTAAGCCTAAATAAAAAGCACCAATACTCCAGGTATAAAAACACGATATGCTAACAATTGCGTAAAAAATAAAAAAAGTATCATTGCGTTCAAACCACGAATTGTGGTCTTTTTTGTGGTGGTCTTCATGTAATTTCCATAAAAAACCGTGCATCACATACTTGTGGGTAAACCAAGCCATAAACTCCATTACACTAAAAGTGATAATAAATACAATAATTTGCAATATCATTTCCATAATTTTATATAATATTTAATCTATATTTTACATAACATCTCGCTAATAATTGTGCTTTTTGATAATCAGAAACACGTATTCTAGTGTTTTTTATTTCTAACGAAGGGGTTTTTTGTAATTTTATTAATAATTTTTTATAATATCGATACGCCGTATACACGCCAAATTTAGCTTCTAAAGGTAAATTTTTTATGCCTTCATAAGCAGCAATAAAATCTGCTTCTATATCTGTTATTATTTCTAGTTTAGATGCTTCATCCAATTGGTTTAGATCTGTATTAGGAAAATAGGTTCTGCTTAAATCCTCATAATCAACTTTTAAATCTCGTAAAAAATTAACCTTTTGAAAAGCAGAGCCTAAGCGCATTGCGGATTGCTTTAATTCATTAAATTTTAATTCATCTCCTTTTACAAATACCTTCAAGCACATTAAGCCTACAACATCAGCTGAACCATAAATATATTCTTGATACTCTTCTGTAGTACTGTATTTGTTTTTACTTAAGTCTAACCGCATACTTTTCATAAATGACGCAATCATTTCATAGGGTATGTTATGTTTGTTTACAGTGTGCTGAAATGAATTTAAAATAGGGTTTAAACTGATTTTTAATTCAATAGCATCTTCCAAATCTTTTTCAAATTTGTTAAACAGAAGTTCCTTATCATAGTCATGAAAAGAATCTACAATTTCATCTGCAAACCGAACAAAGCCATAAATGTTATAAATATCTTGTCTTATTGAAGGAGCAAGCATTTTTACGGCAGAAGAAAATGAAGTGCTATACGACTTGGTTACGTTTACACTACATTCATTTGAAATTTTGTCAAATAATGCTTTCATGTTTTTCATGTTTTTCTATTAAGTCCGCTACTAATTTTCCTGATATCAGCGATGGAGGAACACCTGGGCCGGGAACTGTTAATTGGCCTGTAAAATACAATTTTTTTACTTTACTGCTTTTTAATTTAGGTCTTAAAAAAGCTGTTTGAAGCAGCGTGTTTGCCATCCCATAAGCATTTCCTTTATATGAGTTATAATCTTCAATAAAATCATTCACACAAAAACTTTTGCTAAATATAATATTTTCTTTGATTTTTTGATTGGTTAAAAACTCAAATCTATTCATAATTTTGTCAAAATATCGTGCTCTAATTTCTTCGTTGTCTTCTAACCCAGGGGCTAAAGGGATTAAAAATATACCTGCTTCTTTTCCATCTGGAGCCGAATAGCTTTCAGTTTTAGATGGAAAACTTGCATAAAATAATGGATTATCTGGCCATTTTGGATTATCATAAATGTCAGATGCATGAATATCAAAATCCACATCAAAAAATAAGGAATGATGTTCTATATTTTCTATTTTTTTATCAAAACCAACATAAAAGAGCAGTGAAGAAGGAGCAAAGGTTTTCTTTGACCAATACTTCTCAGAATATTGACGGTCTTTTTCATCCAACAGTGTTTCGGTATGGTGATAATCAGCCCCGCTTAAAACAATATCGCTGTTAATTATTTCTCCGTTTACTTGAATACCCGTTGTTTTTTTGTTTTTAATTATAATTTTTTCAACGTTTGCATTGGTTTTTATTTGAACCCCCAATTCCTTAGACAAAGATTCCATTGCCAGTATAACACTATACATTCCTGTTTTTGGATGCCATGTGCCCATTCCAAAATCGGCAAAATTCATGAAGCTATAAAACGAAGGCGTATCACTTGGTTTAGCACCTAGGAACAAAACAGGAAATTCTAAAATTTGGACTAACTTAGTATTCTTAAATCTTTTTCTAATATCTTTTGAAATGTTACTAAAAAATTGATTTACTTTTTTAGCCGTTTCAAGTGTTATTAATTCTAATGGAGACTCACCCGGGCGATATACCAAATCTTTTATAGCTATGTTATAGTTGCTTTGTGCTTCGTTCATAAATGTTTTAAGCAAAGCTCCACTGCCTTTTTCTATAGACTCAAATGTGGTAATTATTTCTTCAAGATTATCTGCAATAGTAACAAAATCAAGTTTTCCAAAATATACTTGATAAGCAGGACTTAATTTTATTAAATCATAATAATCGGAAGGTTTTTTGTTAAAGTCGCCAAAAAAGCGTTCAAATACATCGGGCATCCAATACCATGTTGGGCCTATGTCAAAAGTAAACCCATCTTTTTTTAATTGACGTGCTCTGCCTCCAATAGTATTGTTTTTTTCATATACAGTTACTTTGTTTCCTTTTTTAGCCAAATAACATGCCGCAGCTAATGCTGAAAAACCAGAGCCTATAATCGTTATATTTTTATTCATTGTAAATACTTAGGGTTAGTTCAGGGATAGAGTTGTATATTTTTATTTTTTCAGATAAATTATTCCTGTTTATTTCAGCGGTCATTTTTCCTAAAAGTATAAAATTGTGATCGGTATCATTTAATAATTTAGTTTCAATTTGACTAATAAAATCTGGAATTTTTTCCACAGTAGGCTTCACAGTTAAATAACTAATGAATGTAATTTTATTGAAATAAGTTTTTAATTCTACTAAACTTTCTACAGGCATACTTTCTCCTAAGTATAGCGTATGATAGCCACTATCTATGAGCTCATGATTGATATACATTAAACCCAATTCATGTATTTCGTTTAGTGGTAAAAATAAAACAAAAATACGGTCTAATTTTGTAGGAGGTTTAATTTGTATTTTTTCTGTTAAACTTAATAATTTTTGTTTTATTAAAAAAGTAATAAAATGCTCATGTGCTATAGATATTGTGTCTGTTTGCCATAAAAAGCCTAGCTCTTCCATTAAAGGAATAAACACATCGTAAAATACTTCTTTAAAAGTTTTGTTTTTCAGTAAATGATCATAAGTGGCAGAAAATAAAGAATGATCATAAGTCATCATGGCAACTTTAAAAGATTTAATTGCATGAGTTTTAATGCTTTTTTCAGAAATAATTTCTAATACTTTTGCATTAAGTTCTTCTGGATTTAATTTTGATATTTTTGATATCTTATATCCATAATTATGAAGTAAAACAATATTCAATAATTTACGAAGATTTTTTATATCATAATATCTAATATTCGTGTCTGACCTTAAAGGTTCTAGTATACTATATCTTTTTTCCCAAATCCTTATTGTATGTGCTTTTATTCCTGAAAGATTTTCAAAATCTTTGATACTAAAAACATTTTTAACATTATCCATCTATTGGTTTTTTGAATAACAAATGTAATATTATAATATCAATTTGTGTAACAAATAACGAATTAAGTTAAACAATTTAATTTTAAAAAATTAAAAAGTGACCATGGAGGGATTTGAACCCTCACGCCCTTTCGAGCACCACCCCCTCAAGATGGCGAGTCTACCGTTTCTCCACATGGCCAAAAACAATAGAGACGTTGCTATGCAACGTCTCTATTTTGTGACCTGGCTGGGGCTCGAACCCAGGACCCCATCATTAAAAGTGATGTGCTCTACCAACTGAGCTACCAAGTCATTTTATTTTCTCAATGCGGGTGCAAATATAAAGCCTATTATTTTAAATACAATAGTATTTTATTATAAATTTGTATTTTATTTTAGGTTTTTATTTAATCACTTGTTTTATAATGAATTAATCAATTTATGAAAATAATTTTAGTTGGATATATGGGAGTTGGCAAGACAACTTTTGCAAAATTGTTAGAAAAAAAATTAAATTTACCTTGTGTAGACCTTGATGATTTAATAGAAAAAGCTGAAAATAAAACTATAAAATCAATATTTAATGAAAAGGGTGAAGTGTATTTTAGAAAAATTGAAACTGTTTTTTTTAATGACTTTTTAGAGTATAATAATAATTTTATTTTAAGTTTAGGAGGAGGCACACCATGTTACGCAAATAATCATTTATTGTTAAAAAATAAAGATGTTACTTCAATATACCTTAAATCAAGTATTGAAAATTTAACAAAAAATTTAAAAGATAATCGAGAAAATAGGCCATTAATAAAAAACTTATCAGAAAATGATTTGCATGAATATATTGCCAAGCATTTATTTGATAGAAATTATTATTACCATCAATCAAAATATACGGTACTTGTAGATGATAAATCAAAAGAGGAAATAGTAAGCGAAATATTGAAGCTAATTTAAAAACACATACATGTTTTCCTTTTCTAAGACTACTTGAATATGTTCTTGTAAAGACGTAGAAAGTGATATGCCCTTAAAATCGGCTTTTACAGGATATTTTTTATGATTTCTGTCAACTAAAACGGCTGTTTTAAATTTGTTTAAAGGGACTTCTAAAAAGTGTTTTACACCATAAATTAATGTAGTTCCAGAGTTTAATACATCATCAATTAATACCAAACCTTTGTTAGAGTATTCAAATTTATCTATTGATGTTTTAATTTGTTCTTGTGGATTTGTTTTATTTATAAAAACCTCACACATGGTAATTTTGATGGGTGAAATTTTATGTAACTCTTCGGCTATTTTTTTTGCAAAAAGATACCCATTAGCACTTATACCAGCTAATACCACTTCTTCTTCGTCTACAAAAGTTTCGTAAATTTGATACGCAATTCTTTTTATTTTATGTTGAATTTCTTCTTTATGTAATATAATATTTTGCATATTAGTTGTTTATTTTTTTTCAAAGATAAAAAAGAGTTCCTTATCTTTTCGTTCTAAAATAGAATTATATGTTTTTTCGAGTGTTTTTATTTTAAAATTGTTTTGAAAAAGAAGTAGGTAATCTTGATAAGTAGCTCCAAAAGGTGGTCCAACTTCTGTTAACGGAAAATCAAAAAATAATCCAGCAATTTTACCTTTTTTATTTACTATTTCATTCATTTTAGAAACATAATTTGTTCTTAAATTTGGATTTAAAGCACAAAAAAATGTATGTTCTAATACTAAATCAAAAGTATCTTTTAGGTCAAAAAAATCACCATAAATTATTTGATCTGCATACTCAGGATTTCTAATTTTAATTGTTTTTAAGGGTTGTTCGGCAATATCAATTACAAATACATTAAAAAAACCTTGTGTTATTAAATAATCAAATTCATATCCGTTTCCAGCGCCGGGTATTAATATTTTTATGTTTTTATTTTTTAATTGATCAATATAGCCCTTTAACGGAGTTGATATTTTTCCAATATCCCAGCCAGTTTTGTTATTGATATAGCGGTTTTCCCAGTATTTCTTATTCATTATCATTCGTCCTTTTTGGGATCTTCTTCCCAAACGTAATCATCTATATCTCTTCTGTCTTTTTTTGTTGGTCTTCCTTCTCCATGAGCTCTGTAATGGTCTTTTGAGAGTTTTAATAACTCTAAATGTTCAAAGGCTTCTGCAGGGGTTTCATCTTTTCGATACATGTCCACTAATTTGGCACCAACTCTATTTAGTGGAATATCTAAAACTGTAATTTTATAATTGATTTGATCTTTTCTAATCGTAATTTTATCAGATGTAAATACATCTCTAGATGCTTTCGCAGTTTGATTATTAACAGTTACATGCCCTTTTTTTATTGCTTCAGAGGCAATGTTTCGAGTTTTGTAAAACCTAATGCACCATAAATATTTATCTATTCTCATTTATTTTTAAAATGTATGTTAAATATTTTACAAAAATAAATCAAAATTGTATCTTGCGCCACTATAAAAAAGGAAAAAATGAAGAATATTTTTAAAATACTATGTTTTATTGTTTTAGCTACACTATTTGCTGGGTGTCCTAATAATAATGATCCTGAGCCTATTACGCCTCCATTAGCCTATTCAGAACAATACCCTATTGATGAAGCAGCTATTGACGATTTTTTAGCAACTCATTTTGTTACTGTAGATCCTTTGACATTTGATACTGAATTTACATTAATTGCAGAGGGTGGTACACAAACGCCTATTAAGGATATGCCTAATCTTGTATCTGTACCTGTTGAACGAAATGATTTAACCTATAACCTTTATTACCTGGTATTAAATGAAGGAATTGGAGAGCAACCTATAAAGGTTGATTCGGCTTTTGTTTCTTACAAAGGGTCTTTGTTAGACAACACCGTTTTTGATGCTGCTGAAACACCCGTTTGGTTTAAACTAGAAGAAGTAATTCCGGGATGGGGTGAGATAGTAACAAAGTTTAAAGGAGGTACTTCAACTATCAATGGAAACGGAACTGTAACATATAGTGATTATGGTGCAGGTGTTATGTTTTTGCCTTCTTCATTTGGATATTATAGTGCTTCAGTAGGTTTAATTTCTTCTTATTCGCAATTGATCTTTAATTTTAAATTATATAATCAAAGACATCGAGATCAAGATTTTGACAAAATATTATCTATGGATGAGTACTATGATACAGATGGTATAACATTACTTGACACAGATGCTGATGGTACGCCTAATTATCTAGATATTGACGATGATAATGACGGCATATTGACCAAGGAGGAAATCAAATTTACTTATGTTGAAAATGGTATTACTAAAAAAGGATACTATCCTTTTAATGGTGCTGCTACCGATGACCCTTCTACACCCTATGATGAAACTAAAGGAATTCCTGATTGTTTAGGTGATTTTATTACACCTACTCGAGTACGAAAGCATTTGATATTATGTGAGTAAATATTTATAACATATAAAAAAAGCCAATTCGTAAGAATTGGCTTTTTTTGTGCTTAATAAAATCTATTTTCTTGCGATTACTTTTAAAACAGCATCGACTATGGCTTCGTTATTTAATTTGTATTTTTCCATCAATTGTGCAGGAGTGCCGCTTTCGCCAAAACTATCATTTACTGCAACAAATTCTTGAGGAACTGGGTTGTTTGTAACTAGAGTTCTAGCAACACTTTCGCCTAATCCTCCTAAAATATTATGTTCTTCTGCTGTTACAATACATCCCGTTTTTGCAATAGATTTTAAAATAGCTTCTTCATCTAAAGGCTTTATGGTATGAATGTTTATTACTTCTGCCGAAATTCCTTTTTCTTCTAGTTTTTCAGCAGCTATTAAAGCTTCCCAAACCAAATGGCCAGTTGCTACAATTGTAACATCAGTTCCTTCGTTTAATAAAATTGCTTTTCCGATAATGAATTCACCGTTTTCTGGAGTAAAATTGGCCACACTTGGTCTGCCAAATCGCAAATAAACGGGTCCATGGTGATCTGCAATAGCAATTGTAGCTGCTTTAGTTTGATTGTAATCACATGTATTAATTACGGTCATTCCGGGCAACATTTTCATCAAACCAATATCTTCTAATATTTGATGCGTTGCACCATCTTCTCCAAGTGTTAAGCCTGCGTGAGAAGCACATATTTTGACATTTTTATCGGAGTAAGCTACCGATTGACGAATTTGATCATAAACTCTTCCTGTAGAAAAGTTAGCAAATGTACCCGTATAAGGAATTTTTCCACCGATGGTTAAACCAGCAGCAATTCCAATCATATTTGCTTCAGCAATTCCGATTTGAAAAAAACGTTCTGGATGATTTTTTTTAAAGTCGTCCATTTTTAATGAACCAATTAAATCAGCACAAAGGGCTACTACATTTTCATTTTTTTGCCCCAGTTCAGTTAATCCATCTCCAAAACCTGAACGCGTATCTTTATTACCTGTATTTGTATATTTTTTCATTTTTTTGTTATCAACTAAATTAATAATCTCCCAATGTTTCAGGATTTTGACTTAGTGCATTGGCCAATTGCTCATTATTTGGTGCTTTACCGTGCCAAGCATGAGTATGCATCATAAAATCAACACCATTACCCATTTCAGTATGTAATAAAACGCAAACTGGCTTTCCTTTTCCTGTTTTACTTTTTGCGTTTATCATTCCAGTATTTATTGCTTCTATATTATTACCTTCTTTAATGTCTATAACATCCCAACCAAAAGCTTCAAACTTAGCTCTAATACTTCCCATATTTAGAACTTCATCTGTAGTTCCATCAATTTGCTTTCCGTTAAGGTCAACCGTTGCAATAATATTATCTACATTTTTTGCAGATGCATACATAATTGCTTCCCAGTTTTGTCCTTCTTGTAATTCGCCATCACCATGTAAGGTATAGACTAAATTAGTATCATTATTTAATTTTTTAGCTTGAGCTGCACCAAGTGCAACAGACAATCCTTGTCCTAGTGAACCTGAAGCAATTCGAATACCAGGCAAACCTTCGTGAGTTGTAGGGTGTCCTTGTAAACGTGAGTTTAGCAATCTAAAAGTTGCTAATTCTTGTACAGGAAAATAACCGCTATGGGCTAAAACACTGTAAAATACCGGTGAAATATGTCCATTTGAAAGAAAGAAAAGGTCTTCATTAATTCCATTCATATCAAAACCTTCATTTCGTTTCATTAGGTTTTGATACAAGCATACTAAAAATTCAGTACAACCTAGTGATCCACCTGGATGTCCCGAATTTACAGCATGAACCATGCGAAGAATATCTCTTCTAACTTGTGTAGTTAAGTCTTGTAATTGTTGTGTATTTGGCATTTTTTTTAATTAAGAATAATTTAATGCCAAAGTTAATTTTATTTTTTACTTTTGCCAAAGAATTAATTGTAATAATTATTTTCATTAAATTAACATAAAATAAAGTAATTAATTTGAAAAATTCAATTCATAAATTTATTAGAATTTCAGAATATAAAGTATTGTTATGTAGGCTTTTATTGGTTTATTTTTTTTATTTTATCAGCAGGCTATTATTTTTATTTTTTAATAATGATGTTTTAAAAGTAACATCAGTTTATGAGTTTTTTAGGATATATTTTCATGGATTAGCATTTGATACAACAGCTATTTTGTATGTTAATAGTCTATTTGTTTTGCTTTCTTTACTCCCATTTTGGATTAATACAAAAAAAGGGTTTCAAAAAATACTTTTTTATGTTTATTTTGCTACAAATTTAATAGCCTATTCTACAAACTTTATTGATTTAGTTTATTATAAATTTATTTATGCACGAACTACAATAAACGCATGGGAATTATTAAAAAATGAAGCAAATATTGATGCTTTATTATTTAGATTTATACTAACGTATTGGCAGGTTTTTTTGTTATTTATTGTTTTTTCAGTTCTTTGGATTTATTTATACAAAAAAATTAAAGTTAATGATACTAAAAGTATTACAAATAAATACGTGTATGTAATATCTTCTGTTTTTTGTTTGTTAATATTTGCTACTCTAATGATTGGTGGAATTCGGGGTGATTTTAAAAAATCTACTCGACCTATAAATCTAGTTGATGCCAACCGTCATGTAAAAAAAATCGAGCAAGCTGATTTAGTTTTAAATACCCCTTTTGCTATTATAAGAACTATAAATGTGCAGAGTTTTAAAAAAGTTAAATTTGAAGTGAGTGCTGATGATGTTGAAAAATATATAAAGCCTGTAAAGCAATTTAATATAAATAAACCATCACAACCAAATATTGTTTTATTTATAACCGAAAGTTTTGGTAGAGAATATTTAGGTGCTTTTAATGAAGAGTCTAAACCAAAAGATTACATAAGTTACACCCCTTTTTTAGATTCACTGGCAGGTAAAAGTTTAATTTTTCCAAATGCATATGCAAATGGATATAAATCTATACATGGAATGTCTTCAATATTAGCAGGAATTCCATCTTTTGAAGAAGCTTTTACATCTTCTCCATACAGCAAACAAAAAATAGAATCATTGGTGTCTATCTTAAACAGTAAAGGTTATGATACTTCTTTTTTTCATGGTGCAGCTAACGGCTCTATGGGTTTTTTAGGCTTTGGAAACATATTGGGATTTGATAATTATTACGGCAAAACAGAATTTAATAATGATGATGAATTTGATGGCTCATGGGGAATTTGGGATGAACCTTTTTTTCAATATATGAAAACAACTTTAGATGCTAAAAAAGGCCCTTTTTTTTCAACTATATTTACCGTAACCTCACATGAACCTTATGTAATTCCTAAAAAATATCAAGGTAAATTTCCAATGGGACAAATACAAATGCATCAATGTGTAGGTTATACAGATTTTGCTTTTAAAAAGTTTTTTGAAGCTGCTAAAAAAGAATCTTGGTTTAACAATACTATTTTTATTATAACGGCTGATCATGGTAATCAAGTACATTATCAAAAATATTATCAAATGGTAAATAGATCAGCAGTTCCTATTCTTTTTTATTCACCGGATCAAAAATATAAAGGAGTTGATAATAGCCTAGCACAGCAAATAGATATTTATCCAACAATTTTAGATATGATTGGATATGATAAACCATTTAGAAGTTGGGGCAGAAGCCTTATAAATGACTCTGATATAGAACCTTATGTTATAAACTATAACAATAAAGGTTATCAATTTATAAGAGGAAATTATATTTGTACTTTTGATGGTAATAAAGCTCAAGGGTTTTATGATATTAATGATAAAAATTTAGATAAAAATTTGATTCATAAAAGAAATAAAGAGATGAATGAAATTGAAATTGCTTGTAAAGCTTTTTTGAAAGATTATTTTGATCGTATAATTGATAATAAATTAGGGAAATGAAAAAAAAGATAGTTTTATTGGTCGTTTTTGTTGCGTTAATGGCTACAGGCAAATATGTTTACAAAGTAAATATAAACCATAATTTAGAAACAATTTCTGAAGGTAAGGTATATAAATCAGGAGTAATTCCTCCTGATCAAATTGCAGCTTATGTAAAAAAATATAACATAAAGAGCATTATAGATTTGCGTTTTCCTGGAACGGGTGATGATGTAAACAATCCAGAAATTCCTCAAGAACTTACAGATGAAAAATTAGCTGTTTCAAAATTAAAAGATGTTAATTATTTTAATAATGGATCTGACCAGGTACCTAATCAAAAAAATTTAGATTACTTTTTTGAAGTTATGGATAACCCAAAAAACTATCCTGTTTTGATACATTGTCACCATGGTGTAGGAAGAGCTGTATTATATTCTGCCCTCTATAAAATAGAATATGAAAAATTAAACCCAGAAGAAGCAAGAAAAGAAACCAGAATAATTACAAAATGGAGTTCTTTTGATATAGGAAAACCAAAAGGTGATTTTCTTATAAACTATAAACCAAGAAACGACAAATAGAAACATGAAGTTTGAATTACTTTCAAAAGACCCTAAAAGCCAAGCCAGAGCAGGAAAAATAACAACTGATCATGGAGTAATAGAGACTCCCATTTTTATGCCAGTTGGTACAGTTGCATCAGTAAAAGGAGTGCATCAACGCGAATTAAAAAACGATATAAATCCAGATGTAATTTTAGGTAACACCTATCATTTATATCTTCGCCCACAAACAAAAATTATTGAAGCCGCTGGTGGATTGCATAAATTTATGAATTGGGATCGAAATATTTTAACCGATTCAGGAGGTTATCAGGTATACTCACTTTCATCCAACAGAAAAATAAAAGAAGAAGGCGTTAAATTTAAAAGTCATATTGATGGTTCATATCATTTTTTTTCACCCGAAAATGTAATGGAAATCCAACGCACTATTGGGGCAGATATCATCATGGCTTTTGACGAATGTACACCTTATCCTTGCGATTATCGATATGCAAAACGGTCTATGCACATGACCCACCGTTGGTTGGATAGGTGTATAAATCATTTAGAAAACTTGCCTTTTAAATATGGATATGAGCAAACTTTTTTTCCAATAATTCAAGGTAGTACCTATAAAGATTTAAGGCAACAATCTGCAGAGTATATTGCAAATGCAGGTGCCCAAGGAAATGCTATTGGAGGTTTGTCTGTAGGAGAGCCTGCAGAAGAAATGTATGCCATGACCGAGGTGGTTACTGCTATTTTACCCGAAGATAAACCCCGTTATTTAATGGGTGTTGGAACGCCCATAAATATTTTAGAAAACATAGCGCTAGGAATTGATATGTTTGACTGTGTAATGCCTACGCGTAATGCACGTAACGGCATGTTGTTTACGGCTTATGGTTCTATAAATATAAAAAATAAAAAATGGGAAGCTGATTTTTCTCCAATTGATGAAATGGCACATACTTTTGTCGATACTGAGTATTCAAAAGCATATCTTCGTCACTTATTTGCTGCAAATGAATATCTAGGAAAGCAAATTGCTACTATTCATAATTTAGGCTTTTATATGTGGTTGGTTCGAGAAGCAAGAAGGCAAATTATTGCTGGCACATTTAGAGCATGGAAAGACAAAATGGTAGTTCAAATGAGCCAAAGGCTATAAATTTTAAATTCAGAAATGAAAATAATTGATAAATATATATTAACGCGATATTTAGGCACTTTTTTAGTGATGCTGTTGTTATTTATTCCAATAGGAATAGTGATCGATGTGTCAGAAAAAGTAAATAAAATGATAGTAAATAAAACTCCTTTATTAGACATCTTAATCTATTATGGTGATTTTACCATTTATTTTGCTAATTTACTTTTTCCAATATTTTTATTTTTATCGGTTATTTGGTTTACGTCAAAACTAGCCAATAATACAGAGATTATTGCTATTTTAAGTTCTGGAATTTCGTTTAATCGCTTTCTTCGTCCTTATCTTATTGGGGCCTCTATTGTTACTCTTTTTGCGTTTTTAATGGGTTTTATTTTAGTACCAAATGCAAGTAAAGGATTCAATGATTTTAGATATACCAAGTTAAAAGAAAACAGTCAAACACGAGAAACAAACGATATTTTTAGACAAATTAAAAACGAAAAAAATATAAAAGAGTATATCTATGTAAGCAATTATAGTTATTCAAGCAAAACAGGATTTAATTTTGTTTTTGAAAAATGTATGGGTAATAAATTATTATATAAGGTTTCTGCAACCAGAATTAAATATAATGAAGAATCAAAAGACTATACGTTGTTTGATTATAAAAAGCGAACTATTGGTAAGTTAAATGATGTTATTGAATTTAGTGATAAAAAAAATGAGATTTATAATTTTGAACCAGATGATTTAACTCCCTTAATTTATGTGGCAGAAACTATGACTATTCATAATCTAATTAATTTTATCGATAAAGAAAAAGCAAGAGGTAATTCGAACATCAATGAATATCAAGTAGTTTTATATAAAAAATTTAGTTTACCTATTTCGGCATTTATCCTTACCATTATTGCAGTTGCAGTCTCTGCAATGAAAAGAAGAGGTGGCATGGGAGCCAATTTAGCAATTGGGATCGTTATAGCATTTACTTTTATTTTTTTAGATAAAGTTTTTGGATCTATAGCATCAAAATCTGCCTTTTCTCCATTACTGGCTGTGTGGATTCCAAATATTGTTTTTGGCATACTTGCTGTTTATTTATTAAGAAATGCAAAAAGATAACAGCTATATAAAAAATTACTTGCACCTTCATTTAATTGTTTTTATTTGGGGCTTTACGGCTATTTTAGGCAAGGTTATATCTTTAGAAGCATTGAACTTAGTTTGTTACAGAATGTTTTTTGGTGCAATTTTTATATACATTTTTATATACATAAAAAAGCTATCCATTAAAATATCATTTAAAACTTTTACTCAATTTGCATTATTAGGAATTGTAATAGCAGCTCATTGGTTTACTTTTTATGAAGCCATAAAAGTTTCTAATATTTCAATCACATTGGCATGCTTGTCTACAGGTGCTTTTTTTGCGTCTATTATAGAACCTGTTTTGTTCAAAAAAAAACTGAATTGGTTAAATTTGTTTTTAGGCTTGTTTGTGATCGTAGGTCTTTATTTTATAGCTTTTGCAACTACTATTGAAAAACATGGTTTTTTTAGCAGTTTTAATCACATTTTTACAGACGCATCTGTTCCTTTTGAAGGAGTTGTTTTAGCAATAATTTCAGCATTTTTATCGGCCCTTTTTTCTGTTATCAATGGTAAATTTGCAAAAATACACGATGCAACTATTATTTCTTTTTATGAAATAGGTGTAGGTTTTGTATCGATAACTATTTATATGTTATTTGCAGATAAATTAGACGCTTCTTTTTTTCAATTATCATTAAACGACTTCTTTTGGCTCATGATATTGTCTTCCATTTGCACTGCTTATGCATTTTTGGCTTCTGTAAAAGTAATGAAAATCATAAGTCCTTTTACAGTAATGTTAACCACCAATTTAGAACCAATTTATGGAATAATATTAGCACTTTTGTTTTATAACGAAACCGAAAAAATGTCACCTATTTTTTACATCGGAGCGTTTATAATTTTAATCTCGGTTTTATTAAATGGTTTTATTAAAATACGATTGCTTCGAAAATAATTTTAATTTAAATAGGAATAAGCCTAAATAAAGTTAATAATCCAATATATATAAAGCTATTCAAGTAAGGTCGTTAATTTCTATAAATACTGATTTAGAAATTTTATTTGAATATAGCTGTTTCAAATCTCAAGCAATAATTGGTTTGGTGTCATTTCTTTTGTAAAAAAGATTTTCTAGCAAAAAAAATTGTCTTTTAATTTAAAGAATTTTAACATTAATTTTATAAAACCATAATTTTGACTAATTTTGCATTAAACAATTATTTTTTTATGGAATATTTAGATTTTGAGTTACCTATTAAAGAACTAGAAGATCAGTTGACTAAATGTATGGTAATTGGAGAAGAGTCAAGTGTGGATGTTACTACAACTTGTAAGCAAATTCAAAAAAAATTAGACGACACTAAGAAAGATATTTATAAAAACCTTACAGCTTGGCAGCGTGTTCAACTTTCACGTCATCCAAACCGTCCTTATACAATGGACCATATAAACGCCTTAACTGAAGGAACTTTTCTTGAGCTGTTTGGCGATAGAGGAGTTAAAGACGATAAAGCAATGGTTGGTGGTTTAGGAAAAATTGGAGGACAATCGTTTATGATTATTGGTCAACAAAAAGGGTATAATACAAAAACACGTCAATTTCGTAATTTTGGAATGGCAAACCCAGAAGGATATAGAAAAGCATTGCGTTTAATGAAAATGGCCGAAAAATTTGGCATTCCAGTTCTTACATTAATTGACACACCCGGAGCATATCCAGGTTTAGAAGCAGAAGAACGCGGACAAGGTGAAGCCATTGCTCGTAATATTTTTGAAATGTGTAGACTTCAAGTGCCAATCATTTCAGTTATTGTAGGTGAAGGAGCATCTGGAGGTGCTTTAGGAATAGGCGTTGGGAACAAAGTATTTATGTTAGAAAACACCTGGTATTCTGTTATTTCTCCAGAATCGTGTTCATCTATCTTATGGAGAAGTTGGGAATATAAAGAGCAAGCAGCCGATGCTCTAAAACTGACCTCTTTTGACATGAAAAAAAATAAATTAATTGATGATATTATTCCTGAGCCATTGGGTGGAGCTCATTATGATAGAATTAAAACTTTTTCTTCTGTAAAAAAATATATACTCAAGGCTTTTGATGAACTCAAAGAGTTATCAACAAAAGAATTAGTTGCTCATAGAATGGATAAATACAGTAAAATGGGAGAATTTAAAGATTAATACTACAAATTATTAATTTATATCTAAAATCCGTCTTTTATTGTAACTGACGGTTTTTTTTTATACGTTATTAACAGTTTTTAATTTTTACTAACAATTTTTTTTGAAAAGTCAAATTTCATTTTTGATGAAATTAAATTACATTAGCATTATGGAAAATGTCAAGAGTTTAAATCCTATCAGATCCGATAGAACAGCTATAATTAATTTAGAAAAAGGCAAGTTGCCTCCACAAGTTTTAGATCTTGAGGAAGCTGTTCTTGGAGCTATGATGATCGACAAAAAAGGAGTCGATGAGGTTATAGATATTTTACAATCTGATGCATTTTATAAAGATGCACATAAACATATATTTGAAGCTATTGTTGAATTATTTAATGATTCTCAACCAGTCGATTTATTGACAGTATCGGCTCAATTAAGAAAAAATGCAAAACTTGATTTAGCAGGTGGCGATTATTATTTAATTCAATTGACTCAAAAAGTTTCATCTTCTGCACATATTGAATTTCACTCAAGAATAATTTTACAAAAATATATTCAGCGGAGTTTAATTAAAATTTCAAGCGAAATTATTGAAGAATCTTATGACGAAACAACCGACGTGTTTGATTTGTTAGACCGTGCAGAATCAAAATTATATGAAGTTACTCAAGGAAATATAAAACGGAGTTCTGAAACCGCACAAAGCTTAGTTATTCAAGCCAAAAAACGAATTGAAGAAATAGCCAGTAAAGAAGGTTTGAGCGGAATACCAACAGGTTTTCATGCACTAGATAAACTAACTTCGGGCTGGCAACCATCTGATTTAATTATTATAGCAGCTCGACCGGGTATGGGTAAAACTGCATTTACTCTTTCGATGGCTCGTAATATGGCTATTGATTATGGAAAGCCTGTAGCCTTTTTTTCTTTAGAAATGTCATCGGTTCAGTTGATAACTCGTTTAATTTCTTCAGAAACAGGCTTATCTTCAGAAAAATTAAGAACCGGAAAATTAGAAAAACACGAGTGGGAACAGCTTTCTATTAAAGTAAAAGATTTAGAAAAAGCACCATTATATATTGATGACTCTCCTTCACTTTCTATTTTTGATTTGCGTGCAAAAGCCAGAAGATTGACCTCTCAATATGGAATTAAACTAATAGTTGTAGATTATTTACAATTAATGACTGCTGGCGGTAACGGAAAAAATAGTGGAAATAGAGAGCAAGAAATATCTACTATTTCACGAAATTTAAAGGCTTTGGCCAAAGAATTAGCCATTCCAGTAGTTGCTTTGTCCCAACTTTCGCGTGCCGTTGAAACACGTGGTTCTAGCAAAAGACCCTTACTTTCAGATCTTCGTGAATCTGGAGCCATTGAGCAAGATGCTGATATAGTTTCGTTTATATATCGTCCCGAATATTATAAAATTGATGAATGGGATGACGAAGAACGATCTCCTACTCAAGGTCAAGCCGAATTTATAGTAGCCAAACATAGAAATGGTGGTTTAGACAATGTGCGTCTTAAGTTTATTGGTAACTTAGGAAAGTTTGACAATTTGGATGACTTTAGTACACCTTTTGCCGATTTACCATCAAAAATGAATTTAGATCAGCAAAATCCTTTTGCAACTCCAAGAGTAGCTTCACCAAATGAAGCTTTTGGAAGCAGTGCAAATGATATGGATGATGATTCAGATGTGCCATTTTAACTAATTAAGCTATTTAAATCAGTTTTATCATTATGAACTTGTTGTACTATAAAACTCACCAAAATTTCAATTCTTAAAATTAAAAATAAAAGTGGTTTATGCTATCAGCCAATTTTTTACATTCTCATTTGATATTTTCTTTTATCTTTGAGTAAAACTAAATTACTTTGAAAACATATATATACATATATCTTTTGTTACTTTCCTTTTCAGCAAAAGCATCGTTTGTATTGGTTCCAATGGAATCTGAAGGACAACAAAATCATTTAAAAGCCTATGGAATTACCTATTGGGCTTTAGAAAAAAACTATAAAGTTAATTGGCTATTAAATTATCGAGGCGGTTCTTTTTTATTTCCTGACACCCAAGAAATTCGAAAAGAATGCCAAATTCGCGGCGTAACTTTTGAGCTACTATCAGATCGACAAACCGCTATAATTTTAGATGATATAAGCAGTCCGTCACAAAATCAAGAAACAGTTGTTTTAGAAAAAGCACCTAAAATTGCTGTTTATACACCAAAAGGAAAACAACCATGGGATGATGCCGTTACAATGGTTTTAACCTATGCAGAAATTCCATATACCAAAATTTATGACGAAGAAGTATTGTCAGATCAGCTCATTTTATATGATTGGCTGCACTTACATCATGAAGATTTTACAGGTCAATATGGAAAGTTTTTTTCTAACTATAAGTATGTGCCTTGGTATATTGAACAAAAAAAAGAGGCTGAAAATTTGGCGCAAAAATTAGGTTATACTAAAGTTTCAGAAGAAAAAAGAGCTGTTGCCATTAAAATAAGAGATTATGTAATAGGTGGCGGATTTATGTTTGCCATGTGTTCTGCAACAGATAGTTTTGATATTGCTCTTTCTGCTGAAAATACTGACATTTGTGAGCCTATGTTTGATGGTGATGCAAGTGAAGCAAATTATCAGGCAAAAATAGATTATTCCAATACTTTTGCTTTTAAAAATTATACGTTAGAGCGCAGCCCTGCAGTTTATGAATTTTCAGATATTGATACCACAAACGAACATGGCAAAGGTGCCCTCGCTATGGATAATGATTATTTTTCATTAATGGAGTACTCTGCAAAATGGGACCCTATTCCTACTATGTTATGCCAAAACCATACAACTTTAGTTAAAGGATTTATGGGACAAACAACTGCTTTTGATCCCGATAAAATTAAATCGAATGTACTCATAATGGGCCAATGCAAAATAAATGGTGAAGCGCGTTATATTCATGGCACAAAAGGTAAAGGGATGTTTACTTTTTATGGTGGCCATGATCCTGAAGATTTTCAGCATCGAGTAGGTGATGCTCCAACGGTTTTAGACTTACACCCAAACTCTCCAGGCTATCGTTTAATATTAAATAACGTTTTGTTTCCTGCTGCTCGAAAAAAGAAACAAAAAACCTAGTTTTTAGGCATTATAACCTTATAGTATGCGAATACTATTTTTTTTGTTTTTATAACCTTTAACAAACCAAACAACTCTCCAATAAATTATTTAAATGAACAATAGAACCAATCAATTAGCTGCTTTCAATCGTTTGTTGGATATTATGGATGAATTGCGCGAAAAATGTCCGTGGGATAAAAAACAGAC
>NZ_CAWUTS010000074.1:0-17987 GCF_963925415.1 uncultured Flavobacterium sp. | reverse complement strand
GTTTAAAATACATAAAAAATGGAAGAAATTCTAATTCAATTCCCCAATTTGACTCCCGAGCAAATTGATCAATTTAAAATGCTTCAAGGATTGTATGAAGATTGGAATGCTAAAATCAATGTTATTTCTAGAAAAGATATTGATGAATTATATTCAAGACATGTGTTGCATTCTCTTGGAATAGCTAAGGTTCAGGCATTTGAAAGTGGTACTTATGTTTTAGATGTTGGTACTGGAGGTGGTTTTCCAGGAATTCCTTTAGCCATAATGTTTCCAGAAACGCGTTTTTATTTGATTGATGTAATTGCAAAAAAAATAAAAGTAGTTAATGAAGTTGCTAAAGCTTTGGGATTAAAAAACGTAAAAGCTGAGCAGATGCGTGCCGAAAACGTAAAAGGAGATTATGATTTTATAGTGAGTAGAGCCGTAACCAATATGACTGATTTTGCGATTTGGATTAAAGATAAAATCAAAAAAAACAACAAACACGAATTAAAAAACGGTATACTTTATTTAAAAGGTGGAGATTTAACCGAGGAACTAAAAGATTTTCCAAAAGCAACCGAATATAATTTATCCGATTATTTTAAAGAAGAGTTTTTTGAAACTAAAAAGGTGGTTCATTTGCCTTTGAAGTTTAAAGCATAGAGCCTAGTTAAAAAGACAATAACCACAAGCTAACTGTAGTGTTTTACTAAAAATAAAAATGCCGAATCTAAATTTCAGATTCGGCATTTTCTCTATTTATTAGTGCTCATTCTTATCACTATAAAGTTATTCTCCCAAAAAAGGATATCTATAATCTTCTGGTGTAACAAAAGTTTCTTTAATAGTTCTAGGAGAAACCCAACGCAATAAATTTTGCATTGAACCCGCTTTGTCATTCGTTCCTGAAGATCTTGCTCCTCCAAAAGGTTGCATTCCTACAACTGCTCCTGTAGGTTTATCGTTGATGTAAAAATTTCCTGCCGCGTTCTCTAAAGCTTTTGTAGCTTCTACAATGGCATATCTATCTTGACTAAAAACAGCTCCAGTTAATGCGTATTCAGAGGTTTCGTCTATCAGTTTTAAGGTTTCTGCCCATTTGGAATCTTCATATATATATAATGTGATCACAGGTCCAAAAAGTTCGGTTTCCATTGTCGTGTACTTTGGATTTGTTGTTACGATAACGGTTGGCTCAATAAAATAACCTTTTGATTTATCGTAATTACCTCCAACTAAAATTTCAGCATCGCTATCTTTTTTTGCTTGGTCAATAAAACCAGCTAATTTATCAAATGAGCCTTCGTGAATTACGGCCGTTATAAAATTGCCAAAATCTTCTGGAGATCCCATTTTCATTGATTTTACGTCAATTACTAATTGTTCTTTAATAGCGGGCCATAAACTTTGGGGTATATAAGCTCTGGATGCGGCTGAACATTTTTGTCCTTGAAATTCAAATGCTCCACGTGTAATTCCGGTTACAACCTGTTTTATGTTTGCTGAAGGATGGGCTAGAATGAAATCTTTTCCGCCTGTTTCTCCTACAATTCTTGGATATGTTTTGTAGGCATGAATGTTATTCCCTATTTTCTTAAAAATTTCTTTAAAAACGTAGGTAGAACCTGTATAGTGTACGCCTGCAAAATCAGGATGATCAAATATAGTATTAGAAATCATAACGGGATCACCAAAAACCACATTGATAACTCCATCAGGAACGCCAGCTTCTTTGAAAACATCAATTATAATTTTTGCTGAAAAAACTTGACTGTCACTCGGCTTCCATATTACAGTGTTTCCCATTAAAGCAGCACTGGCAGGCAAATTTGCAGCAATTGCTGTAAAATTAAAGGGTGTTATAGCATATATAAAGCCCTCTAGAGGACGATATTCAACTTTATTCCAAACATCAGAAATAGAGGTTGGCTGGTCTTGATAAATTTGAGTCATGAACTCTACGTTGTAGCGTAAAAAATCGATTAATTCACAAGAAGCGTCAATTTCGGCTTGATAAATTGTTTTTGATTGTGCAATCATTGTTGCAGCATTAATTTGAGCTCTATATGGGCCAGCAATTAATTCGGCGGCTTTTAAAAATATAGCTGCTCTATGTTCCCATGGCATTTGCGACCATTCTTTTCGGGCTGCAAGTGCAGAAACAATAGCTTTGTCTACATGAGATTTTTCAGCTAAATGATATGTTCCTACGACATGTTGATGATCGTGAGGAGCAGTCATGTTATTTGTATTATTTGAACGAATTTCTTCAGAACCAATATACATTGGAACGTCAATAGTTTCGTTCCACATCTTTCTATATGCAGCTAACACTGCGTTTTTTTCAGGAGAATTTGGAGCGTATGACTTTACGGGTTCGTTGACCGCTTTTGGGACGTGAAAAAATCCTTTTGACATGATGTTGTAATTTAAATTTGTATTAAAAAAACATTAATTCCACATAAATACATGTGCTTATTAATTTGAATGCAAAAATACAAATGATTTTTTAAAATAATGTTTTAAAAGAGATAAAAGAAGTTTGTAAATTAATTTAAAGCAAATGGTGCACTCAATTTAAAGGTAGGAATTTCAACTTTAAAGCTTTTTGTTGTAGTAAAATTTATCATATTAAAAAAGCCATTCATAGCTCCAATAGGAGAGGCTAATAAGCAACCCGAAGAATAAACATGTGATTCACCTGGCTTTAAAACAGGTTTCTTTCCAACGACTCCCTCACCATCAACTATTTCAATATCTTTTAATGAATCAAATATTTTCCAATGACGCGAATTTAATTGAACAGAATCTTTACTTTGGTTTTTAATGGTAATTTGATACGAAAAGGCAAAATAAAGACTTTGGTTTTTGAAGTAAGTTCCTTCAAAACCAGTCAAAACCGTAATTTTTATTCCTTTTGTTATTTGTGTTACCATAATTTATATTAAGACTATTCCTATTAAAACAATAAGTAGAAAGCTAAATATTGAAAAAGGAATAAATAATGCATTCAAAAGTACAAATTTTAATATGGTTTTCCAACGCGTTTGCCCATAAAAATTTCGAAGAGATCGGTAGAAGTAGTAAGGAAAAATTATTAGGAAGCAAAAACAAAAAATTATATTTAATAAATTTGAAATAAAATAATTAATTATATTAAAAAAGATGCCACATGTAACTATAAATGTAAAGAACGAATAGGAAAATACTAAATGTTCTGTGTAATTGATCTTTTTAATAGGGTATGCGATTATAAAAATAATACTAAAAAAAGGTAAAGAAATAAAAATAAAAAAGGATAAATTTTGACCAAAATAAGCTCTAAGCTCTTCTTCTATTCTGTTTGTTTTAAAACTTTTGGTTTTTTCAAAAATCAACTTATTTATATTAGAAGTTTTAAACCCTAAATTTCGCAAGGCTTTTTCATTAGAATGGATAGGGTTTTTAATTTGATAATTTTTAAAAGATCTTAGTTTATTTGTGAAATCAAAAGCTTTATAAATGCCTAATTCTTTATTAATATAAATAGAATCTTTTGCGATATTTTCTTCAGTAACATTACTTGTTGAGGCTGAGGTGGCGTTTACTTTTATGTTTTTATTTACTACAAAGCTTCCTGACAAAAATAATAAGAAGCAAACACTTAAAAACAAGCGAAAAGGATTAACATATTTTTGGCGCATACCTGCAGTGTATTCTTTTGCTAAAACGCCAGGTTTTGTATACATTGAAACTAAAGAATTTTTAATCTTGGAATCATACGCATAAAAAACGGAAAAAAACTCTTCAAAAAAACTTCTAAATGTTAATTTTTTAGTTGAATTTAATTGGCCACATTGATGGCAAAACCTTTCACTAATGTCTAATGAAGTTTTGCAGTTTAAACAATTATTTGCTCTAAAATGTGCTGTTTTTATTTTCTTCATTAATTTTGAATTATTAATGAAGAAGTACTGCCTATTCCAATTACTCGATGATATCGATCGTTATTTCCTTTATAATAAACTATAATGTTGTATTGGTTTTCTGTTTGGTAAAAATTGCCGTCAATTGCATTTTCAGTATCTATTTTTCCTTTTTTGTCGGTTAGCATGTATTCGAAATTTACAAATCCTTGTTTCATTAAGATGGCTTTTTCATACAATCCATTTTCAGAATTATAATCCATTTTAAATTCTTCTGTTTTTTCAAAATTGTTAAATAATCCACCAATATAAATATTTTTGTCAAGAAATGGGTTCGATGTAAACAATGTAAAATAGACCCAAGTATAATCAGCTTGTATAGAAGAGTCATCGGCATTTCTATTGTAAATTAAAAAGCGACCGTTAATGTCGGGGTAGTAGGTGTAACTTGTGTTTTTTCTTTCGTAGTTTGTATAAAGATGCGTGTTGTAGATGTCTCCAGAGGTGTATTTTGAAACAGTATTATTTGTCGCTCTAATGATGCTGTTTTCAAAATTCCAAAATTCATTTCCTCCCCAAAATTGAGTTTCTTCATTGTAGCGATAAATCAATTGGTTTCCAATTGTGTATTGCGGTGTTATGTTGTAAATGGCAGTGTCCCATCGTGCATTTTGAAAAACACTAACGTTAATGTTTTGTTTTGGATTTTGATATGTTGTTTCTCCTAAATTTATGGAGAAATCTAAATTTTGTTTGTGCTGTATTGTATTTAGGTTTCTTGATTTTCTTATTCTTGCAGAAATGTTAACATCCTCTTCATAAATGATAAATTTTCTGGAAAAAACAATTTCATGTTCGGCATTAAAAATCGTGATCATATAATTTCCGCTTTTTGTTATTTGATTGAAACGGTTGGGAAAACTTTGTTTATAATGCGAATAGAGTTGAAGAGTGTTAAAAGAATTTTCATAGGTCATTATTCTTTGATTATCCATCCCTTGAAGATATTCAACTTTTGCTAAGCTTGTGGGGCTCCAGTCATAGCTATATTGGGTTATTGTATAGTAATAATCTGCCTCGTTGCCATATAAATCGTCAAACTGCAGTTCAAAATGATCCCCAAGTCTAAAAAAAGGTTTTGCAACAGAGTCTCTTTGATAAAATGCGACTGTTTTAATATTATATGGAGGGACCGTTTCTTGCTCAATGTTGTTTGGCTGTGAAAAAACGGGTTTATATGTTATAAAAATAAACAAACAAATGCATATATTTTTCATAAATAAAGTATAGTAAAGTGTAAATTTAGTAAAACTAATATAACTTTACAATAGCCATGAGCTTAATGATGTATTTAAATTATTTAGATTTATTTTAAATAACAAAATCAATTGGTTTATTCTTGGGTTGCATATTTGTAATTGATTAAATTTGCACGTTTTTAAAATAGTATTAACTATATCTTCAATAAATATGTCAAAAGACATTCGAATTAAAAAAGGTTTAGACCTTAAATTGAAAGGTGAAGCAGAAACTACAATTTCTTCTATATCCCGATCGAAAGTCTATGCTATTAATCCTTCAGATTTCCATGGAATGATACCAAAAATGGTAGTAAAAGAAGGAGTGAAAGTTAAAGCTGGTGAAGTAATTTTCTACTCAAAAAATGATGAGTCTGTAAAGTTTACCTCACCTGTTAGTGGAACCATTCAAGAGATTATACGTGCTGAAAAAAGACTTATTTTACAAATTCTTATCGCTGCGGATTCTCAAGACAACCATTTAGAGCATAGTAAAAAAAATCCAAAAGATTTATCATCACAAGAAGTAAAAGAGCATTTGTTAGCATCGGGTTGTTGGCCATTTATAAATCAACGTCCTTATGATGTAATTGCAAATTCAGCTGACACTCCCAAATCAATTTTTGTATCAGCAATTCATTCTGCACCCTTAGCGTCAGATTTGAACTTTACTTTAAAAGATAAAAAAGAATTTTTAAAAGCTGGTTTTGAAGCGCTATCAAAATTAACAACTGGTAAAGTTAATGTAACAGCCACAAGTAATTCTGACTTTTTGCCTCAAACAGATGCTATTGTTTTACATACAGCTGCAGGAATTCATCCAATTGGCTTGGTTTCTACACAAATAGCTCAAATTGACCCAATTAATAAAGGAGAAAAAGTTTGGACTGTTCAAATAGAAGATGTTGCCATAATTGGCGAATTATTTGTAACAGGTAAATTAAATTTTCAAAGAACAATAGCTTTAACAGGAACAGGGTTTAATACCCCATCTTATGTTAATGGACTAATTGGAGCTCAAATGGGTGATGTTTTAGGTTCTAATTTAAAAGAAGGAAATTATAGAATCATTAGCGGAAATGTACTAACGGGTCAAAAAAGAACTAAAGAGCAATCAATAGGTCATTATGATTCACAAGTAACCGTAATTCCTGAAGGAGATGATTATGATTTTTTTGGATGGAATTTACCAAGGCCTAATAAATTTAGTATATATAGAGCGGGAATGTTTTCATTTTTAACGCCTAATAAAAAATACGATTTAAATACCAATACAAATGGAGAGCACAGAGGGTTTGTTTTAACAGGAAAATATGAAAAAGTGTTTCCTTTAGACATATACCCAATGGAGTTGATGAAATCTATTTTGGTAAGAGATATTGATCAAATGGAAGCTTTAGGAATTTATGAAGTTGCCCCTGAAGATTTTGCATTAACAGAATACGTTGACGTTTCGAAACAAGAACATCAAGCCATTATCCGAGCTGGATTAGACATGATGATTAAAGAAGTGGGTTAATTTCAAAATAAAGAAAAAACAAAATGGGATTAAAACAAAATTTACATAATTTAAAGGAAAAGTATAAAGGAACAAAGATGGAACAGTCGTTCAATGCTTTGCATACTTTTTTATACACACCTAATATTACTACGCATACGGGAGCTCACGTAAGAGATGCTGCAGACTTAAAGCGAGTTATGAATACAGTAATCATGTCATTGATTCCTGCTTTAATTTTTGGTATGTTTAATGCTGGTTACCAGCATTTTGGTCAAATAAATGGTTTTCCTCAAGAGGGACTAGCCTTTTTAACCAGTCACTTTTGGAATTTAGACAATCTATTGCTTGGAGCTTCAAAAATTCTTCCAATGCTTATTGTATCTTATGGAGTAGGTTTAGGTGTAGAATTTATTTTTGCAACCGTTAAAAAGCATGAAGTAGAAGAAGGATATTTGGTAACAGGGATGCTTGTTCCTCTTATTATGCCAATTGATTTACCTTTATGGATGCTAGCAGTAGCTGTTATCTTTGGTGTTATTATTGGTAAAGAATTGTTTGGAGGAACAGGAATGAATATTTTAAATCCTGCATTAACTATTCGTGCATTTTTGTTTTTCAACTGGGCAGCTTGGATGTCGGGAGATAAAGTATGGGTTCATGGAGCAAAAGAAGGGATGATGAATGCTGCGGGTACTGATGCTATTTCTGGCGAAACGATATTAGGAGCATTGGCAGCAAATAAACAGATAGCATATTCTGCCCAAGAAATGTTTTTAGGAATGATTCCCGGTTCTGTGGGTGAAACCTCAACTTTTGCTATATTACTAGGGGCAGCTTTCTTGATATTTTCAGGAATTGGAAGCGCACGTATTATGATTTCATCGGTGGTTGGAGCTTTAGTAATGGGATTGATTTTTAACGGATTAGTAGATTCTGATATTATTTTAGAAGGGACTAAATTCTATGGTTTAATGTCTTTTCCATTCTGGCAACATTTATTTGTAGGAGGTATTGCTTTTGGTATTGTTTTTATGGCAACCGATCCAGTATCCGCCTCACAAACAGCTAAGGGTAAAATTATATATGGTTTTTTTATTGGATTTTTTAGTATTTTAATACGTGTTTTTAATCCTGCATATCCAGAAGGAGTAATGATGGCAATTTTATTAATGAATGTATTTGCACCAACAATAGATCATTATGTTGTTCAGGCAAATGTAAAAAGAAGAATGAATCGTTTAAAAGTAAAAACTGCATAATTATGTCAAAACGTACAGATTCAAACGGATATACTATTATTTTTTCTATCGTATTGGTAGTTGTAGTAGGAACTTTATTAGCATTTTTTGCTAATTTCACAAAAGAAGATCGAGTAAAAAATGACCAGGTAAAAGCTCAAATAGACATTTTAAATGCTATTGGTGTTGAGGCAGATCGTTCAAATGCAACAGAGATGTTTACTCAATACATAAAAGAACAAAAAGTTATAGAGGGTGATAATGTGTCTGATGATGATAAAGCCTATTTAATTGATGTAAAAAGAGAATTAGATAATGCTAAAAAAGGTTTAACTCAAAAACTCCCTTTATTTATTGCAGAAAAAGACGGTAAATTTTTATATGTGTTACCTGTTAGAGGTAATGGATTATGGGATGCAATTTGGGGATACATTGCCTTAAATGACGATTTAAAAAGTATTAACGGTGTATATTTTGATCACAAAGGAGAAACTCCAGGTTTGGGAGCAAATATTACCGAAAAATTCTTTACCGATGATTTTAAAGACGAAAGTATATATGATGCTGCAGACAACTTTAAAGGGATTGAAATATCAAAATCAAACGGAGATCCAAATAATGCAGATAAAACAGACAATCAAGTAGATGCAATTTCTGGAGCAACAATCACAGGTAATGGAGTAGGAGCTATGATTAATTCAGGAATCCGTTCTTATTTACCATATTTTTCAACATTAAAAAAATAACAATGGCAGAAAATAAAACACAAAACGAAGCTTTGTTTTCAAAGAAAAACATCGGTTTATTAAAAGATCCTTTAACAGATAATAATCCTGTAACGGTTCAAGTATTAGGAATATGTTCAGCTTTAGCGATCACGGCAGAGTTAAAGGCATCTCTTATAATGGGTCTTTCTGTTATATTTGTACTAGGGGTTGGTAACGTTGTCATCTCTTTAATGCGAAACATTATTCCATCTGCCATACGAATTATAGCCCAATTGGTTGTCGTTGCAGCTCTTGTAATTATAGTAGATTTAACGCTTAAAGCTTATGTGCCCGATTTAGCTAAAAAATTATCCGTTTTTGTAGGATTAATTATTACAAACTGTATCATTATGGGTCGTTTTGAAGCTTTTGCTTTAGCCAATACGCCTTGGAAATCATTTTTAGATGGCGTAGGAAATGCAGCAGGATATGCCGGAATTTTATTGGTAGTTGGATTCTTCAGAGAATTATTAGGTTCAGGAAAATTATTCGGTATCCCTGTATTTGGTGACCCAGTTGAAAAAACAGGCCTTTACGCATTTGGATATGAAAATAGTGGATTTATGTTGTTAGCACCCATGGCCTTAATCACTTTAGGGCTAATCATAGGATTTCAACGTTCAAGAAATAAAAGTCTAATAGAAACAAACTAAGCAATGGAATTAATTCAATTATTTTTAAAGTCAATTTTTATTGATAATATGGTATTCGCAACATTCCTTGGAATGTGTTCATACTTAGCGGTTTCTAAAAAAGTATCTACAGCAGTAGGGCTAGGCGCAGCTGTAATTTTCGTAATGTTAGTTACTGTTCCTTTAAACTTTTTATTAGACACGTATATTCTTAAACCTGGAGCTCTAATTTGGCTTGGTGAAGAATATGTAGATTATGATTTAAGTTTCTTAACCTTCATTTTATTTATTGCAACTATTGCTACAATGGTTCAATTAGTAGAAATGATTGTCGAAAAATTTGCACCAGCATTATACAATTCATTAGGTATATTTTTACCTCTAATAGCCGTTAATTGTGCCATTTTAGGGGGGTCATTATTTATGCAACAAAAAGAATTCAACAACATTACTGAAGCAACCGTTTATGGTGTAGGCTCGGGAATTGGATGGTTTTTAGCAATTGTTGCAATTGGTGCTATTAGAGAAAAAATTAGATATTCAAATGTGCCGGAATCTTTTAGAGGTTTAGGGATGACATTTATATTAACAGGATTAATGGCGATTGGTTTCATGTCTTTTGGAGGTATGTTAACTGGTGGCGACGAACCTGCTCCAAAAATAGTTGTAGAAAACATTGAACCAACTGAAATCAAAGTTGAGGTTAAGGCAATAGATTCAACAGCTCTAAAAACAGTAAACGATTCATTAACTCAAATAGCCCAAGAATAATTATGGTAGCTTTAGAAGTAAGTACAGTAGGATTAATTAAGGTAACGGTTTTTGCATTTTTTGTGTTATTATTGGCATTAGTAGGTGTTATTTTATTTGCAAAATCAAAATTGGTAGCATCAGGACCCGTAAAAATTAAAATAAACGGTGAAAACGAAATAGAAGTAAATTCGGGAAGCACCCTATTATCAACATTAGGTGGTTCAAAAATATTTTTACCATCAGCATGTGGTGGAGGTGGAACCTGTATTCAATGTAAATGTATTGTTAAAGATGGTGGTGGAGAAGCATTGCCAACTGAAACGCCTCATTTTTCAAGAAAAGAATTAGCAGAAGGTTGGCGATTAGGTTGCCAGGTAAAAGTTAAGAGCAACATGGTTATCGAAGTGCCAGAAGAAGTTTTTGGGATTAAAAAGTTCGAAGCTAAAGTATACTCTAACTATAATGTAGCCTCATTTATTAAAGAATTCATTGTAGAATTGCCAGATGATATGCATTATGAAGCAGGGGGTTATATTCAAATTGAAATTCCTGAATGTGAAATTAAATTTTCAGATATGGATATCTCAGCGCATCCTGAAGAGCATCCAGGTGAGCCAGAAAAATTTAAAGCAGAATGGGATAAATTCAATTTATGGCCATTGGTTATGAAAAATAATGAGTTGGTAGAAAGAGCTTATTCAATGGCTTCTTATCCAGCCGAAGGAAGAAAAATAATGCTTAATGTTCGTGTAGCTACTCCACCTTGGGATAGAGCTATAAACGGATGGGCAAAATTAAACCCAGGAGTAGCTTCATCATTTATATTTTCAAGAAAAGCAGGAGATCCTGTAGTAGTTTCTGGACCTTATGGAGAATTTTTTATAAACGAATCAGAATCAGAAATGTTATATATTGGTGGTGGTGCAGGTATGGCTCCTATGCGTTCTCATTTATATCACCTTTTTCGTACTTTAAAAACAGGCAGAAAAGTTACGTATTGGTATGGTGGACGTTCAAAAAGAGAATTATTTTATGTGGATCACTTTAAAGCATTGGAAAAAGATTTTCCTAACTTTAAATTCTACATGGCACTTTCTGAACCAATGCCCGAAGACAATTGGAAAGTTAAAGAAGGCACAGAAGGAGAAGGCGATGGTTTTGTTGGTTTTATACACAATGTAGTAATAGATAATTATTTATCTAAACATGAAGAGCCAGAAGACATGGAATTGTATTTTTGTGGACCGCCTATGATGAACAACGCTGTTCAAAAAATGGGAGAGGATTTTGGTTTAGACCCAGACAATATTAGATTTGATGACTTTGGAGGATAATCTAAAAAAAAAAACAAAACCGATTCAGTAATGAGTCGGTTTTTTGTTTATTTACAATCTCTAAATAGCTAACTTTGTATTATGGAACACATTTCAGAACAAGAACTGCATAAAATAGCCATGAATCATGTTGGAAAAGATTTAGAGTCTAAAGGTTTTCAATTCATAGCTATAAACAGCCAACTTCAAAAACATCCTCAATTTATTTGTGTTGATGCGCAAAATGATTTGTATTTTGTAATGGTGCAAGCAGTTCCATATCCTATTAACCCCGAAATTCCGAATAGGCTTTTTGTGGAAACCTTTTTGGATCACGCCAAAAATAAAAATGCCAAAGTACTCTTTGCTGGAGTTGGAATTGCCAATGCAGAAAATATAGAAGAACCAATTTATTTGTCATCTGATTATGTTATTAATTATAATGGATTTAAAAAAATTACTTAGTTTAGGTATCGTTTTGTTTTTTATGGTTTCTTGCAAAAAAGATACAACACCAATGTTTTTAATACTACAAGGAGAGGCCCAAGGCAGCACCTATAGCATTAAGTATATTGCAAACAAAAAAATAGTATCAAAAAATCAAATAGACTCCATATTACAAGCTTTTGATTTGTCGCTTTCAACCTATCGAAAAGATTCTAAGATTTCAAAAATAAACTCAGGCGATTCAACCGTGATTGTAGATGATTTTTTTATAGAAACCTTTAATGCGTCACATCAAATTTATAAAGAAACCAATGGTTTTTTTGACCCAACAATTGGCGTATTAGTAAATGCCTATGGTTTTGGACCTAGCCATCAAAGAATAAAAATAAATCAAAACCAAATTGACAGCTTACTTCGCTATGTAGGTTTCAATAAAGTAAAATTAAACCCAAATAAAACCATTACAAAACTTTACCCTGAAACCTATTTTGATTTTAATGCTATAGCCCAAGGGTATTCGGTTGATGTAGTGTCAGAATTTCTTAAATCTAAAGGTATAGCTAACGGAATTGTTGAAATTGGTGGAGAATTATGCGGTTTTGGAACTAATACAATCGATAATAAAAATTGGATTGTAGGAATAGATGATCCCATGCAAAAACCTGGAGAGCGAACTTTAATTGCCAAAATTAACATTAAAAATTTAGGCATGGCAACATCAGGAAATTATAGAAAAGTAGAAACAGACGCTATCTCGGGAGAAAAATACGTACACACTATTAATCCTAAAACAGGAAAACCTCAAAGGGGCAACGTATTAAGCGCTACTGTTTTAGCATCAACTTGTAAAATGGCTGATGGATATGCAACCTCTTTTATGGTTTTAGATATAAATAAAGGTATTTTATTTGCACAAAAACATCCAGATTTATACGTTCTGTTAGTTTATACAGACGAGAATAATAAGGTGCAACAGTATAAAAGTGAAAATTTCAATAAGTTAAAAATTTAAATTATTTGTAACAAACCGGGATAACCTCTCCTTTTGCCAAACAATATTTTTCTACTAATTTAGGTAAAATGGAATTTGTGTAATCTACTTCTTCAACCTTGAAACCTATATTTCTTAGTTTGTCAAAATAATCTTTACCATAAATTCTAACATGGTCGTATTGCCCAAATATTTTGGCTCTTTCTTTTTGATCGGTTATTGAATCGTCAGAATAAGTAATTTCTCTATCTAAATCTTGTGGAATTTGAAAAATCCCCATTCCACCAGGTTTTAAAACACGATACAATTCTTGCATAGCTTTATTGTCATCAGCAATGTGTTCTAAAACATGATTGCATAAAACAATATCATATTGATTATCTTCAAAAGGCAAATTACAAATATCTGCTTTCACATCAGCTAAAGGCGAAAATAAATCTGTAGTGGTATAATCTAAATTTTTTTGATTTCTAAAAAGTTTGTAAAAGGCCTGCTCTGGTGCAAAATGTAATACTTTTAATTTGGTTTTTGAAGTAAAAAAACCTGTTTCGTTTTTTAAATACAACCATAACAATCGATGTCTTTCTAAGGAAAGTGTACTAGGTGATAATACATTATTTCGCTGTTGGCCATAACCATAAGGCAAAAACATTTTAAAGCTTTTTCCATCAATGGGATCAGTAAATTTAGTTCCTTTTAATACAATTGCTAAAACAGGACGGATTACATAACTCAATCGAATTAAGATGGGTCTAGGAATTGTATTAAGTATAAATTTGAATATTTTTTTCATAATTTTTGCACAGAGTTTCACAAAGAATACTCAAAGTTTCACAAAGGGTTATTAATAAATCTTTTTATGTTGTTTTTTAATATTTTACTGTCAAAATTAATCAGTAATCCTAAAGGATAATTTCCAAGTTTTAGGTAAGTTAAAATTTGAGCAAAATGAACATCAGTATATTTTTCAACATGAAAACCAGCATTTTTAATTTCGTAATAAAGACATTCTTGATAGGCAAATTCCAATAAACCTGGGCCTAATTCTCTATGAACTTCAATTGCAAGGCCAATTATTTTATAAGATAAATCATTTATATCCATTTTTGTGTATCTCTGAGATTAATCTTTGTGGAACTCTGTGAAATAACCTAAAGTACCAAAGCCTTCTGACGCAATCCATCTTCTTCATTACTAACGATGCCCAATGCTTCATATATATAGGCAAATGTTGACAACAACTCTGGTTTTCCATCAACAATAGCTACGTCATGTTCAAAATGCGCACTTGGTTTATTGTCAGCAGTGGTTATCGTCCAACCGTCTTTGTGTTGTTTAATGTTTTTTGTGCCCAAATTTATCATGGGTTCAATGGCTAAAACCATTCCGTTTACTAATTTTTTTCCACGACCTCGTTTACCATAATTTGGAACTTCGGGATCTTCGTGCATTTTTCTACCTAAACCATGCCCACATAACTCACGAACCACACCATAACCATGCTTTTCACAGTACACTTGAACTGCATTTCCAATATCTTCCACACGATTGCCTACTTTTGTAGCTCTAACGCCTTCATATAAAGACTCTTTAGTAATTTTTAATAACTTTTTAACAGCATCATCAACTTCACCAACTTCGAACGTATAAGCATGATCGCCATAAAAGCCATTTTTTAAAGCTCCACAGTCGACAGAAATGATATCCCCTTCAACAAGTGGTATGTTGTTTGGAATGCCATGAACAACTTGAGTGTTTGGACTCATACATAAAGTGTTTGGAAAACCATACATGCCTAAAAAGCCTGGTTCTGCTCCTTGTTCTCTTATGAATTCTTCGGCTAGTTTGTCTAAATATAACGTGGTTACACCAGGTTTAATTTCTTTTGCAATAAGGCCTAGTGTTTTGGAAACAATTAAAGCGCTTTCACGCATCATTTCAATTTCTTCAAGAGTTTTTATAATAATCATATTTGTTGAATTCAAAAAGCAAAAATACAATTTTAAATCGTTTTCAATGAAGCTATTCCACTCAAATTAATCTATAATTTTATTTGAATATTTAGTGATAGAAAGTCACTAATTACCTTAACAAAGTATTAGCTTTCTTTCTTATAATAATTTGTAATTTTATATAAATTTTAATGTATGCCTATAAAACTACAATATCCAAGTCCGTTTAAAACGCTTATTTCTTTTCATCTTTTAATTGAAAAATTACAAGAAATGGCAAAGTCTGATGTTGATTATAGATCTAACTATGCAAAAAGTTTATTAAAACAAGTTGGAAACAAACCAGAAATGATTGAAGGAATTCAAGATGTTTCTTTTATTAAGGACAATGAATCGTTAATTAGGGATTTATTATCTGACTTATTCCCAACTGGATTAACGAATAATGAAATTAAGGCGGTAACATTACCTTTTGTCAATTTCACCTTTAATTATACACAACGATTTAGGAAAATTCTCGATGCTGCCGGAATGACTTTCGATATTGAAATTCGTGATTTTGATGAGCATCAATTTTATCTAATGAATTGCTATATTATTCTGAATGCTTATTATAACCAAAAAATTGATAGTAGAAAGCCTCTGTTTTATGATATTCCAGACGAAAACGGAATCATGAATCATTATCGAATTTTGTATAATGCCGACTTTATAGAAGTTACTCCAACCAAAAAAATGGTGCCTTTAACACAAGATGAAATTAATCTGTTGATTGATAACTATGATGATTTAGAATTATGGAAAGAAAAGTTTCCGCCAAATTCATGGTTGTTAAAAGGATTTGGAATTGTTACTTTAGTAGATGTAACGGTTGAAAGTGCAGTTTCTAATTTAAAGACTAATTTATTAAAATCGGATACAGAAAAACAAGATTTTGAAAAAAGTTCTGAAGCTATTTTTAAATCAATTTTTAGAATAAAAGATGTTAAAATAGGTTTTACAAAATATGATGAAGTCGATAAAAAATTCGTAAAACAACCTTTTAGCGAAAACAAAATAGTCAGTTATTTGTTGTGTAATTTAGAAGAAGAAAAATGTGATGGGGTTTTATGTAATTTTACTTTAGATACTTTAATTCAAAAAAAACAACCATTAATAGTTTCTAATGTAGAAGTTTTTCAGTCGAATAAATTAGTGGAACGCTTATTAAGTCAGAATGTTAAGAGTTGTATTTTAGCTCCAATTGTAAAAGAAGGTTCGTTGTTGGGAATTATTGAAATTGCTTCATCAGAACCAAGAGCATTAAATTCGATCAATGCTAATAAAATTGATTTAATAATGCCATATATCGTTGACACTGTTGAGCGTTCAATGATTGAATTTGAAAACTTAGAAGAAGCAATCATCCAAAAAGAATATACAACAATACATTCTAGTGTGTATTGGAAGTTTAAAAACGAAGCCCAGAATTATATTAAATCGATTGCATCAACAAAAGATTATATTTTTAAAGAAATTACATTTAAAGAAATTTATCCGTTATATGGGCAAATAGACATTAAAGGTTCGTCAGACAAAAGAAATCAAACGGTAAAAACGGATTTAAAAAGTCAGATTCAAACACTAATAAATATAGTTAATGAAATAAAAAAGTTAAGTGATTTATTAATTTTAGATCAAAAAACATTTGAACTCATTGAACTTCTTACAGAGTTAGATTTGCCTTTAAAAGCAGATATGGAACAACAAATTCAACGTTTTATTGAATCTGAAATTCATCCTATAATTCAATCGGCAAAAGTTAACGGTACTTTAGAACAAAACATCAAATCTTATTTTGAAAGTTTAGATCCAAAAACGGGAATGTTTTATCATTCAAGAAAAGATTTTGATCATACGTTGTCGGTTATCAACAAAAAAATGGCTTCTATATTAGATGAAAAACAAATAGAAGCACAAAAAATATATCCTCATTATTATGAACGTTTTAAAACAGATGGAGTAGAACATAATTTATATATTGGAGCTTCAATTGCACCAACTATTCCTTTCGATAAAATGTATCTTAATAATTTAAGGTTATGGCAATTGCAAGCCCTATGTGAAATGGAATTAGAACATCATAAAATTAAAGAGACCTTGCCTTTTGTATTAGAAGTAACTTGTTTAATATTAGTTTTTAGTTCTCCTTTATCTATTCGATTTAGAATGGACGAAAAACGTTTTGATGTTGACGGTTCTTATAACGCACGATATGAAGTGGTTAAAAAAAGAATTGATAAAGCCTATGTTTTAGGAACTCAAGAGCGTATTACAGAAAAAGAAAAAATAACTATTGTTTACTCACACGATCATGAGAAAAAAGAATATTTAAAATATATTAAATTTCTTCAGCATAAAAATGTGTTAGAAACAACAATCGAGCAATTTGAAATTGAAGATTTACAAGGTGTTTCTGGTCTGAGAGGTATTCGTGTAAAAGTTGTTAATGATATGGTTGTAGAGAAAAAATACTCCTATCAAGATCTTTTAAACGAACTCAATTAAACGACAGTTTTCATTTTAAAAGCCACAACAAAAACAATAACTGAAACGATTATGCCAATCATAAAAATGTTATAGGTAATACGTAATAATCGATACTTTCGTTCTAAAACAATACCTAAAAAGTATAAATCTTTAATCATAGAGTTGTAAAGATATTCTCTGTCTTTAATCATTTCATTAACCGCTTCTTCATAGTCTTGATAAGGCATTTTGTAAAAATTACCAAAGAACAAAAGATTTACTTTTTTGTCTTTCACATCTTGACTTGTAAAAGTGCCTGAAGTAACTTTTGGGCGCGTAGATAGTATGGCAAAAATAATAGAAATAACACTCCAAAGCAGCATAATAAAAGTCGGAATAATTAAGTGTTCATTAGTAGGGCTGTCTAATTTTGGAATGATAGTAGAAAGCGCAATAGATATGATTATTGCGTTAACCGACAAAAGGATATTGGCTTTGCTATCTGCAATGCCACTAAGTCGTGTATGATTGTTTAATGTGACTCTAAAGAGAGTGTCAATGGCTCTTTCTGGCTTCACTTCTTTTTTTTCCTTCTTTTTTTCTGTATCAGCACCATTTATAATCATATTGTCATTTGCTAAAAATTGTTGAATTCTTTTTATATTTTTTTCTTTCTTTGGTTTCCAGTTAACTAAAG
>NZ_CAWUTS010000073.1:0-5277 GCF_963925415.1 uncultured Flavobacterium sp. | reverse complement strand
CTAGGCCATCTTTTTGTAAACCATCGATCAAAGCACTAGGGCCAAATTTTACACCATTTCTCATGTGACCGTAATGCGGAATTAAACTCATGTTTTCCATTCCACCTGCAACAACAATTTCGGCATCACCCGCCATAATAGCTTGGGCACCCTGTGTAACGGCTTTCATGCCGCTTGCACATACTTTGTTTATTGTAGTACAAATAACAGTATTTGATAATCCGGCAGCAATAGCAGCTTGTCTGGCAGGAGACTGTCCATTACCTGCTTGTACTACATTACCCATTATAACTTCATCAACTAAATTGACATCTAATTTTATTTTATCCAATGCGCCTTTTATTGCAACAGCACCTAATTGAGTGGCAGGAACATTTGATAAAGCACCCATAAAACTTCCTATAGGAGTTCTAACTGCTGAAACTATTACTACTTTTGTATTCATGATAATTATTTTTTGCGAATTTAATAAATTTAAAGCTATTTTATCTTAAATTTAATTTAAAATCCATTAAAAAGTATGTATTGTTGCGGTATAGATAATATTAATAAATATATTATAGTTGCTATATACTTGAATATGAATCGTTTTTTAAAAGAATCCATTTATCTTTTAAAATAGTATAAAAAAATCTTGCAGAAATAAGATGAAAAACATACATTTGCAACCGCTTAAAAGATAAGTTCTTGTTTAAAGATTGGAGAGTTGCCTGAGTGGCCGAAAGGACATGTTTGCTAAACATGCGTATGGGAAACTGTACCAAGGGTTCGAATCCCTTACTCTCCGCTTATTTTTTTTTCGGGGTGTAGCGTAGCCCGGTTATCGCGCCTGCTTTGGGAGCAGGAGGCCGCAGGTTCGAATCCTGCCACCCCGACAATAATGATTAATGGTTGCGTAGCTCAGCTGGATAGAGCAACTCACTTCTAATGAGTAGGTCCCAGGTTCGAATCCTGGCGCGATCACACCGAAAACCTTGCATTTGCAGGGTTTTTATTGTTTTAATGAATAACGGAAAATTAGATTTTTTAAAAATTTTAAATTTAAGGTCTAAAAAACAATTAAATTTATGTCTCTGTATTCGACATCAAACCAGTCACCAATTGACTTGTTAGTCAATAAGCCGTGATAAAAATACACACCATTTTTTAACCCTTTATTGCATCTAATTGCGCTTTCGAGTCCGCCATCTTCTGCTATTTGTAATAAAAAGGGAGTAATGATATTGCTGATAGACAAAGAAGCTGTTCTTGAATATCGTGATGGAATATTTGGTACGCAATAATGAATTACATTATTTTTAATGAAAGTTGGTTTTTCGTGGGTTGTTATTTCTGAGGTTTCAAAACTTCCACCTGTATCGATGCTTACATCAACAATAACAGCGCCTTTTTTCATGATTTCTACCATATGTTCAGAAACCACAATTGGGGTTCTGTTTTTGCCGCGCATGGCACCTATGGCGACATCGCATCTTCGCAAGGCTTTTATTAAGGCTTTTTCTTGTATGGTCGATGTAAAAATGCGTTGGTTTAATAAATTTTGCAAGCGTCTTAATCGTGTAACAGAATTGTCAAAAACTTTTACACTAGCTCCCAAGCCTAATGCGGTTCGTGCGGCATATTCGGCAACGGTTCCTGCTCCCAAAATAACCACTTCAGTAGGGGGTACACCGGTAATGTTTCCAAAAAGTAAGCCTTTTCCAATGTTTTCATTTATCATCAATTCGGCAGCAATTAATACAGAAGCCGTTCCTGCAATTTCAGATAATGATTTTACAGCAGGATAGGAGCCGTCTTCATCTTTTATAAACTCATAAGCCAAAGCCGTTATTTTTTTTTGAGTTAGGGCTTCAAAATAGCTTTTCTTTTGGGTTTTTAATTGAATTGCAGAAAGCACAATGGTTTGAGTATTGATCATGTCAATCTCTTCAATAGTAGGAGGTGCCACTTTTAAAATCATGGGACAAGCAAATACTTTTGATGTGTCTTGAGTAATTTCGGCACCGGCTTTACTGTATTCAAAATCGCTGTAGCTAGAGCTTTCTCCTGCACCCGATTCTATCATTACGCGATGCCCTTGATGCACCAATGAACTTACTGCGTCAGGAGTAAGACAAATTCGTCGTTCTTGATATGATATTTCTTTAGGTATTCCAATAAACAATTCACTCTTATGGGGTATAACTTCAAGTTTTTCTTCTTGAGTCATTAATTGCATTTTAGTAAAGGGTGAAAACGAAGCCATATGAATTTAATTAAGATGAGCCAAGATACTTATTTTTTTTATACGTAAAACGCAAGTAATAAAATTAATTTATTAAGGTTAATTGTCTTTTTCCGTTATCAATTTCTGTAATAACAATTTGTGCGTGGTCTATAGGAATTAAATTAGGTGTTTTGTCGGGCCATTCTATAAAGCACCAGTTTCCTGAATAAAAATATTCGTCTAAGCCCATGTCATAGCCTTCTATTTCGTTGTTTAAACGATATAAATCAAAATGGTAAATGGGCTCTAGCGCTGTTGTGCGATATTCATTTACAATAGAAAAAGTAGGACTGCTACTGGTTTCTGTAACATCTAATTCTTTTACTAATGCTTTGATCAATGTTGTTTTTCCTACACCCATTAAAGCATCAAAAGTAATTATTTTTTTTAAATTGGGTGTGGCTAAAATTTGTTTAGCAACCCATTGAATTTCATCTAACGAAAAAGTAATTTCCATTGAATTTTATTTTATGTATGGTTTATTTAGGCTCAAGTATTAAAAACGGAATAATCATTTCTTCTAACGAAATGCCTCCATGTTGATAGGTATTGCGGTAGTAATTTACATAATGATTGAAGTTGTTTACATAAGCCAAAAACAAATCGTTTTTAGCAAAAATATAAGAACTGCTCATGTTTATGGAGGGTAAACCAATTTTTTTAGGCTCTTTTACAGCATAAACATCTTTATTTTCATAGCTTAAACTTCGGCCTGTTTTATATCTTAAATTTAGACTTGTGTTTTTGTCGCCAATTACTTTCGATGGATTTTTACAATTAATGGTTCCGTGGTCGGTTGTTAAAATTAATTTAAAACCCATTTGTTGCGCTTGTTGAATCATTTCTAATAAAGGCGAGTTTTTAAACCAGCTCAAGGTTAACGAACGGTATGCTTTATCGTTAGAAGCCAACTCTTTCACCACGTCCATTTCGGTCTTTGAGTGCGAAAGCATGTCTACAAAATTATAAACAACAGTAGTTAAATCATTATTTTTTAAACCCTTAAAGTTTTCGGCAAGTTTTTTTCCGTCTTTAAAATTGGTAATTTTATAATATTCTTGTTTGATGTTTAAGCCCAAATGTTTTAATTGTTCGCTTAAAAAATCAGCCTCGTGCATGTTTTTTCCACCTTCTTCGGTGTCATTTTTCCAATATTGTGGAAATTTTTTTTCCATCTCTAAGGGTGTCAAGCCGCTAAAAATGGCATTACGAGCATATTGTGTAGCTGTAGGCAAAATAGAGTAGTAGCTCACTTCTTTTTCCAACTTATAATGATGGTTTACAATGCCTTCAAAAGCTTTCCATTGGTCATAACGCAAGTTGTCTATGACAATAAAAAGAATGGGCTTTTCTTTTTTTCGTATTTCGGGAGCTACCAATTCTCCAAAAATTTCGTGAGACAAGTAGGGTTTGTCTTTGGTGTTGGTAAACCAATCTTCATAATTGCGTTCAATAAATTTGCCAAATTGCATATTGGCCTCTAGCTTTTGGCTTTCCAATATTTCGATCATGCTGTGCGATTCAATGTTTTCGAGCTCTAATTCCCAAAAAACCAGTCGTTTGTACATATCTATCCAGTCTTCAAAAGAATTGACTTGCGACATATCCATGGCAATTTTTCTAAATTCTTTTTGGTAATCTAATGTAGTTTTATCTGAAATGAGACGCGAATGGTCTAGGTTTTTTTTTAAACTCAACAATATCTGGTTGGGGTTAACAGGTTTTATTAAATAGTCGGCAATTTTAGAGCCTATGGCCTCTTCCATAATGTATTCTTCTTCACTTTTTGTAATCATAATTACAGGTACCGAAGATTTTTTTTCTTTCATTTCAGAAAGGGTTTCTAGGCCGCTTAAGCCAGGCATATTTTCATCTAAAAAAACCACATCAAAATTGGTATCATCAAATAAAACAAGAGCATCTTGACCGTTGTTACAGGTTGTAACCTTATAATTTTTTTTTTCTAAGAATAAAATATGAGGTTTTAATAAATCAATTTCATCATCAACCCAAAGTATTTTTATGCTATTCATTTTTATGCTGAATTTATTTATAACATCTATTGATGTAGTTTGTATTCTTGGTTTTATATAAAGCAACTGCAAGTTACTCTTTATTGAACGTGTAAGGTATTAAAATTAGTATAAAATTTAGAGCATTTTTTCATTATAATTTTAGACACAAGGTTTTAAAATTTATCATCTGTATTAAAAATAACATTTGAATAAATTTTTTAGGAGCTGCCACATATAACACAGATGTTTTAATTAAAACAAAACAATTAAAGGCTTATAAAAAATAACCCCGCTGCCGCACGAATCCTTTCGTGTGGTAAGTAATTGTAGAACCACGCGAAAAGGATTCGTGAGTGGAGGCACTAACGGTTTACAACAAGTAGATTATAGTTACAATAGTAGAGGATGGCTCAAAAGCATTAACGATATAGAAAATTTGGGTAACGATTTGTTTGCTTTTTCTATAAACTACAACGATCCTTTAGAAGAACAAGCCCTATACAACGGTAACATATCTGAAACCCTTTGGAAAACCAGCTCCGACAACATAAAACGCATGTATAAATACAAGTATGATAACCTAAACCGATTAAAAGAAGCCAATTTTAAACAGTTTTCTCAAAACCCACTAACCGATCGTTTTAGAGAATATTTAAATTATGACAAAAACGGAAACATAAGCTATTTATTCCGAACAGGCGAAAACCCTAATGCTTCTTCATTAACACCTGTGATCGATAATCTAAATTACATATACCATTTAGATAAAAAAAATCAATTGATGCAAGTACAAGATACATCATTTAACACAGATGGTTTTAAAGACGGTATAAACCCAGGCTACGATTATAGTTATGATGAAAACGGCAACATGACCCAAGACCACAACAAAAACATACAATTAATCACCTACAACCACTTAAACTTACCCACAAAAATAGATTTTGTTGGAGGCAATAATATTACCTATCTTTACAACGCTATGGGTCAAAAAGT
>NZ_CAWUTS010000072.1:0-8924 GCF_963925415.1 uncultured Flavobacterium sp. | reverse complement strand
TACTATTTGATATTTAAAGTAACTAATTACACATATTGTATTGGTAATTTCAATGTTACTTTTGTGCCTGTTTGGTTATTTTCGTTTAGTTCTTCCATTTCTATTTCAGCTGATTGTAAAATCGTGGCTTCCATAATTTCTAATCTTTTTTTGGTAATATCCAATGCCATCGATTTATGAGCAGTTACCGAATTTTCTTTCCTTGTTTTAGATTCCGACAATCCAATGCCATCATCGGTTATGGTGCAAATTAATTTTCCGTTTTGTTGGTCAAATTGTACTTCAATGTGTCCGTTTTCTTCTTTTGGCACAATGCCATGAAGAATTGCGTTTTCAACAAATGGCTGAATCAATAACGTTGGCAAACCCACATTAAACTCCACATTTTCAGTTGCATGAATCGAAAAATCAAAGGCATTATGAAAACGCAATTGTTCGAGTTCTAAATAATTTTGTAAACTTTCTATTTCTTTATCAGCTCTAATTCCGTCATACACAATATTTGCTACAAAACCAGCTGTATAAACCGCTTCTTTTCTGTGCGAGTAAAAAGCTTCTTCTATTACTTTCAGATAACGTTCAATAAACTCTTGTATGGTCGCCGTAAAAGTCTTTTTCTTGTTTTTTACGCTATGGCGTAGGGTGCATTTTTTTTGAGCCAATTTCGCCCTGTATTCTCCACTACGTCCATCTGAATTTCTCTTTAATTCCCTGCTGATTGTTGATTTATTAGCGCCCACTTTGTAGGCGATTTCTGACTGGGATAATTTCTGATCATTAAGGATGGAAATTTCATACCTTATAAGGGTGTCCATAAATTGTGTATTTTTTAATACAAAAAAAAAGCATATTTGACAAATATATATTACATATATTTAAAAAACAAAATTATTTATGTTAATTTTTTCCCTTTGTTTTTGTGCACCATTGCAACTAATATTTTTTTATCGGACATTAATTATTTTTAAACTATTTTTGTTTTAATTGTAATATTAATATAGAGTAAGTTTTTAGTATTAAATTAAAAATTTATCAAATAGATGCTTTGAGTTATTATTGAATAATTTTACCAATTATTCATTTCATTTAATTTACGAAAACGTTTTCTTTTTTGTAATTTTACATTTCCTAAAAATTAAAATATGTGCGCCAATTATAAAATTTCTGTAAATCTACAGAACACTTTTTATTTTAAAGAAAGCGATTTACTTCATTTGGATGATATACACTTATCCAATCAAAATTTCCATGTACTAAAGGCAAATAAGCCATATTTGGCAGCGCTAGTTTCAAGTAATCTATTCTCCAAAAAATATACGGTTAAAGTAAATAATTCGATTTTTGAAGTAGTTATCGAAAATGAATTAGACCAATTAATCAACGGAATGGGAATTGAAAAAGGAAAAACCAAAGTCATAAATGCAATTAAAGCACCTATGCCGGGTTTAATTTTACAAATCGATGTTGTAGTTGGTCAAGAAGTCAAAGAAAACGACTCTTTACTAATTTTAGAAGCCATGAAAATGGAAAACAGTTTTCTTTCTCCAAGAGACGGAATCATTAAATCTATTTTGGTTGAAAAAGGAAATGCGGTTGAAAAAGGAGAATTGTTAATTGAATTTGAGTAATTAGTGTTTAGGGTTCAGTTTTTAGTGTTCAGTAGAATTCAAAAAATTGAAACATTATACAATTAAATTAATTTGTGTATTTGCGGTCAAAAAAAATATAATGATAAAAAAAATAACAAAAATATTAGTTGCCAATCGTGGTGAAATTGCCATTAGAGTCATGAAAACAGCTCAAAAAATGGGCATTAAAACTGTTGCGGTTTATTCAACAGTCGATCGAAACGCCTTACATGTTAAATTTGCCGACGAAGCTGTTTGTATTGGCGAATCAGCATCGAGTCAATCCTATCTTAGGGCTGATAAAATTATTGAAGTAGCAAAAGAATTAAATGTTGATGCGATTCACCCAGGTTATGGGTTTTTGAGCGAAAACGCACAATTTGCTGAATTATGTGAAAAAAATAACATCATTTTTATTGGACCAAAATCCAAAGCTATTAAAATGATGGGAAATAAATTATCTGCCAAAGAAGCAGTAAAAAATTACGATATTCCAATGGTTCCTGGAACAGAACATGCCATTACTGATGTTGATGAAGCAAAGAAAATTGCAACTCAAATTGGATTTCCAATATTAATTAAAGCTGCTGCTGGGGGTGGTGGAAAAGGAATGCGAATTGTAGAAAAAGAAGCCGATTTTACCTCTCAAATGGATAGAGCTATTTCGGAAGCTATAAATGCCTTTGGTGATGGAGCAGTTTTTATTGAAAAATATATTACTAAACCAAGGCATATTGAAATTCAAATAATGGCTGATAGTCACAGTAATATTATTCATATTTTTGAACGCGAATGCAGTATCCAACGAAGACACCAAAAAGTAGTGGAAGAAGCTCCTTCAAGTGTATTGACTCCAAAATTGCGTCAAAAAATGGGAGAAGCAGCTATAAAAGTCGCCAGAGCTTGTGATTATTTAGGAGCTGGAACAGTTGAGTTTTTATTAGATGATCAACACAATTTTTATTTTTTAGAAATGAATACACGTTTGCAAGTTGAGCATCCGGTTTCTGAAATTATAGCAGGTTTAGATTTAGTAGAATTGCAAATAAAAGTTGCACAAGGTGAAGCTTTGCCGATGAAACAAGAAGATTTAAAAATAACAGGTCATGCCATGGAACTTCGTATATATGCAGAAGATCCTTTAAATGATTTTTTGCCAAATGTAGGTTTTTTAAGTACATATGTATTGCCAGAAGGTAAAGGAATTCGTGTAGATAATGGAATCGAGCAAGGTATGGACGTTCCTATTTACTATGACCCAATGCTCTCAAAACTAATTACTTATGGTAAAAATCGTGAAGAAGCTATTGCTTTAATGATAAAAGCCATCGATAATTATCATATTGAAGGTGTAGTAACTACTTTAGCTTTCGGTAAATTTGTAATGCAACATCAAGCTTTTCGTTCAGGAGATTTTGACACAGGTTTTGTAAAAAATTACTATGATACCAAACAACTAAAAGCTCAACACTCAATTGAAGCTGAAATTGCAGCAATGATAGCTTTAAAACAATATTTGAATGATTTGAAATTGGTAAAATTGCCTAATTAGAAGATAGAAATAAGAATAAACATGCAAGACAAAATAAAAATATTAAACGATAAAATAGCTTTAGCCAAACAGGGTGGCGGCGAAGCACGAATTGCAAAGCATCACGAAAAGAAAAAATTGACAGCCAGAGAGCGAGTTCATTATCTTATGGATGAGGGTTCTTTTGAAGAAATGGGCATGTTAGTCACACATAGAACCACTGATTTTGGAATGGAGAAAGAAATTTATTATGGTGATGGAGTAGTAACAGGTTACGGAACGATCAATGAAAGATTGGTCTATGTTTTTGCACAAGATTTTACAGTTTTTGGAGGTTCATTGTCTGAAACTCATGCCGAAAAAATTTGTAAAGTAATGGATATGGCTCTTAAAAATGGCGCTCCAATGATAGGGTTAAACGATTCAGGAGGAGCTCGAATTCAAGAAGGTGTTCGTTCGCTAGGTGGTTATGCTGATATTTTTTATAAAAATGTACAATCAAGTGGTGTAATTCCTCAAATTTCTGCAATTATGGGGCCTTGTGCTGGTGGAGCCGTTTATTCTCCTGCTATGACCGATTTTACCATGATGGTAGAAGGTAGTAGTTATATGTTTGTTACAGGTCCAAATGTGGTTAAAACCGTTACCAATGAAACCGTAACTTCAGAAGAATTAGGTGGCGCAAGTACACATTCCACAAAATCAGGTGTAGCTCATATTACCTCTCCAAATGGTGTGGAATGTTTAGAAGATATTAAACGATTATTAAGTTATTTGCCTCAAAATAATAGAGAAAATGCTCCAAAATTAGACTATATTTTAAATGATGAAATTAGAGAAAAATTAGACACCATTATACCTGATAATACTAACAAACCTTATGATATGCATGATGTGATTGGTCATATTATTGATCAAGATAGTTTCTTTGAAATTCACAAAGATTTTGCCGAAAACATCATTGTTGGTTTTGCTCGTTTAGGTGGAAGAAGTATTGGAATTATTGCAAATCAACCCATGATTTTAGCCGGAGTTTTAGATGTTAAAAGTTCAACTAAGGCAGCTCGTTTTGTTCGTTTTTGTGATGCATTTAATATACCTCTTTTGGTTTTAGAAGATGTGCCCGGATTTTTACCAGGAACTGATCAAGAGTGGAATGGAATTATCATTCACGGTGCAAAACTGTTGTATGCTTTTAGCGAAGCAACCGTGCCCAGAATAACGGTAATTACAAGAAAAGCTTATGGTGGTGCTTATGACGTAATGAACTCAAAACACATTGGTGCCGACATGAATTTTGCTTGGCCAAGTGCAGAAATTGCTGTTATGGGTGCAAAAGGAGCTTCTGAAATTATTTTTAAAAATGAAATTGCAGCAGCTTCAAATCCAGAAGAAAAGCTAAAAGAAAAAGAAGCTGAATATGCTGAATTATTCGCAAATCCTTACACAGCAGCACAAAGAGGTTTTGTAGATGAGGTAATTGAACCTAGATTTACCAGAAGAAAATTAATAAAAGCATTCAGCATGTTAGAAAATAAAGTGGTCGATACACCAAAACGTAAACACGGAAATATTCCTTTATAATTTTTAGCATTCATAGTCTAGTAAGAATTTGCCAGTAGCAGGGTTATTGGCTTTATAATCAGATTTTTTGCAGTTGTTTAAAATTTGAATATGTAACAAAAACATATTTATTTAAACTAAAAGAACAAAAAAAACGTTTTAAATACTGTTATATTTTCCTATTTTTGTTTTATAAATTCAATATAATTTTTTTATGTCAATTTATAACTATTAAAATTAAATTACATGAAATTATTCAAAACAGTACTCTTTATATCTTTACTATACATTTCATCTTATGCACAAGATAAATCTTTTTTAAACCCGAAGTTAGATTTAGAAAAACGCATAGAAATATTAATGAATCAAATGACACTCGATGAAAAAGTAGGTCAAATGAATCAATACAATGGCTTTTGGGACGTAACAGGCCCTGCACCAAAAACAGGAGATGCAGAACTTAAATACGAGCATTTAAAAAAAGGCTTGGTTGGAAGTATGCTTTCTCTAAAGGGTGTAAAAGACATAAAAAAAGTTCAAAAAATTGCTGTAGAACAAACCCGATTGGGAATTCCTTTGATAATAGGTTTAGATGTAATACATGGATATAAAACATTGAGCCCAATACCCTTAGCAGAGTCTGCTAGTTGGGATTTAGAGGCTATTCAAAACTCTGCAAGTGTTGCAGCAGCTGAAGCAGCAGCATCTGGAATTAATTGGACATTTAGCCCAAATGTTGACCTTAGCCATGATGCCCGATGGGGCAGAGTTATGGAAGGGGCTGGAGAAGACCCATATTTGGGTAGTTTAATTGCAAAAGCTCGTGTGCAAGGCTTTCAAGGAACCGATTTGTCAAATCCTTTTACAATAGCCGCATGTGCCAAACATTTTGCAGGTTATGGTTTTGTGGAGTCGGGTAAAGAATACAATCCAGCAGACATGAGTAACTCAACTTTGTATAACATGGTTTTACCCCCTTTTAAAGCAGCAAAAGATGCAGGTGTTTGTACTTTTATGAATTCATTTAATACCTTAAATGGTGTGCCTGCTACAGGGAATGATTTTTTATTGCGAAAAATTTTAAAAGGCAATTGGAATTTTAAAGGTTTTGTAGTTTCAGACTGGGGATCCATTAATGAAATGACAGTACACGGTTTTACAGAGAATAATAGAGAAGCTACCCAAAAAGCGGTTCAAGCAGGATGTGATATGGATATGGAATCCTATTCATATGTTAAACACTTGGCAGCACTTGTAAAACAGGGTAAGATAGAAATGTCGTTAATTGACGATGCTGTTTATCGTATATTAAAAGTAAAATTTAAATTGGGTTTATTTGATAATCCATATGCTTATTTAGATGAAAAAAGAGAAAGCGAAACAGTTGGTAGTGATAAAATTCAAGAAGCTGTTTTAGATATGGCAAAAAAATCTATTGTTTTACTCAAAAATCAAAACAATATATTGCCACTAAAAAAAACGGGTAAAAAAATAGCATTAATAGGGCATCTTGCCGCTGATAAAAGCAGTGCTTTGGGTGGCTGGAGGGTCGCTTCAGATGATGAAACCGGAATTTCTGTATTTGAGGGAATGTCCAAGTATCAAGGCAATAGTTTAACCTATGAAAGAGGTGTAAAGCTTTGGGAAGGTGAAACAAATTTTGTTAAAGAAGTACTTATCAATCAAACAGATGAATCGGGAATTTTAGAAGCTGTAGCATTAGCAAAAGAGTCAGATGTAGTAATACTGGTTTTAGGAGAACATGGTTTTCAAAGTGGTGAAGCTCGTAGTAGAGCATCACTCGATTTGCCTGGTTTGCAACAGCACATGTTAGAAGAAATATATAAGGTCAATAAAAATATAGTTTTAGTGCTTCAAAACGGAAGACCCCTGGCCTTGCCCTGGGCAGCAGAGCATATACCGGTAATTGTTGAAGCATGGCAACTGGGAACACAATCGGGCAATGCTATAGCTCAAGTTTTATACGGAGATTATAATCCAAGTGGTAAACTGCCTATGTCATTTCCTAGACATGTAGGTCAATGCCCAATTTACTATAATCATTTAAATACGGGTAGGCCTTTAAATAATTCTGATGATGTTTTTTGGTCACATTTTTCAGATGTAAAAAACACTCCTCTATGGCCTTTTGGTTATGGATTAAGTTTTACCACTTTCTCCTATGGAATTCCAAAATTAAATCAATTGGAATATAAAAACGGCGAAAGTATTGAACTAGAAGTTACCGTTACAAATTCAGGAAATAAAGAAGGTAAAGAAGTGGTTCAATTGTATATTCAAGATGTTTCTGCCAGCATTGTTAGGCCTGTAAAAGAGTTGAAAGGTTTTCAAATGATTTATTTAAAAGCTGGTGAGCATAAAAAAGTTATTTTCAAATTAACAAATGATGAATTGGGCTTTTATAATAATGAAGGTTTGTATGTGGTTGAGACAGGAAAGTTTAATGTTTTTGTAGGAACAAATTCAGTTGATGTTCAAAAAACAGAATTCCAATTAAATTAAAAAAATCTAATTATGTTTTTATTTCGTTTCCTTTTGCTAATCACTTTTTTTAATGTTGCCACAAATTTTGCACAAAATACTACAGCATATAAAGTAGTAAATGGTGATACTTTTTATGCCATAGCAAAAAAAAATAATATTTCTGAATCGGTTATTTATGATTTGAATCCTAGTATAAAAGGGAAAGTGTTAAAAGTTGATTCAGTTTTAAATCTTCCACCAATTAATTCCAATACAAAAAAAACAGAAGAATTTCATATTGTAGCTCAAAATGATTCGTACTTTTCAATAGCTAAAAAATATAAAATTAATGTTGGCGATTTAAAGAAAAACAACCCTGATGTTAATCCAAATCGCCTTCAAATAGGAACGAAAATTAAACTAAATATTTTAAAAAATACAACTGTAAATATTTATCATATCATTAAAAAAGGTGAAACGTTAGGTTCTATTGCAGAAGATTATGATATAGGCTTAAGTACTTTAAAAAGACTAAATCCAAAAACAAAAAAACTCATTCACATCGGACAAAAACTTTTAATAAAAGAAACCGCAAAACCAGTTGAAATAACATCAGGTACAATTGAAACAAGCAAAAAAAATAAGGAAGCCAAATTGTTTGTTGAAGAATTTGATGACGGTATAGAGGAGTTAGACGATTCAGGAGAGATTTTTCATGTGATAAAAAAAGGAGAAACACTAAATTCTATATCCAGAAATTACAGTTTAACTCTAGACGAACTGCGTTTTTTAAATCCCAAGCAAAGTTCGGCTTTAGCAATTGGAGAAAAGTTATTGATTAAAAGATCAAATACTGCTATTGTTGAAATTCAACCTGCAATTGTTTATGAAGAAATAGAAGAAAATATTGATGATACAGCAGACTTGTCTGTTGAAAGTTTGTCAAAAGCAGCATTATTAATTGAAAAGTCTGAGGCGTATTTAGGTGTAAAATACAGATATGGAGGCATGTCTAAAAAAGGTATTGATTGTTCGGGATTAATGATAAAACTATATGATGAACTTGAAATCGAATTGCCTCGTACTTCAGCGGAACAATCCAATTTAGGTAAAAAAATTAAAAAATCAAAAGCCCAAAAAGGCGATTTAATTTTCTTTTCAACCAATGGAAAAGGTTCCATAAATCATGTAGGAATGATTACTGATGTTGATGATGATGATATTAAATTTATTCATGCATCATCAAGTAATGGAGTTGTAATTTCTTCTCTGTATGAAAAATACTATTCCAAACGATTTAAAAAAATCAATAGAATTTTACAATAGATTATCAATTTTTTCAGCCAACTCTTTATCCTTATCCGTTACAGTGTTTCCAGAATCATGTGTAGTTAAAGTAATAGTTACTTTATTATATACATTACTCCACTCAGGGTGATGGCTCATTTTTTCGGCAACTAAAGCAACTTTAGCCATAAAAGAAAAGGCTTCTATAAAATTTTTAAAAATAAATGTTTGCGTCAATTTGTTGTTTTCTTCTAACCACATAGTTGTTTTTATTTATATTAATTTCCTTTTATTCGCACTACTAATTTATGAAATATTTTGCCAAAATTATTTGGTTTTTTTTGACTTAACTCATAAGTGCCATCTTCATTAAAAACTAAAGGAAAAAAGAACTCAGCTTTGTTGTTTTCAATATTTATAGCTCCAAATTT
>NZ_CAWUTS010000071.1:0-3994 GCF_963925415.1 uncultured Flavobacterium sp. | reverse complement strand
TATTGCAAAGCAGGTGGAAGAAGTGCTAAAGCAGCTTCTATTTTAAAAGACAAAGGTTTTAAGCAAGTTTATGATTTAGATGGAGGAATGATTGGTTGGAATAAATCCAAGAAAAAAGTAGTTAATGACTAAGGTTTTTTTAATAAAAAAAATATTTTTTTATTACACTGTTATAAACTAAATACTCTAAAATTTAGTTTTTGTATTTAGCATCTATAGGGTTTGTTTATTAATTATGATCGAGGTTTGTTTAGCCCTCTGTCATATAGTACAATGCTACCAGCTATAGATACGTTTAAACTTTTTTCAGATTTAAACTTCACCAATGCGTGGCATTTTTCTATAGCCTTTTTGGTTAATCCATTGTCTTCGGCACCTAGTAAATAAACACATCGTCTTGGATGCTGAAAAGCCTCTAAATCTTCAGCTTTTTCATCTAATTCTACACCAATTAAACGAGCACCTTTAGGTAGGTTTTTAAAAAAATCTTCAAAATTTTCATAATGAAAATAGGGCATTGTCTTAACAGCATTGTGCGTGTCAGAAGCTTGTTTGGCATATCTATTTCCTATGGTAAAAATAAAACTAGCGCCCAAGTTTTGTGCGGATCGCCATAAAGCACCTAAATTTTCTGGAGTTTTTCCATTTTGTATTCCAATACCAAAGTACTCATTTGTAAAATTATCATTCATGGGAGCAAAAATAAATAAAGATATTAATTAAAATATCATTTTAATTAAATTTAAATGACCGTTCGTTACGAGATTTTTTTTGATATTGTCGTTGTGTTTGAATTGTATTTGTTTGGAGATATTCCAACAATATCTTTAAAGCTAGTAAAAAAAGGATTGTAAGATAAAAAACCTACTTTTTTTGCTAAAGAATCATAAGTGTTTTTTTTCAAATATCCATTATTTATTAATATAACAGCATCTTGAATTCTAATTGTTTTTTTTAAATCCAAAAAAGAAATTTTAGAGTGATACTTAAACAAATACAATAAATGACTTTTAGGAATATTTAATTTAAAGGCTAATTCATTCAATGTGAAATTAGGATCACGAAAAAACTGATTTTCATCAATAACCAATTCAATTTCGGTTACGTAATTTTCTATATTTTTAATAATTTTGTCTCTTAATTGCAGTTCTTGATTGTTGTTTATCTCGTAATTTTTTTTTAATTGCCATTGAAAAGTTTTTATAATAATATAATCTTTATTTTCCTTACTTTTTTTCCTTAAAAATTTGTATCCGTATAATATTTCTGGAGTATATAGTATTTTAAAATAAATTAAACACCATACTATTGAAGATAAATAAATACCATAAACTCCAACAAAAATACCCAACTGTTTTTTTTCTAAAAACATTGAAATGAGAAGTCGCAAGCCAATAAAATTCAGTGTTATATATAAGTAAAATGACCACTTGCTTATTATTTTGTTTTGTTTTTCTATTAACTGTAAAATACTTTTTTTATGCCAAATATTTTTTTTGAGTTTTTTAAATGTCAAAATATTGTAAAAAACAACATAAATTATAAAAAGGGAATATAGTAAAGAGTGATGATTTCTATTAAAATTTTTTAAAGTATTAGTATAGCAATTTATCAAAATAAAAAGAATTGGTATTATAAAATGAAATAAATCCTGAACTACAATTTTTTTTTGATTGTTTATTAAGTTTTTAAAATACAAATAAATAAATGAAATTAAAAACACAAATACAATATTATAATTTTTTAAAAAACTATGATGTAATAAAGTTTCTCCAGATAATCCTAAAACTCCAACAAGCGCCAATCTATAAGATGATAACAATATAATTAGAGCAAGATAAATATTCATTATTTCATTTGTTTTGTAACCAAATAAAATAAAGATAAAAGTAACCATACCTATAACTCCTGTTGCAATTAAAATTAAGCTAATTAACATTAATTCTTTTTTTAAATTATTTTTTTTTCAAAAAAAATAGTTAGATAATCTTTGCCACCATTTTTTTAAACATCACTAAAAGTTGTAAATATATACTAAAAATCGTACATTTTTTATTATTTTTTTATTAAATGATGATTAACTTGTATAATTGTAGCAATAAAAATTATATAAAATGAAAACTCTATTTTTGTTATTGAGTACAGTCATTTATGGTCAAGATTTGCACCATCAAATGATTAGTTCACAAGGTACAACCAAAACGACTTCTTCTGGTTTGATTGTTAAACAGACCGTTGGACAGCAATCTGTAGCCGGAACATCACAAAATGGATATATTGTTCAACAAGGTTTTCAGCAAAGCTTTTGGTTAAAACATCTTACAGATGTTAAAAATATGGCTATCACTATTACACCTTATCCAAATCCGTTTATCGATGTTGTTAACTTTCAATTTTTTGGTGTAACAGATGCCCAAATTATGGTTTCCATTTTTGATATTCATGGAAGAATTGTTTTTTCAAAAACACTACCTGTTACCAATAATGTGATAAGTATTTCTTTGCCCAATTTACCCCAATCTGAATTTTTAGTTCATCTTACAGGAACTGCACTTAATTATTTCACTAAAATTTTAAAAAAATGATAAAAAAAATATCTGTTCTGATAGTTATGTTTAGTATGTCAAATTTGTTTTCCCAAGAATTTTTTATTCAATCGGGCAAAAATCATACTTCTTATGAATTTGCATCACCAACTGTTGATTCTAATTTAGAGTACAGGTCAGCTATTGGCGATGCTTTTGCTTTTGGATATAATCACAAATTCAACCAGTCAAATTTTGCTTATCAAGTAAGTGTAACCTACAACCAATATAATGCTGCTGCTTCTAATGGGGCAACAAATTATACATGGAATACAAGCTATATGGGCTTACAAAATACGGTTTCATATTCTTTACGGGATAAAATTAAAAAAATTCAAATTTTTTTAAACGCAGGATTTAATACGGCTACTGTGTTGCGAGGCGATCAGTTTATTAATACACTTTATTACGATCTTAAAAATCAAGATGAATTTTCGGGTATTATACTCCAACCTCTTGTTGGTTTGAATATGCAATACACTATTTCGGACAAAATAAAATTAAGTTTAGGTTATAATTTTTCAAAATCTTTTCACATATCCAATTCAACAGACGAAAAAGTGTCATTTCTTACCAATCAAATTCAATTAGGACTTCATTTCCCTATAAAATAACGACTATGAAAAAATTTTATGTATTTTTATTACTAGTAGGTTCATTAGGTTTTTCACAAACCAATGGAATCACTTATCAAGCAGTAATTATGAACCCATCTGGACAATCTATACCAGGTGTTAATAATATTAACGCACCCTTAGCAAATAAGGCTATTTGTTTAAAATTTGCTATTATAGATTACAATTCACAAACCGAATATTTAGAAACGATTCAAACCACAACCGATGCATTTGGAATGGTTAATTTAATTATTGGAACAGGAACAAAAATAGGAGGTTATGCAGCAACGTTTACCGATATTCTTTGGAACAATAATGCTAAGAATTTGAAAGTAGACATTAGTACAACTGGAGTTTGTTCTTACTATAATGAGATAAGCAACCAACCTTTTACTTATGTTCCATTTGCAATGTTTGCATTGAACACAGAAAACACAGAAGCTATAGCTACAATTGAGAGTTTGTTAATAGATTTACAAATTGAGTTGGATGATTTTCAACTGGGTGTGGGAGTAGGTCCAGATGGTTTATATGTTGCCAATCCCAATACAAATTACATCAATATGTCAACTTCGGTAATTGATGCTACAGAAAATTTAGATGCAGCAGTTGCGGCAGTTCAAGCAGATGTTGATGCAAATGAAACGGCAAGTAACACCTCAGATGCTGCCTTACAAACGAACATCGATGCTTTAAGTTCAACAGTAGTATCAAATAATACAGCAGCAACGAATGCGATTGCTTTAAAAGAAGATGCGGCAAATAAATCAACAGACGTTACTTTATCGGACG
>NZ_CAWUTS010000070.1:0-4765 GCF_963925415.1 uncultured Flavobacterium sp. | reverse complement strand
TTTTTAAAAACGATTCATTGATAAATTTGTTTAAATATATTCCAGCAAAAATACCAATAATAGAAAACGATGTAAACTTTATCAAAAATAGCCAATCAATTTCTAAATTTTGTATATCTCCCATAAATCCTATTAATGAGTTCATAGCAATAACAAATAGTGATGTGCCAATAGCTTTTTTAATAGGCATTTTAGCAAAAAGTACTAATGAAGGAAATATTAAAAAACCACCACCAGCACCTATTAAACCTATGATTAAACCAATAAAAAAATTTTGAAGTATAAGGTTTATTTGGCTAATTTTTTGTTCGGTTGCTTCATTTTGTGTATTGCTTTTCAACATTGACAGGGCTGCAAAAAACATAACTAATGCAAAAAACGTCATCAAAAAAGTTGATTTCGTTAGTAGAAAGCCATCTGTTTTGAAAACAATTTCTGGAATTCTTGGAACAATAAACTTGCGAGTTAAAAAAACGGCAATAAAAGAAGGAATTGCAAAAAGGAGGCCAACTCTAAAATCAACTAATTTTTTTCGGTAACTTTGTATAGATCCAAAAACGGATGTAATACCAACAATAAACAAGGAATATGCGGTTGCAGTTACAGGATTTATAAGTAACACATAAACCAATACGGGTACTGTTAAAATAGATCCACCACCACCTGTTAGGCCTAATATTAGTCCAATACACAAAGCACCTGCATAGCCAAAAATTTCTATCAAAATAATAATTTCTATTTGGCAAATATAAGGCAATTCTTTAAAATTTAACATACTTTTACAAGGTTTAATATGCGTACTTGAATGACAAAAAAATACAGCAAACATAATTTTCATAAGCATACTTTTTGTGTGTTCAAAGAAGTTGAGATGCAGCTTATATTGGATTTAAAACCTAATTATAACAGCAAATCTGGAAGTGTTTATTACTTTAATGAAGAAGGATTGTTTCGGGTGTCAAATCATTGGGGAAGAGCTGCTAATTGCAGATGGAAATTGGATTATAATTTTCTTAAAACCCAAAAACTGTCCCAAATAAATTATTCAAAAAGCAAGATAGGTTTTGCTAAATGGACAGATTTTTATCCTAATAATGAACAAGAAAATTTGTTTTATATAGAAATAAATATCGAAACAAAAATAATTGATTTTTACCATAAATTAAATCCAAATTATGACGGACTTGCTATCTTGAGAAACGCAGCTGAAACAGCAAAACGAATTAAAATTTGCAAGGAAATATTTACTGAAACTCAATGGGCAAAACATTTAGTATATGAGTCTTTAGATTCATTACGCATGCAATTAATACAGCAGTTATGCTTTACCAATCATTCGTTTATTGCATTAAAGAAAAAATATATATAGGTGTTTTTTAATAAAAATTAATAAAAAATCTTTAACTAAAAATTAATACTCGTTTTATAGGGTTGTATGCAATTATAGTTAATTTTATCCACATGAATAAAGGCAATAAATCAGGTTTCTTTTTTAAGACCTATGAAGCGCTCCATCAATCACCTTTTGATAAGCTATTTGGTGTTTTTAAAGAACTAATTACACATACCTCAGGAGATTTTGACGAAGCCATTAATTGGTTGCGCCAATTGGATGTGGAATACAAATTAACCACACCCGATTACAGCATTGATGATTTTATTGAAGATTTAAAGAAAAAAGGATACATTAAAGAAGAGATAAAATTAGATGGATCTGCAGGTATGGGCATCACTTCTAAAACAGAAAGAGCTATCCGACAGGCTGCATTGGACCAAATATTTGGCAGTCTTAAAAAATCGTCCTCAGGAAATCATAAATCCAAGCAAACAGGTGCTGGAGATGAACAAATAGGTAATTTTAGAGAATTTAACTTTGGAGATTCTATCGAACAAATTTCGTTAACCGAAAGTTTAAAGAACGCTCAAATTAATAATGGTGTAGGTGACTTTATACTTACAGAACGCGATTTAATTGTTGAAGAAAGTCACCACAAATCGCAAATGAGTACGGTTTTGATGATTGATATTTCGCACAGCATGATATTGTATGGCGAAGATAGAATAACACCCGCTAAAAAAGTAGCAATGGCTTTAGCCGAATTAATAACCACTCGTTATCCAAAAGACACCTTAGATATTTTGGTATTTGGAAATGATGCATGGACCATAAAAATAAAGGACTTGCCTTATTTGCAAGTCGGACCTTATCATACCAACACCGTAGCAGGTTTACAACTTGCCATGGATATTTTACGGAGAAAAAGAAATACCAACAAACAAATTTTTATGATTACAGACGGAAAACCCAGTTGTATTCGTGAAAAAAATGGCGAATATTACATGAACAGTAACGGGTTAGATCAATACATAGTTGACAAATGTTACAACCAAGCAGCTCAAGCTCGAAAATTACATATTCCCATAACAACGTTTATGATTGCTAATGATCCTTATTTGCAAAAATTTGTGAATCATTTTACAGAAGCCAATCAAGGAAAAGCATTTTACACAGGCTTAAAAGGATTGGGCGAAATGATTTTTGAAGATTATGAAACAAACAGAAAGAAAAAAATACGATAACTTTCATTTTTTAAAAAATATTTTTTAGATCAAACGAAAATTTAGTAGTAAAAATATATAAAATAATACAACATTAAATAAAATTATGAATACGATTAAAACATTAGGTGCATTAAAAAAATCAGGATACACATCTCAAAATATAAAAGACGAGTTACGTACTAATTTGCGCAATAAAATAATAGCTGGCGAAACTACTTTTGAAGGAGTTCATGGTTTTGAAAACACCGTCATTCCCGAATTAGAACGGGCTATTTTGTCGCGTCATAATATTAATTTACTAGGACTTAGAGGTCAAGCAAAAACACGCTTGGCTCGTAAAATGATTGAATTGTTAGACGCGTATATACCAGTTGTCGAAGGTTCAGAAATTAACGACGACCCACTAAACCCTATTTCAAGTTTCGCTATAGATTTAATAGCCGAAAAAGGCGATAAAACACCCATTATTTGGATGCACAGAAGTGAACGTTTTTATGAAAAATTAGCAACTCCAGATGTTACTGTTGCCGATTTAATAGGTGATGTAGATCCCATAAAAGCGGCTAATTTAAAATTAAACTATGCAGACGAACGTGTAATTCATTTTGGGATGATTCCAAGAGCAAATCGCTGTATTTTTGTTATAAATGAGCTTCCCGATTTACAAGCGCGTATTCAAGTTGCTTTATTCAATATTTTACAAGAAGGGGATATACAAATCAGAGGTTTTAAATTGCGATTAGCCCTAGATTTACAATTTGTTTTTACCGCAAACCCCGAAGATTTTACCAACAGAGGAAGCATTGTTACCCCTTTAAAAGACCGTATAGGATCTCAAATATTAACACATTATCCTGATAATATTGCTATCGCCCGAACCATAACCCAGCAAGAGTCTAAATTTGATACCAATCAATCAGATGCGGTTTATGTACCCAGTTTGGCCAAAGATTTATTGGAACAAATTAGTTTTGAAGCTCGTGACAGTGAATATGTAGATGCTAAAAGTGGGGTTTCAGCTCGTATGAGTATTACGGCCTATGAGAACCTTGTTTCTACAGCAGAACGCCGAACTTTATTGGCAAGAGAAAATAAAACAACCGTTAGATTATCTGATTTTATGGGTATTATTCCTTCCATAACGGGTAAAGTTGAATTGGTTTATGAAGGTGAGCAAGAAGGTTCAGCAACTGTAGCTCAACATTTAATAGGTGATGCGATACATACATTATTTCCAGGATATTTTCCTAAAATTGAAAAACTAGAGCGTGAAGATGCCAAAAATGCTTATGCTGATTTATTGGAATGGTTTTTTAATGAAAGTGGATTTGAATTGTTAGATGACCAATCAAATGTAGAATACCAAACTATTTTAGATGGAGTAAAACCACTGGATGTTTTATTAAAAAAATACCAACCTAATGTTGCCAAAGAGGATGTCTATTTTTGGAAAGAATTTATTTTATGGGCTTTAGTAGAATATGATAAATTGAGTAAAAATAGAATATCAAAAGGATATCAATACAAAGATTTATACAGCAACTTTATAAGTAAACTGTAATTTGCATTTATATTTTAGAGTAAAAAGCTTTTTTTTAACATACTTTAAAGCAAGTTGCTAAATTAAACCGTGCGTCCTAAAATGAACATAGTTTCTTGATTGCTATCAATAATTAATTGACTTATTTTATGCTCAAGAGCTATTTCTAAAACATCTTTAGCTGGCAGGGTTACAAATGGTTTAGTTTCTGTAGCCCATGTCATTAAAGTGGCTTGAGATGTGAAAACGCCCATGGCTAATTTTTCTCCTATTTCAAAAACAGATGTAAAGGACAATGGTGTCCCTTTTTCGACAGTAGTCCAACCTTTTTCAGGATTTTTACCCGTAACAGGAGTGGCTGTGGGAACCAATAAATAGGCATTATTGCCTTGTAGTTCTTCTAAAACAGACAAAAAGTGTTTTTGGTCTTGACTTGCTTTAAACAATTTGATTTTTGCAATCAACTGGTCGTTTTTGGGCTTAAAAGTATCCGTCATAATCATTTCTATTTGGCCTGCAAAAGTATCTAAATTTATATTGAATTTAAAACTTATTGTAAAGAATTAATTTTAAGGCAAAGAGAAATAACGTTTAGCTTGAAAGCTAAACGTTAAGTAATCAATAAATTTTAAGTTGCTAAAAACAGATATTTAATTCAATTAA
>NZ_CAWUTS010000069.1:0-14548 GCF_963925415.1 uncultured Flavobacterium sp. | reverse complement strand
CGTTGCCCGGTATTAAAGATAGATTTTCAAGGCCTCCGTAGTTATGTTTCAAACACCACAACACAAATTTGTGCCAATTTTCACCTGCTTGTGCTTTAACCCAAGCATAATCCTCATTCTCTTTTATTACTTCAATTCCTTTAAAATTGATATGAACTACTAATTTTTCAATGTCTTGAGTCAGCAACATGTTGCTGCCACCGCCCAGCACAAATACGTCTTGATGTGTTTGTAAAATAGACGCTAATTCTTTGGTATTACTAACAGCAACAAAATTTTTGGCTTTAGCCGAAATGCCAAAAGTGTTGTGTTTTTTTAATTGAAAATTAGATAGAATATTCATGCTTTTAAATGCTAAGATACAAATGTAGTATTTATTGGGATATGGGCAATAGTTTAGAACTTAACGATAACTATTATGCATATAAAATTTTTTGTGTAATATGGAGTTGCACGTCGTTTTATTAAAGCTTAAAAATGGCATAGGATTGATGCGTCGATTTGATAATGCTCTCGGTTCGTTCTTCATGTGTGTCCGTGATAAAAATTTGTCCGAAAACATCATTGTTTACCATGGAAACTATTTTTTGAACTCTAAATTCGTCTAGCTTATCAAAAATATCATCGAATAGTAAGAGGGGTAAAACACCACTTTTTTCTTTGATGAATTCAAATTGGGCTAATTTTAAAGCAATTAAAAACGATTTTTGTTGGCCTTGAGACCCGTATTTTTTTATCGGAAAACCGTCAATTTCAAATGACAAATCGTCCTTATGTATCCCCACAGATGAATATTGTAAGGCTCTATCTTTGGTCAAATTAATTTTTAGCAAGTCTTTTAGCGGTTTATCGAACAATTGGCTTTCATAACGAAGCTGCACCTCTTCAGCCTTATCGGTAATAATTTTATGGTGTTTTTGAAATATGGGAATAAAATTAGCCAAAAACTGTTGTCTTTTAGTAAATATTTTTAACCCCACTGCAGCTAGAGGTTCGTCATAAACGGCCAAATTATCAGCATCAAATACATGATTAAGTGCAAAATATTTCAGCAAAGCATTGCGTTGCGCTAGTGTTTTTTGATAATAAATAAGTTCATTTAAATATGAACTGTCTAAAATTGAAATAACACTGTCTACAAATTTCCTTCTGGTTTCACTGCCATCTGTAATCAAATCTGCATCTGACGGAGATATGATTACCAACGGAATAAAACCGATGTGTTCAGATAGTTTTTCGTATATTTTTCCGTTTCGTTTTATGGTTTTCTTTTGTCCTTTTTTAAGGCTACATACAACTTTTTCTTCTTTTTCTTCTTTTTCAAATACGCCATTAATTACAAAAAAATCTTCGCCGTGTTTGATGTTTTGACTCGAAAGCGGTGTAAAATAACTTTTGCCATAAGCTAAATGGTAAATAGCGTCTAATATATTTGTTTTTCCAATTCCATTTTTGCCTACAAAGCTGTTGATTTTAGGGTCAAATTGGTACTGAAGTTCCGTAATGTTTTTATAATTGAGTAAGGAAATAGATTTTAAAAACACGTGTAAAATTTAAGATTTTAGGGCTATTAAATGAACAAAGTACAAATTTAAGTGTAAATTATGGAATAATAATACCAATAATGTTTTTAATTTTCTTAATTTTTTTGGTGCTAATTCAATAAAAGTTATATTTTTGCAGCTCATTAAATTAATTTAAATGGCTACATATAATAAAAGAGGTTATAAAACTCCAAAGTCGAATGATATTGCAGATGATGCATCAAATGATTTGAGCGAAGCTTATAACGGAGAAAGTACAACTGCAGAAGTTTTTGAAACCTTAGACGAACAAGCTAATAAAGCGGAAGACTGGGTTGTTAAAAATCAAAAACTAATTATAGGTTTAGTTGCGGCTATAGCTGTGGTGACAACTTGTTATTTTTTATATATGAAATATGTGGTTGAACCAAAAGAGTCAAAAGCGGTAAACAATATTTTTCAGGCCCAACAATATTTTAAGCAAGCGGTTGAAAGCCAAACAGCACAAGATTCATTATTTACTTTAGCTTTAAAAGGTGGTGAAGGTAAGTTAGGATTTGAAGGTATTATTTCTGAATATGCGGGAACGCAAACAGCAGATTTAGCAGAATATTTTGCAGGTATGTCATACTTTAACCTAAAAGATTATAAAAATGCAGTAGCGCATTTGGAAAAATTTAAAACAAACGACGAAAATTTAAAACCGATTGCTTTAGGAGTAATTGGAGATTCGTTTTCAGAATTAAAAAAATATGACGAATCCTTATCGTATTATTTAAAGGCGGCTAAGGCTTCAGATAACGATTTTACATCGCCACGTTATTTAAAAAAACATGGTATTTTAGCTTTATCGCAAGGTAAAAAAGCAGAGGCTTTAGAATCATTTTTAGCAATTAAAGAAAAATACAGTACAAGTGCAGAAGCATCTGATATAGATGGTTATATTGCTCGTGCAGAATAAATATGGCAACAGAAAATAAAAACTTATCCAATTACGATAAAAACGCACTTCCAAACGCGAAAGATTTTCGGTTTGGTTTTGTGGTTTCTGAATGGAACGATGATGTAACAGAAGGCCTGTATAAAGGCGCTTATGATGCCTTAATAGATTGTGGTGCTATCAATGAAAACATAGTACGATGGAATGTTCCTGGAAGTTTTGAATTAATTTTTGGTGCAAAAAAAATGCACGAAGAAGTACATGTAGATGTTGTTATTGTTATAGGATCTCTCATTAAAGGCGAAACCCTGCATTTTGAATATATATGTGAAGGTGTTGTTCAAGGAATAAAAGAGATGAATTTAATGTATCAGATTCCTACTATTTTTTGTGTTTTAACCGATAACAACAAGCAACAATCTTTAGATAGAAGTGGAGGAATTTATGGAAACAAAGGTGTAGAAGCAGCTATTTCAGCTATTAAAATGATTGCTTTAGGTTAAAGTTTACATAAAAAAAAGTTAACCTGCTCAAATGAGTGGGTTTTTTTATGGCTTTTAGCTAATAAATCTGTAAATTTGATTTTATTTAAATAAATAAAGCAACTATGTTTATTAAATCCTTATTAAGACTACATTCTCATAGAAGGTTTGAATATAAGCCTCGTTTTTTTGACGCTCAAAAAGAAGAAAGAGATAAACGAATAGAGGAAAAACGAATACTAAGAGACACCGATAAGCGTATTTCATTTAGAACCGGTTGGCATGCAGAAAGTACAATGCATTCGTCAAGATCCAGTAGCTTTAGAATTGCTATTATTGCTGGAGTTTTGGTTTTAGCTTGTTTTGCTTTTCTACGCTATATAAATATTGACCTATTTTAATGCCATCAAAAATACAATTATTACCCGATCATGTTGCCAATCAAATTGCGGCTGGAGAAGTGGTTCAACGACCGGCATCTGTAGTTAAAGAATTGATTGAAAACGCTGTAGATGCAAAGGCAAACGAAATTAAACTCATCATAAAAGAAGCGGGTAAAACCCTTATACAAGTTATTGATAATGGTGGCGGAATGGATGTAATTGATGCACGAATGTGTTTTGATCGTCATGCCACATCTAAAATAAAAAATGCCGAAGATTTATTTGATTTGCATACCAAAGGTTTTCGTGGAGAGGCTTTAGCTTCTATTGCTGCAATTGCACATATGGAATTAAAAACTAGGTTGGAAGATGAAGAATTGGGCACACATATTGTAATAGAAGGCAGTAAAGTTATATCACAAGATGTGGTTGTTTGCCCAAAAGGAACATCTTTTTCAGTTAAAAATATATTTTATAACATTCCGGCTCGACGCAATTTTTTAAAGTCAGATACCATTGAATTTAGACATATTGTAGATGAATTTCAGCGGGTAGCCTTGGCTCATCCTTCCATTCGCTTTATCATGTACCACAATGGCGAAGAGTATTTGAATTTGCCGATTTCAAATTTTAGACAACGTATTGTTAATGTTTTTGCAGGAAAAACAAATGAAAAGTTAGTGCCTGTTTCTGAAAATACGGATATCGTAAACATACATGGGTTTGTGTCTAAACCCGAATTTGCCAAGAAAAACAGAAGTGAGCAGTTCTTTTTTGTAAACGATCGATTCATCAAAAGTGGCTATATGCATCATGCCATAATGAATGCCTATGAGGGCTTGTTGAAAGAAGGTACACAGCCCTCTTATTTTTTGTTTTTTGATGTGCCCAAACACACCATTGACATCAACATTCATCCTACAAAAACCGAAATTAAATTTGATGACGAACAGTCTATTTATGCTATTTTACGTTCGAGTATCAAACACAGTTTAGGTCAATTTAATGTAGCTCCCATACTAGATTTTGAACGGGATGCAAATTTAGATACACCTTATGCCTATTCTAAAAAGGAACCTGGCGTGCCAATTTTAGAGTTTGATCGCGGTTTTAATCCTTTTCAAAATTCCAATGAAAAGTCCAAATCACAAGTTTATCCCAAAAGTCAAAATGCCAATTGGGAAAGTTTGTACGTAGGCTTGACTGATGAATTTGAATCGCAAAACACAACCTTTGAATCTGATGAAGCAACAACTTCATTGTTTGATGGTGTTGATGCAGATACTGTGGTTCAAAACAATTATCAGTTGCAAAAAAAATATATAGTGAGTCCCATTAAATCGGGATTGTTAATCATTGATCAACGAAAAGCACATCAGCGTATTTTGTATGAGCAATTTTTAATAAACATGACCGTTTCTAAAGGATTAAGTCAACAATTGCTTTTTCCGTTATCAGTAGTTATGTCGTTTCAAGATCTTAGTGTTTTGAGAGAATTAAAAGTTCAATTGGAACATACGGGTTTTACTTTTAATGATTTTACAAAGGAAACAGTTGTTTTTTCGGGCATACCGGCCAATATTAAAGAAGGTAAAGTGCCTGTTTTATTAGATGATTTGGTGTCAGATTTGCAACAAAAATTTCCGCAAAGTAGCTTTTCACAAAACGATGGCATTGCAAAATCGATGGCCAACAGTTTGGCCGTAAAAACAGGAACATATTTAACACAATACGAAATAGACAATATGGTTAATGCATTGTTTGCATGTAAAGACCCCAAAATTTCACCTTTTAAAAAACCCACATTCATCACCTTAACTGTTGATGATTTAGATAAACGATTTGCTTTATGATGAATATGACCGAAACCGTAAAACAATTATTGATTGCCAATATTTTAGTATTTATTGGATGCCAGTTCTTACCAGCATCACAAGACCTTTTAGCGTTACATTATTTTGAAAGTGATCGTTTTAAGATTTGGCAACCCTTGACCAGCATGTTTATGCATGGGGGACTTATGCATATTGCTTTTAATATGTTTGCCTTATATTCTTTTGGCTCAAACTTAGAGCAACAATGGGGCGTAAAAAAGTTTTTGTTTTTTTACCTTTCCTGTGGCTTGGGTGCGTCTATTTTATATTCGGCATTTAATTATTATGAATTTCATGAGGCTATACAGCCCCTACTTAAAGGGGGGCTGTCAAAAGAACAAGTTATCATCGCTTTAAACAATCAGAATTTTGAATCATTTGACGGATTAATTTCACAAATACAATTTGATAATTTATCAGGTGTTTTTTATGGAGTAGCTGTTGGGGCATCTGGAGCCATTTATGGTTTATTAGTTGCTTTTGCTTTTATGTATCCAAATGCAACACTTGGATTAATGTTTATACCGGTACCAGTTAAAGCAAAATATTTTGTTCCAGGAATATTAATTATTGATTTGGTTTTAGGATTAAAAGGAAATTCTTTATTTGGAACAGGCGGAACAGGAATTGCTCATTTTGCTCATTTGGGAGGAGCTTTGTTTGGCTTTATTATGGTTTGGTATTGGAAAAAAAATCAGTTTAACAACAACCGTTGGAACTAGTTGAGTACAAAATTTATAAAAGATAACACACAATATTAAAATTAGGTATTATAAAAATAAAATGAATATTTTTCAAGATTTAAAAAACCAATATCATACAGGAGGTATCGTTCAAAGAATTATTTTTTGGAACGTTGGTGTTTTTGTATTTGTTTCTTTATTAGATGTTATTCTTAAAGTTTCAAAAATCAATTTCAATCTATATGAATATATAGGATTATCTTCTAATGTTTCTAAATTTGCATTGCATTTTTGGACTTTGTTTACCTATATGTTTGTTCATGCCGATTTTTTTCATTTGTTGAGTAATATTTTTGTGTTGTGGTTTAGTAGTTTTTATTTTTTAAGTTTTTTTACCGTAAAGCAATATACTTTTGTGTACTTTTTTGGCGGAATTTTTGCAGGCATATTTTATTTACTTTTTAATTTTTTTTTAACAGATAATTCTTTGTTGGTTGGCGCAAGTGCTGCTATTTTTTCGGTATTATTTGCCGTTACAATTTATGCTCCCTATACCGAAGTAAAATTGTTTTTTATAGGATATGTTAAGCTTTGGCACATTGCTTTTTTTATTATCTTTTTGGATATAATACAAATGCCTTTTTCAAATTTTTCGGGTCATCTGTCTCATTTTAGTGGTGCATTATTTGGACTTGTTTTTGTTAAATTGCTTCAAAATGGCACAGATGTTTCTAAAATAGTATTTAATATGTTTGAAAATAATAATCCAAAAAATAATAATTCATTTTCAAAAGTTCACATCAATAAAAACACATCTAATCTTAAAAAAACACATAAAACAGATTTGCAACAAAAAAAAGTAGATGATATTTTAGATAAAATAAGCAAATCGGGCTATGATAGTTTGTCAACAGAAGAAAAACAGTTTTTGTTTAAAATAGGAAAATAAAAAAAACATGAAAAGCGAATCATGGTTTAATAGGTTAATGGGTTTTTTAAACGTTATACTTTTTGTGCTTACAATAAGTGTTTATGTTTTGCCTTTTTTAGCACCCAAACTTTTTCCGTTCTTGAGTGTTTTTTCGTTAATTTTGCCTTTTTTATTGATTCTTAATTTTCTTTTTTTTGTTTATTGGTTGGTTCTTTTAAATAAAAAAACACTGATTTCGGGTATCGTTTTGATGTTAGGCATAACCTTTATTAATAAGTTGTATAATTTTACAGATACTAATTTGCCCAAATCGCCATCAGATTTTACGGTTATGAGTTATAATGTGCGTTTGTTTAATTTATATGAATGGTTGCCCGAAAAAAATGTGCCTCAGCAAATTTCAAAATTTGTTTTTGATGAAGATCCAGATGTTTTGTGTCTTCAAGAATTTTCTCCACTTGCTTCTGCAAACTTTAGTCAATATAAATACAAATATATAGATGTTAAAGGTAATAAAAACAAATATGGTCAAGCTATTTATTCTAAATACCGCATAATTAACAAAGGTGAAATATTATTTCCAAATACTTCAAACAAAGTTATTTTCGTGGATGTAAAAAAGCAGAAAGACACCATTAGAATATACAGCATGCATTTGCAATCTATTAAAATAAGCACCGATATAAACGATGATATAGATGAAGCTAAATCAATATTTATATTCAATAGACTGAGTACTACTTTTAAAGTACAACAGCAACAAGCTGAATCTATAAAAAAGCATATGGATGGCTGTAAGTTACCTAAAATTATTTGTGGAGATATGAACAACAGTGCGTTTTCTTATGTTTATCGATTGATTAAAGCTGATTTAAAGGATAGTTTTGAAGAAGCGGGGTTGGGTTTTGGAAAATCATATCATTTTAAATATTATCCTGCTCGAATTGATTTTATTTTGGTTGAAGATGCATTTGAAGTAAAGGCATATAACTCATATGATGCTTTTTTACACAGTGATCATTACCCACTATCAACGCGTTTAGAGTTTAAAAATAGGTAAATGAATATTGTTATTATAGTATAAGTATTGATTGTTGCTTTAAATAGGAAACAGCATATCTACCTTCATTAAATAGTAAATCAAGGATGCTTAAATTAGGAATAAAACCGTATTTTTCATGAAAAACTTGGGTGTATTCATCTGTTTGTGTTGTGTCTTTTTTTCCGTTTGCTAAATGACGAAAATTGCTTGTATCTTTTACTTCATGAAAATATTCTGTAGTTTTTGAAAAATATAAATCGATACCCAAACACGAGTTTACTGTGTCAAATATTTCAAAATTTAAATCCAATAAAAACGTATGTTTTTTTTGAAAAATTAGTACTAAATCATCAATGAAATAATCGTAAAAGGGCGAATTTTTATAAGCTGCTTCTAACGATTTAAAATGATTTTTTTGCCAGCCAGATTGCTCTTCTAAGCGTATTTCTTTGTATTTCTGGTGTTCTGTGTTTTGGTGCTGAACAGCAATATTGAGCATCTGAATGCCGTTTGCACTATAAATGTACATTCGGTTTCTGTTGGTTTGTTTTTGAAAATTATCTTCTGTTTCAAATACTAATTCATCAGCCTGAATCATAGCAATGTAATGGCTAATCGAAGGAAAATAAGTAGGATGAAGAAGTGTTTTCAAGTTTTTAATTGTTTTAACGCATTACATTCAACCGGTTAAGGTTTACAGACTGTCTTTTTTCTTTTTCTTCTTATTTTTAAAATAATCAAAAGCAAAATATCCTGCTAAAAATATCAAGAAAAATTTAAAATAAGACTGAGGCTGACCTTCACCACTCACGGTTGTAAATAATCTATCCCAACGAATGCTCCAGTTTTTAATGCCGTCATTAATGCCATCAATACTCATCCAAATAAATATTGGCTTTCCAACAATATGGTTTTCTGGCGTGTAGCCAAAATAACGTGCATCTAGTGAGTTGTGACGGTTGTCTCCCATCATCCAATAGTAATTTTGTTTAAAAGTATAGGTAGTAGAAACTTGACCATTTATTCTAATTTCGTTGCCATTTACTTGTAAATCATTTTCTTCATATTCGTTGATGATCTTTTTGTAGAAAGGCAAGGTTTGTTTGTTTATAGCTACGGTAGCACCTTTTTTTGGAATATATATAGGGCCAAAATTGTCATTGTTCCATTGATGGGTTGTAGATGGTATACCGTCCTTCATATCTGGAAAAATACCATCTTCTGTATCTTTTCTTATCTTTCTTTCTACAGATTTAATTCGGGAGTCGGTTTTTATTTGTTCATACTTTTGATCTGTTAAATTGCCATAGAAATAAGAACTAGAAAATTCTAATCCTAGTTTGTTGTATATGTTTTGATCAATATCTCCTTGCACAACTGAAGTTAAACTATCTCTGCCAACTTCGTTAAAGGCATAATTTTTTATTAATTCGGTTTTTAATGCTTCTTTATCCCAGATTTCATTTTTAATCTCAAATATAGGATAGGATTCTGTAATGGCATATTCTTTTTTTATAACATCAGCAGTACTTTCTTTTAATATTATTTTAAAGTAATATTGAGGTTTTGCTCTTTCGGGTAAAATTAATTTTTCACCATTGATAAAGACAATTCCGTCTATGATTTGTAAAGAGTCTCCAGCAATACCCACACACCTTTTTACATAATTTGTTTTTTTATCAATAGGCTTGTCATAGCGTTTATCGGCAACTTTATACATGTTGTAAAGGGTGTCGGTTGGCCAGTTAAAAACGACAATATCATTGTTTTTAATTTTTTCAAAACCTGGAAACCTAAAATAAGGCAGTTGTGGAAATGTAGTATATGATTTAATTTTTACAAAAGGTAACGAATCATGAACCATTGGTGCGGCTACAGTAGTCATAGGAACTCGTGCACCATAATTGAACTTGCTCACAAATAGAAAGTCACCAACCAATAATGATTTTTCTAAAGAAGATGTAGGTATGGTAAACGGCTGTATAAAATAGGTGTGAACAAAAGTAGCTACAACTATGGCAAATAGTAAGGAACTAACTATATCTGCGGTTTTGTTTGAAGGAACTAAACTGCGGTCAACTATATAGCTTGGTTTTTGCGTATAATTGATGTAATATATATATAAACCAAAAGTTAAAATAACGTATAAGGTGTCTTTTGAAGAGTTGTAACCAAAACTTCTGATAGTTTCTACCCACAATACCGGAAACATAATAAGGTTAATAACCGGTATAAACAGAAGAAACGTATACCATTTTGGCCTGTTGATAATTTGCATTAATACTATTGCATTATAGACAGGAATAAAAGCTTCCCAAGATTTTCTGTCTGCTTTTTCGTATAATTTCCATGTTCCAAAACCGTGAATTATTTGAACTATTGCTATAAATAGTAACCATTGTAATGCTGTCATTTTATGTATTATTTAACTGTTAAGCCATTGACCTGTTTAATTGTTTGATATTAGTTATTTAACTAATTACTAATCTTTTATTTCCAATACATCTTTCATATTGTAAACACCCTTTTTACCAACCAACCATTCGGCAGCAATAAGAGCTCCTAAAGCAAAGCCATCTCTGCTGTGTGCGGTGTGTTTTATTTCAATTTTATCGACTTCTGATTTATAAAAAACACGATGTGTACCCGGCACATTTTCAATTCTTTGCGAATCGATTTGAATTTCATTTTCTGTAGGTTTTTCTAAAGTCCAGTTTAAATAATGTGTATTTTCAATTATTCCTTCAGCTAATGTTATGGCTGTGCCACTTGGTGCATCAATTTTTTGTGTATGATGAACTTCTTGCATTGAGACTTTATATTGATCAATTTTTTTCATCATTTTTGCCAAATAGGCGTTCAATTCAAAAAAAACATTTACACCCAAGCTAAAATTCGAAGCATAAATAAAGCTTCCGTTTTTTTTATTACACAAATCAACTGTTTTGTCATAGGCGTCTAGCCAGCCTGTTGTGCCACTTATTATAGGTATATTAGTGTTTAAGCATTTATAAATGTGTGAAATAGCACACGAAGGAGCGCTAAAATCAATAGCTACATCTGCCTGCTCTAAACCGTCAAAAGAATCGTCAATAGATTTTTTAAGCACAATAGTATGCCCTCTTTCTAAAGCTATTTTTTCAATAACCTTTCCCATTTTTCCGTAGCCTAATAGTGCTATATTCATAGAGTTTTAGTGTGTATAATTGCTGTTAAAACGTATAGTTTAATAACAAGCTAATGTTTTGTTCGTTGTTTAACTCATTTTGAAACAATTGGGGCTTTACGGATAAATTATCATTCACGTTAAACTGATCTAAATGAGCATCCACATTTGCATTCACGATATTTAAAATATAAATACCAACAGTCATTAGCATGGATAAGTCTCTATTTTTTTGATAAAACTTTTGCCCACTTATCAATCGGTCATTATCTAGAGCGCCAAAAATAGGATGATTTGGATCATATGTTCCATCTAATCTACGTTTGTATTCGTTTCTAAAATTAGTGTACTCCCGTTGATTAAATGCATAAGAATATATCGAAATTCCAAGGCCAGCATATAGAATTGGAATTTTCCAGTAACTTTTATTATACGCTTGTCCTAAGCCAGGCAAAATAGCTGAATAAAATGCTGCTTTTGATGGAGCTAAAGGATTTATAGTGATTGACAAGGTGTCTTTTGGCTTAATGATTTCGTTTTTTTGTGACCATAGAAAAGTGCTACAAAAAAACAAAAGAAATACATATTTAAAAACAGACTGTTTCACTATTCTTTTATAAGTTTCAAAATACGTTCAAAATCTTCTTCAGAATGAAAAGGTATGGTAATTTTACCTTTACCATTTCCAGCAGATTTTACATCTACTTTTGTTCCAAAATAATGAGCAAATACTTTAATTTGATTTTCTTCAATTATAAACGATTCTGCTTTAGTTTTGGGTTTTTTTGCTACTAGGCTTTCTTGATATTTTTTAACTAATGCCTCAGTGCCTCTTACCGACAAGTTTTCGATTACAATTTTGTGATATATATTACTTTGAACCTCATTATCTTCTACATTAATTAGTGCTCTTCCATGACCCATTGATATAAAGCCGTCACGTATGCCGGTTTGTATGATAGGGTCTAGTTTTAATAAGCGAAGATAATTAGCTATTGTTGAACGTTTTTTTCCAACACGCTCGCTCATTTGTTCTTGTGTAAGATTAATTTCGTCTATTAAACGTTGATATGATAACGCGATTTCTATTGGATCTAAATCATGGCGTTGAATATTTTCAACCAATGCCATTTCAAGTGATTCTTGATCATTGGCAATTCTTATATAGGCAGGTACCTGCAAAAGACCAATAATTTTTGAGGCCCTTAAACGTCTTTCACCCGATATTAATTGATATTTGTTAAATTCAAGCTTACGAACCGTTATAGGTTGAATTATACCAAGTTCTCTTATGGAACTGGCCAATTCATTTAATGTTTCTTCATTAAAATTAGTTCGAGGTTGATGTGGGTTTATTTCTATAGAATTTATATCTAATTCTACCATATTGCCTACAACCTTATCTGCATTTTTATCACCTACAGATTTTATATCATTAGCAGGATCTTTTAAAAGAGCAGATAACCCTCTTCCTAATGCTTGCTTTTTTACAGCCTTTGTCATTTTTACGCTTTATTTTTTTGAATAATTTCTTCAGCCAAATTTATATAATTTAAAGCACCTTTACTTGTTGCATCAAAATTAATTATACTTTCTCCAAAACTTGGTGCTTCGCTTAATTTAACATTACGTTGAATTATGGTTTTAAACACCATATCTGCAAAGTGTTTTTCTACTTCTTCAACCACTTGATTAGATAAACGCAAACGACTGTCGTACATAGTAAGTAATAAACCTTCTATGTCTAAATCAGGATTATGTATTCTTTGAACACTTTTTATTGTTGTCAGCAGTTTGCCTAAACCTTCTAATGCAAAATATTCACATTGTATGGGTATAATTACACTATCAGCAGCTGTTAAAGCATTTAAAGTTAGTAAACCAAGAGATGGGGCACAGTCAATAATTATGTAGTCATATTTATCTTTAACACTTTCCAATGCTTGTTTAAGCATGTATTCTCTATTTTCTTTATCTACTAATTCAATTTCAATTGCTACCAAATCTATATGTGACGGAATGACCCAAACATTGGGTGCAGAACACGTTACAATAGCTTCTTCTGGAGTATTACTGTGTTCTAATATTTGATAAGATCCTATTTCTACAGCATCTACATCAATACCTAACCCACTACTTGCATTAGCCTGAGGATCAGCATCTATCAATAAAACTCTCTTTTCTAAAGCACCTAGCGAAGCCGCTAAATTTATAGATGTAGTTGTTTTTCCTACGCCTCCTTTTTGATTTGCAATTGCAATTATTTTGCCCATTTTATGTTTAAAATTACGATTGTAAAAATACAATTAATTATGGTTTTGCCAAACACTAAACTGTTAAGAATAGAATAATTTTCTTTAAGGTTTAGTTACTGTTTTGTAATTAAGTCTTTTAAAAATAGGGTGTAATTAAAAATAAAACACGAAATACATCGTGTTTTTATTAGTTTTTAATCTCTTTTAGGACTGTTTTTTTTATCTCTCTTCTCTGCTTTTTTTTCTTTAGCCGATTTTAACGGTTCTTTTTTTTCCGTTTTTTTTGCGTCTTGACTTTTTGCCATAATAATTAGTTTTAAGTAAATGTACTAAATAAAAATTAAATTTTCAATAAACAATTTTTATTTTAGGACACTATCGTATTAGACTAAAATGGGCTCTAAAAGTTTTAAAAATGTTATTCTCCTCATAATCAATTGTAAACCAATAGTCAGCTGCAGGCAAGCTATGACCATTTAAAGTTCCATTCCATCCTATATTATTTGGTTTTAACTGTTTTATTAGTTTTCCGTAACGATCATAAATAAAAACAGTTGGATTTTCCAAACTATTTAAGCCGTAAATAGTCCAAAAATCATTAAATCCGTCTCCATTAGGTGTAAAAAAGCGAGGATAGCTAACTATTAAAATGTCCTTTGATAGCGGTTGCGAACAACCGTTTTTATCTATTACTTTTATGGTGTGAATGCCAGAATCTACATGAGTAAAAACATTACTTTCTTGTAGAATACCATCATCCAATTGGTATGAATAATTTCCTGCATCTAATGCTAAAATTGTTACTATTTGATTTTCAGCAAATGCACCGTTTGTTGTAAAGTCTATGCTCATCAATGTAGGTTCAAATACTGTAACATTTATGGTTTGTGAAACAGCACATTGATCTAAATTTGGTGTAAAAACATATATTCCTGATAGTGAGTTGTTTATACTTGTAGGGATCCATGTTCCAGGTATTCCATTTGGGGATGTTAAATTTAACACAGGCGAATTTGCTCCCTTACAAAACGATATAGCATCAATAAAATTGGGTATATTTTTATTTGTTATTGTAATGTTTAATTGATAGGGTTGAATATTCTGACACGGAGATGTTTCAGGTGTAAACGTATATGTTGTGTTGCCAGGAGTAGTAGTATTAATTACCGCATTCCAAGTCCCTAAAATATTATTAGTTGATAAAATAGGTAAAACTGGCGCCGTGGTATTTTGACAAATACTTGGTATTTGTGTAAAAGTTGCAGTAAC
>NZ_CAWUTS010000068.1:0-21174 GCF_963925415.1 uncultured Flavobacterium sp. | reverse complement strand
GAATTATCAAAATAATTTTGACCATCAACGACAGATTCAATACGTTCCCATTTATTTGAACTTGTGTTGTATCCTGCAATAACAATATCTGAAATAGCAGTAGTAGCCCCACCACCTAAAACCGGCATGTTTAATAAATCACTGGCTGATCTCCATGATAAAGTTATTTTTGCACCTGCATCTGCACTATTAGGCATATCCCAATATTCAACAGTTGAAATTGCATTTAAAGTTGATGAATCAACCGTCCCTGTTGGGGCTAAAGCAACATAAGCACCGTCAATTTCTTTTGATATATCTAGTGGTTGCACCCTTAAAGGAGCATATACCGTGCCAGAACCAATAGGCATTATAAAATCGGCATTACCAACTGTTGTGACATAGCCATTTAAATTATGTGCATCAACAGCTCCTATAGATGTTGATCCAGCAGGAAAATACAATCTTCCATAAGAAGCTGTTCGAGTAGTTGTAGACTCCACCATACTTGCTGCAGGACCAAAAGTATAAGGTGACGATAAAGTACCTATATATACAATTCCGGTGTCACCAATGTACAAAGTACCATTTTGTTGTACTTGTCCGCTAACAGAGAAAGACAACAAAACTAATGATAAAATTGTAAAATAAAATTTCATCTTTTTTAAATTAAAAGTATTTTTTTTCATCTTATTTATTTATTAATTTAATTTATTCGTTTTTTTACAATAGTAAAAAAAATATAGGGCACAAGAAACTATTGACATAATGATAAATGGAATTAAATAGTTGTTAATAGGTGCTGAAGGACCTCCATTCGGCTCTCCAGTTCCATCACCTTGAGCAAATAATTTACTTGAGCAAATCATTATAATAAATAATGAATTTAGAATTTTTTTTTGTGTTGTCTTCGTCATGTTTATTTTTTTAATATTATGTTCGATATTATACATCAAAACGTATAATATCGACAAATATATAAAACATGATTTACATAAACGATACAATAATGTAAATAAATAAAAACAAAACGAATATAATGAATATTTTCTGATAAAGTGTCAATTTTTTCAGATGAAACTCATTTTTTATGTGTTAAAAATAATTTTCACTCGTTTTAAGTATGCTAATGAATGATTTATAGTAAAATATAAAGAATATTAAAGAGAAATAAAGGTATAAGTATAAACACTATTGTTTATTACAAACGCTGTAGTTTAGTGTTTTTTAAAATTATACATTAATCTATTTTTCAATCCATTCAATTATTGACTTGTCAGTAGGTAATATGCTGGGATTTATTACTTTTTCTAAATAGCCTTTTTCATTGATGAGGTATTTTTGAAAATTCCATTCCACTGTATTGTCTTTTAATCCGTTTTTGTTTTTTTGGGTTAAAAACTGATAAATTTCATGCATATTTTTTCCTTTGATTGATATTTTTGACATCATAGGAAAACTTACGCCATAATTTTTGTAACAAAAAGCAGCAATTTCTTTGTTTGTTCCTGGCTCTTGAGAACCAAAGTTATTTGTTGGAAAACCAACAATTACAAAATTTTTATTTTTATATTTTTCATAAAGAGCCTGTAAATCTTTATATTGAAACGTTAAACCGCATTCCGATGCAGTATTTACAATCATAATTTTCTTTCCTTTTAAGGTAGAAAAGTCAAATAAACCGCCTTCTAAATTTATGACCTTAAATTGATATATGTTTTCTAAAGCGATTTTTGAGTTATTGGATGTTTTTGAAGGTGTTTTCTCTTGAGCTTTATTTTGAAAACTAGACAATAACGTAACTAGTATAATTATAATGAATGAACTTTTCATAAAAACAATTTCGTTAAATATACATATCAAATACTTTTGTTGATAACAACAAATTATAAAGTTTTCACAAAAAAACAAATGCATTACTTATATTTGCAAAAAAAAATGTCAAACAATTATATAGGGTATGATTTTAGTATTGAACCTAAAGAGCTGGGTAGTGAAATTTTAATGGCACAATTAGGGGATACCGCTTTTGAAAGTTTTTTGGAATCAGAAAAGGGTTTGTCTGCATTTGTAAAAATGGATTTATGGAATGAAACAATATTGCATGACATTGCAATTCTTTCGAATGATGAATTTAAAATTACATATACTTTTGAAGAAATAGAACAAGTAAATTGGAATGAAGAATGGGAAAAAAACTTTAAACCCATTGATGTTGACGGTAAATGTCATGTGAGAGCTCCTTTTCATGAAATAACAAATGCTGCATATGACATTATAATTGAACCAAAAATGAGTTTTGGAACAGGTCATCACGAAACTACCCACATGATGATACAGCATTTATTAGAGATCGATGTTGCCAATTTAAAAACATTAGATATGGGATGTGGTACAGCAATTTTAGCAATTTTAGCCGATAAAAAAGGGGCAAATCCTATAGATGCTATTGATATAGATAACTGGTGTTATTTAAATGCTATCGAAAATGCAGAGCGAAACAACTGTAAACACATAACGGTTTATGAAGGTGATGCTGCTTTGTTAAAAGGTAAAAAATACGATTTAATTATTGCGAATATCAATCGAAACATTTTACTAAACGACATGCAAACTTATGCAGACTGTTTAAACTTAAAAGGGATAATTTTGTTTAGTGGATTTTATAATGAAGATTTTTCATCTATTGATGAATCATGCACAAGCAAAGGATTAACATTTGTTAAAAAATTAGAAAGTAATAACTGGATTTCTTTAAAATACGTAAATTAAATTACCTAATTCTTATTTAAAAAAATGGGTACTAAAGAAAAAATACAAGAAAACGTTGATGTTCTTGAAGAAATTGGATTAAACAATGAAATTGTTCTTTACAACGACGACGTAAATACTTTTGACCATGTTATAGATACTTTAATACAGGTATGTAAACATACAAAAGAACAGGCTGAACAATGTGCCATATTAGTTCATTACAAAGGCAGATGCACCGTTAAAACAGGGAGTTATGAAGAACTTAAACCCTTATGTTCATCTTTGTTAGATGCTGGATTAAGTGCCGAAATTAAATAAAAAAGTTTTTTTCTGGGGAACTCCTTATATTACAGGCCATTTATTTTTTTATTAATTGTCTTATTTTGATGTTAAAAGCAGCAAAAATTAAGGTTGTAATTGGACTGAGCCAGTTAAATATAGCATATATAAAATAGTCACCTACATCTACACCTAAAACACTGCTTTGATAAGCTCCACATGTATTCCAAGGGATTAATACCGATGTTACAGTGCCAGAATCTTCAAGAGTTCTGCTCAAATTTTCAGGAGCTAATCCTTTTTCTTCAAACGCTTTTTTGAACATTTTACCCGGAATAACCAAGGCTAAATATTGATCAGAGGCCACAATATTTAGACCTAAACAACTTATAACTGTAGTTGCAAAAAGACCAAAAACTGAAGATGCAAAAGACAGTAAAACTGCTGTTATACGAGACAAAGCTCCTATAGCATCCATAATTCCTCCAAAAACCATTGCCGAAAGAATTAATAAAATAGTCCATAACATTCCACCCATTCCTTTTGAACTGAATAGATCATTCAAAGAGGTATTATTTGTTATAATTGAGGTTTCTGTAAAAATTGCGTTCAGAATTGTTTTAAATTTAGAGGCTCCTAACGAATTGATAAGCTCTGGTTGAAAATAAAGCGCAAAAACTATTGCAGAAACAACTCCAGATGTTAATGCAATTAAGGGTTTTGTTTTAAAAACAATTAATACAATAACTAAAATAGGCACTAAAAATAAATAGGGTGTTATAACAAATGTGTTTTTTATGGTTTCTAAGATGCTATTTATATTGGCAGTTCCATTTGTTTGGATAGTTAAACTGAGAATTGAAAACACTATTAATGTAACAATATAAGTTGGAACTGTTGTATATGCCATGTATTTTATATGTGTAAATAAATCAGTTCCAGCCATTGCTGGGGCTAAATTTGTGGTATCGCTTAATGGAGACATTTTATCACCAAAGTATGCGCCAGATATAACTGCACCTGCAATCATCCCTGCAGGAATTCCTAAAGTAGTTCCAATACCTATTAATGCTATACCTACAGTTGCAGAGGTTGTCCATGAGCTACCTGTTGCAATAGATATAATTGAAGCGATGATGACAGATGCTGGAAGAAAAATAGACGGACTCAATACTTGTAATCCGTAATAAATCATAGCAGGTATAATGCCGCTAATTAGCCATGTGCCTGCTAATGCTCCAACTAATAATAATATAATAATCGGAACAAATATGCTTTTTATATTAATCCAAATTTCATCAATCATGGATCTAACTTTTACTTTATTAAAAAGTCCCATAATCAAAGAAACACCACCAGATAATAATAAAATTATTTGGTTTGAATAGGTGCCAAATAATTCTCCATCTGCAAAAAATATATTATAAGCAAGTAAAATCATTAAAAAGCATACAGGAATTAATGCTTCCCATATGTTTAGCTCTTTATTTTTTATTATTTTTGTATCCATGAAATATTTATTTTGATCTTGCAATATATAAAAAAATTGCTTAGTAATTTTTTAGACAAATTTTATTTGTAAGATTTCGATTTACATTTTTTTATTTTCTTTTAAAAGTTGTTTTAATAGTAGTTGAAGGAAATATAATTTCACTCTCATGTCCATCAACATCAACTGAAGCTACCCCAAAATAATAATTATCTATAACAATTCCTTCTAAAATATAGTCAAATACTTTTCCTACAAACTTGCTGTACTCCCATTGAGATGAAGTCGTTAGTCTCCAATATATTTTATAACCGGTCGTTGTTTTATCATCTATTTCATCCCATTTTAATTTTACACTTGGCTCAACTATTCCTCCAATTTGAACATTTGTTGGAGCTGGTGGTGCCCATGCTAAACTAGCTAAGGTAATGGCATTTACGCTAGTAAGTTTCTTTGTGTATTCAAAATTTACTCCTTCCAACACATCGCCATATTGAATTCCGTTTTCTTTCCTAATGTTTTGATGTTGTCTGTTGTAGTTTTCATGAGCTTCCATTATTCGAACGCCAGCAAAACCTAAATCATTAAAAGGTCTGTGATGTCCACCACGACCAAATCGGTCTAGTCTATACACCATCATAGGATTCATTTCGGGCATGTAAATTCGAGTTATTTTTTCAATATATCGTGCTAATTGCCTCGAGTTTCCATCTACTTCGCCACCATAAAAACGTCTTAAATTCCGATTTTTTTCAGATTCATTAGCAGGTGTAGGTTCAGAAAATATTCTAAATGTTCTGTTGTCAATTACTCCATCAACACCTTCTATATTACCGATCATGTCATTGTTTAAAACTCCAATAATTTCCCAACCTTTGTTTTTAGCAAAAGCAGCAAATCCTTTTCCTCCAAATAAGCCTTGTTCTTCTCCTGATAGACCTAAATAAATAACACTATTTTTAAACTGATATTTTGACAAAACTCTTGCTGCTTCTATAGTTCCTGACATTCCAGAAGCATTATCATTTGCACCCGGCGCATCTGTCGTAAAATCCATTGTGTCAGAATTTCTACTGTCGATATCACCCGTCATAATAATAAAACGATTTGGATATTTAGTTCCTTTTTGAACAGCAACGACATTTACAATCCAAGTGTCTTTTGAAACTCGTTCACCATCGTTTGTTGTTACAAAATCTTTTTGATAAAAAACGTCTAAACAATTATTACAATTTTTTGAAATGTTTTCAAACTCTGATTTTATCCACCTTCTGGCAGCTCCTATTCCTCTTATGTCTGATAGGGTATCACTGAAAGTGTTTCGAGTTCCAAAATTGACTAAAGTAGTAATGTCTGATTTAATTCTATTTGCCGAAACACTATTTATAATGTCGTAAATTCGACTATCGGTTTGAGCTGTTATATTTTGAGTAATTAGTAGAATTAAAAAGACTATTTTCTTCATTTTTTTATTTCAAAGATAAAAAAAATCCGATTACTATTATAATAATCGGATTGATTCAGTTTTTGTATAAAAAATTAAATAATAGAAAGTTCTTTCATGCATGTTTTCATCATTTGATACGTTCTTTCAATATTATTATCTAAACCTATAGAGAAACGGATTAATCCATCTGTTAATCCCATTTCCAATTGTTCTTCAATTGAAATTTCAGATGAAGTTGAAGTTCCTGGAGCACTAAACAAGGTTTTATAAAAGCCTAAACTCACAGCTAAATATCCTAAATTTCTTTCTTGCATCAGTTCCATTAAAGCGTTTGCTTTTTCCAGTGACCCCGCATCAACAGTTAGCATTCCACCAAACCCATATTCAGGATTAATCATGTTTTTATAAATTTCATGACTAGGGTGACTTTTTAACCCTGGGTAAACTGTTTTGAGACCATCTTGTTCAAATTTTTCAGCTAAATAGGCGGCATTAAAACTGTGTTGTTTGATGCGTAAATGAAGTGTTCTTAAGTTTTTCATAACACTTGCAGACCTTAAGCTATCCATTGTAGGGCCTAATAACATACTTGCACCAGAATTTACATTTTTTAAATCATTAATAAATTCTTCTGAAGCACAAACAACACCTCCAACCGTGTCGCTACTCCCATTGATGTACTTTGTTAAAGAATGAATTACAATATCAGCTCCTAATTTAATTGGTGAAATCGATAATGGCGAAAATGTATTATCTACTATTAGTTTTAAATTATGTTTTTTAGCGATTTTAGAAAGGTTTGCCAAATCAGCTACTTCTAATAAAGGGTTACTAACCGTTTCACAATACAATACTTTTGTATTTGGTGTAATAGCTGCTTCCACTAAATCTAAATTTGTTATGTTAACAAATGTTGTTTGAATGCCCATTCTTGGAGCAAAATTTTTCAAAAAAGCATATGTACCACCATAAATTGTTCTGCTTGAAACAATGTGATCACCGTTACCACATAGTTGCAAAAGAGTAGGAGTGATAGCACCCATGCCAGAAGAAGCAACATTTGCTGATTCTGTTCCTTCCATTGCAGCAAGTGCTCTGTCTAGGTATAAATTACTCGGAGTTGAGTGTCTGGAATATAGGTAACATCCTTCGGCATTACCTTCAAAAGTATCAAACATTGTTTTTGCTGATAAAAACGTGTAGGTTGATGAATCTGAAATAGATGGATTTACACCTCCAAATTCGCCAAAATACTGTAAATCTTGAATGTTGTCGGCAGGGTTGAAATTATTCATAATATCGGTTTTATAGTATTTGTAAATTAGTTCAATTTTATTCAAAGTTGAGAAATACTAATTAATTTGTCAACATATATGGTTTTATTTAGTTTTTTTTACATAAATAATAGATGATTAATGAAAATAAATCTAACAATAGTGTTTAGGTTAAATAATTCTAGTAAATTTGTAAGACAGATAAAAATTAAAAGTAATAGGAACAGTACATAATCTAAAACATACACACCTAAAAAAAATGGACTTAATCGATAAAAACCTTCTAACATACCTTCAGCAAAATTCAAAAATGACTACAAAAGAATTGTCATTGAAATTACACCTATCAGTAACTGCCGTTTATGAACGGATAAAAAAACTAGAACGGGAAGGAATCATTTCAAAATATATTACAATTTTAGATAAAAATAAAATCAACAAAGGTTTTATGGTATTGTGTAATGTAAAATTAATTCAGCACAATGTAGAAAGTGTTACTACTTTTGAAAAAGAAGTAGTACAATTAGAAGAAGTTTTAGAGTGTTTTCATGTAAGTGGTGATTATGATTATGTATTAAAAATTTATGTAAAAGATATGGAAGAGTATCGTCAATTTATGTTAACCAAATTAACAACACTGCAACGAATAGGAAGTACTCAGAGTGTTTTTATGATTGGAGAAATAAAGAACTCATCGATTTTTAGGGTATAATTTTTGGCATTGATTTTGTTTAGAATTAATGGTGTTAAATACTAAAACCAATATAAAATAATAAAAAATGAAAAAATATATAAGCCTTTTCATATGTTTGACTATAATTTCTTGCAAAACAAAAGTAGAAAAAAGGAACCCTAGCATACATACCAAATGGATGTTGATTCAGTTTAAAGATTTTCAAAAACAAAAAATAATGGATAAAAATTGTTATTTAGATTTAACTAATAAGGAAAATTCTTCAGCTAAAATGGGTTGTAATGATCTTGGATTTAGATATATCCTTTCATCCAATAATAAAATAGAATTTGGTCTTGGCAGAACAACATATATGTATTGTGAAGATCATGATATTGAATCTGAATTTTTAAATATTGTAAACTCTATTGAATCATATAAAATTCAAGGGCATAAACTGTATTTAAAAACAAAAACAAATGGAGATCTTATTTTTGTGGCAGAAGATTGGGATTAATTTAAAAATTTTAAATTCAAAACTAAATTTATTTGTAATTTTGCATAATAAAAGATAAACAAAAAAAATAGATATATGAGTCAGTTTGATGTGTTAATTATAGGTTCGGGTCCTGGTGGGTATGTTTCAGCAATTCGTTGTGCCCAGTTAGGGTTTAAAACTGCAATAGTTGAAAAATACGCAACTTTAGGAGGAACTTGCCTTAATGTAGGTTGTATACCTTCAAAAGCATTGTTGGCGTCTTCTCATCATTATCATGATATAAAACACTTTGCAGATCACGGAATTGAAGTTTCAGGAGAAGTAAAAGTAAACCTCCAAAAAATGATTGATAGAAAACAAGCTATTGTTGATCAAACTACAGGTGGTGTTAAGTTTTTAATGGATAAAAATAAAATTACCGTTTTTGAAGGATTAGGTTCTTTTGAAGATGCAACACATGTAAAAGTTACTAAAAATGATGGTTCGTTTGAAATTATTGAATCAACAAACATAATAATTGCTACAGGTTCAAAACCATCTAACTTGCCTTTTATCACCTTAGATAAAGAAAGAATTATTACTTCAACAGAAGCTTTAAAGCTGCCTGAAATCCCTAAACACTTAGTAATCATAGGTGGTGGAGTTATTGGTATAGAACTAGGTCAGGTTTATTTACGATTAGGATCACAAGTATCTGTAGTAGAATACATGGATCGAATTATTCCAGGTATGGATAGTTCGTTGTCTAAAGAATTAACAAAAGTTTTAAAGAAACAAGGCATGAAATTCTATGTTTCTCACAAAGTACAATCTGTAGAAAGAATAGAAAATAAAGTAACCGTAAAGGCTGAAAATGTAAAAGGTGAGATCATTTCTTTAGAAGGGGATTATGCATTAGTTTCTGTAGGTCGTCGTCCATATACTGCAGCATTAAATGCAGAAAAAGCTGGCGTAAAAATTACAGATAGGGGAATGGTAGACGTTAACGATCACTTGCAAACAAACGTTCCTAATATTTATGCTATAGGTGATGTTGTTCGTGGAGCTATGTTGGCTCATAAAGCTGAAGAAGAAGGTGCAATGGTTGCTGAAATTTTGGCAGGACAAAAACCGCATATTAATTACAACCTAATTCCGGGGGTGGTTTACACTTGGCCAGAAGTAGCTGCTGTAGGAAAAACAGGAGAGCAATTAAAAACAGAAGGAGTTGCATACAAATCGGGTAGTTTTCCATTTAAAGCACTAGGAAGAGCTAGAGCTGGTGGTGACTTAGACGGTTTTGTAAAAATACTAGCAGATGCTAAAACAGATGAGGTTTTAGGCGTGCACATGATTGGTGCTCGCTGTGCTGATTTAATTGCAGAAGCTGTTGTAGCAATGGAATTTAGAGCAAGTGCCGAAGATATTTCTCGCATGAGTCATGCACACCCTACATTTGCAGAAGCAATAAAAGAAGCGGCTTTATCAGCAACAGATAATAGACCACTACACGTTTAGTAAAACTTTTAAAAACACATAAAATCCAAATCTTAATATTATTCAAATTGAGATTTGGATTTTTTTATTTAATTAATAATAAATTATGCTTTAAAAAGATTTTTATACGAATCCCAATGTGCAAAAATTAAAAAAGTATTAGCTCCTAAAACAAATACAGCTACAGGAATTTCAGAGAAAGTAGTTACGGTATGCATTAAAAAAATATTTACAGTAATTGGCAATAAAACAAGTAAGGATATGTTCATAAATTTGCCACTTAAAAGACTTAAGCCAGCAATTAATTCGATAGATTTTGCTAACGGCATGATGTATTTTGATGCGACTAAACCAGTCATCAATGTAGCCATGTTTCCAGTTTGAACCTCAGCTTCGCCAAGATTAAAAAAGTAGACTACAGATGCAAAAATTAAGAGAGATCCAAGAAGAATACGAACAATTAAAACTGCTATTTTCATAATGTAATAGTTTTATAGGTTAATGCATAAAGATATAAAATAATTGAATTGAAAATTGTAATTTTGAAATTCAAATAAAAATCATTGAGAACATCCATATTTAAACAAATTGACAATCCTTCTGAATTTAAAAAGCAACTTCTAAAATGGGCTCAACAGTTTGGAGAAATTATTTTTTTAGATTCAAATGTAGCGTACAGTAACCTTTCAAAATATTCGAATTTTGATATGGTATTAGCTGTAGATGCTTTTACGGCCATAAAAACAGATTACAAAAATGCTTTTGAAGATTTATTTCAATATCAGTCACATACAAAAGATTGGTTGTTTGGCTATCTTTCATATGACTTAAAAAACGATATTGAAGAGCTAGAATCAAATAATTATGACGGATTGCATTTTCCAGACTTATATTTTTTTCAACCCAAAAAACTGTTTTTCCTTAAAGGAAATCAGTTGGAAATTAAATATCTCAACCTGTGTGATGATGAGGTAGAACTTGATTTGATCGAAGTTGCTAACTACTCGTTATCGATAACTAATCATACATTGCCAGATATAAAACAACGAATTTCTAAAGAAAATTACTTAAAAAAAGTCACCAAAATATTGAAACATATTCATCTTGGCAATATTTATGAAGCCAATTTTTGTATGGAATTTTTTGCTAAAAACGTTATAATTAATCCTCATCAGATATATAATCAGCTTAATGCCATTTCAGAACCCCCTTTTGCTGTTTATTTTAAAAACAAGAAATGTTTTTTAATTTCAGCTTCACCAGAACGCTATTTAAAAAAAACGGACAGTAAGGTTATATCGCAACCAATTAAAGGGACAGCTAAACGCAGTTTTGACAAAGATGCAGATGTGCAATTGAAAACAGCTTTGTTTACAAATGAAAAAGAACGTTCAGAAAACATTATGATTGTAGACTTAGTGCGTAATGATTTATCACATACTGCAACAAAGGGAAGTGTTGAGGTTGAAGAGTTATGCAAGGTAAATACCTTTAAGCAAGTACATCAAATGATTTCTACAGTAGTTTCTGAAGTTGAAAACACCACCTCACCCATACAAATTATTAAAACTACTTTTCCAATGGGAAGTATGACCGGTGCACCCAAAATATCGGCAATGAAAATCATTGAAGATTTAGAAGAAACTAAAAGAGGCTTGTATAGTGGTGCAATGGGCTATTTTAATCCAAATGGTGATTTTGACTTCAATGTTGTTATTCGTAGTATTTTATATAATTCAACAAATCAATATGTTTCTTTTTCTGTAGGAAGTGCCATAACTTCTAAATCTGATCCTGAACAGGAATATGAAGAGTGTTTATTAAAAGCAAAAGCAATGTTTGAAGTGTTGTTAAACAAATAATTCTTATTTTTGAGGATGCAAAGTCAATTTCATAAGCAGTTAGTAAGCGATTTTTCTTTTTTAAAAAAAAAGAAACTACTTTTAGCCATTAGCGGTGGTATAGACAGCATGGTCTTGTTGCATATGTTTCATCAGTTGAATTTTGATATATATGTGGCTCATTGCAATTTTAGCTTACGTGATGCCGAAAGTGATACCGATGAAGATTTTGTAAAAAATACGTGCAAAGCATTAAAAATTCCTGTTTTTATTCAAAAATTTGACACAAATGGTTTTGCATTTGAACAAAAAATGTCCATTCAATTAGCTGCTCGAAAACTTCGTTATGATTGGTTTTCTGAATTATTAACAGATAAACAATTAAATTTTGTTTTAACCGCACATCATTTAGATGATGAAATTGAAACGTTTTTAATAAACCTAACACGAGGAACTGGCTTGGAGGGTTTAACCGGAATTCCTGCTCAAAACAACCATGTAATCCGTCCTTTATTAAAATTTTCTAGAGAAGAAATTTTACAATTTGCTAAAGAGAACAATATAAAATGGAGAGAGGATTCTAGCAATGCCTCCAAAAAATATTTGAGAAACAAATTGCGTCACGATGTTGTACCTGTTTTAAAAGAATTGAATCCAAATTTTATACATTCGTTTCAAAACACATTAAATAATTTAAAACAAGCTCAATCTTTAGTCGAAAATGCCTCTCAAATGATCTATAAAAAGATTGTTACTGAGCAAATTGATCAAAAAAAAATTGACATTTTAAAATTAACCCAACTCAAAAATTATGAAGCTTATCTTTTTCAGTGGTTAAAGCCTTATGGATTTTCTGCTTGGGAAGATATTTACGCCTTAGTAAAGGCTCAAACAGGCAAACAAATTTTTTCTAAAAAACATGTTATTTTAAAAGATAGAAATTTTTTAATTATTTCAAAAAAAAATAATCAAGAAAATCAAACCTATTATAAAATTGAGCAAGAGGCTTTATACGTTAATTTTCCCTTAAAAATCGCATTTAGTTCGCCAGATAAAATCTCTAGTCTTTCAAATTCTGTTATATTTGTAGATCAAGAAAAAATAGTTTATCCTTTAATTCTTCGTAAATGGGAAAAAGGTGACGATTTTTGTCCTTCAGGAATGAAAGGAAAAAAGAAAATTAGCAAGTATTTTAAAGATGAAAAATTTTCTTTGATAGATAAACAAAATCAATGGTTGCTTTGTTCCAATGATAAAATTGTTTGGATTATTAATCACAGAGCCGACGAGCGATTTATTGCAAATAATGCAACAAAAAAATTATTAAAATTAGAAATACTATAATGAAGAAATTAGTTTTAAGTTTAGTACTATTTGTTTCCTTTGTTGGAAATGCTCAAATATTAAACCCCGTACAATGGAAAACACAAGTCGTTCAAAAAACAGATACTGAATTTGAATTAATTATGAATGCTACCATTCAAGATGAGTGGCATATGTATTCTCAATTTACTCCAGAAGGCGGTGCTTTACCGGCCTTTTTTGAATATAAAGAAAGTCAGGGCAATTATAAGCTTGTTGGAACAACTGAGGAAAGTTCGTATAAAAAAGTATTCAACGATATTTTTGAAGTAGAGGAGTACTATTTTGCAAAAAAAGCTCAATTTAAACAAGTAATAAGGATAACCAATTCCAATTTAAAAGAAGTAAAAGTTTATGTTGAATACCAAGTATGTAAAGAACAATGCATTCAACAAGACAAGACTTTTACGTTCAAGTTACCTCAAATAAAAACAGTTCAAAAAACAGATTTAGCAGCAACAGACACCTCAAAAGAAATACTAAAAACACCAGAAATTGTGTCTCAAGGTACTGATACAACTTCGAATGAAATTGCATCGGTAGTAAATGAAGATAAAGCAGTACAAAACACAAGTGAAGTTAAAAATGATAAGCCAGAAAAAGTAAATCTTTGGTTGTTGTTTTTAGGCACATTACTTGCAGGTATATTGGTTACTTTTACTCCTTGTGTATTTCCAATGATCCCAATGACGGTTAGTTTCTTTTTAAAACAAAGCGCAAATGGTGATAAGTCTAAAGGAAGAACAAATGCTTTAATGTATGGTTTTTTTATAGTAATTATATATGTTTTAATTTCCTTGCCTTTTCATATATTTCAAAGTTTAAGTCCTGATATTTTTTATGAAATATCAACAAACCCTTATTTAAACATATTTTTCTTTACTGTTTTTGTTCTTTTTGCTATATCATTTTTAGGAGCTTTTGAAATCACAATTCCATCAAGGTTAGCAAATAAAGTTGATAACGCTTCTAATAAAGGAGGTTTTACAGGTATATTTTTTATGGCATTAACGTTGATAATTGTGTCTTTTTCTTGTACAGGTCCTGCTTTAGGCGCAGTAATTGGAGGTGTTTTGTCATCAGATGGCGGTGCAACATTACTCACAATAGCAATGTTTGGATTTGGGTTAGGTTTAGCTTTCCCATTTATGATATTTGCTTTATTTCCTAGTATGTTGGGTAATTTGCCAAAATCAGGAGGATGGTTAAATACGGTCAAAGTTGTGTTTGGTTTTATAGAACTCGCATTAGCATTCAAGTTTTTATCCATGGCAGATTTAGTTATGGATTGGCATATATTAGAAAGAGAAACATTTATAGCCATTTGGATTGCAATTTTTGGAAGTTTGGCTTTATATTTATTTGGAAAAATTACATTGCCACACGACAGCCCATTATCACACATTTCTGTAGGAAGATTGTTATTAGGTCTGTTAACATTAACTTTTACTATTTATTTAATTCCAGGATTATGGGGAGCACCCTTAAATGTTATAAGTGGTTTTCCACCACCAATGAGCTATAGTGAAAGTCCGCAAGGCGTTGGATATAAAAACACTTCAACAACATCAAATACTGTTTTACCAGACCATGCGCAGTATGGACCTCACAATATAATAGCTTTTCATAATTATGATGATGGATTGGCATATGCAAAGAAAATAAACAAGCCTGTAATGATTGATTTTACAGGAGTTACCTGCGTAAATTGTCGAAGAATGGAAGAATTAGTATGGGCTAAACCAGAAATACTTTCTATTATTAAAAATGATGTTGTCATGATTTCTTTATATGTAGATGATAGAACTCCACTGCCTTTAGATAAAATATATACCAATGCTACTGGAAAAGAAATTAACACCTATGGAAAAAAATGGAGTGATTTAGGAATAACTAAATACAAAGCGAACATACAACCATACTATATTTTAATGGATCATAACGAAGAAAATTTAAACATACCAGTTGGATATACGCCAGATGTGTCTGCTTATAAAGCTTGGTTAGATGAAGGTTTAGAAGCTTTTAAGAAATAACAAGAATTAATATTAAATTTGATGTAGACCTAACAGGTTTTAAAAACCTGTTAGGTCTTTTTTTTTAATCTGTTTCTTCTAAAGAAAATATTTCTTTTACAGGTTTTTCAAAATATCGTGCTAATTTTAAAGCTAGCAGAGTAGAAGGAACATATTTTCCTTTTTCCATAGCGTTTATGGTTTGTCTGCTGACTTGTATTTGTTTTGCCAACTCTTCTTGCGAAATATTTTTGATGGCTCGTAATACTTTTAAATTATTAGTCATTTTGATTGGTATTATTTAGTTTGTAGATCATGTAATGAAACCGAATGATAAAGAATAGGAGCAAAGTAAAAGTATTGTAAATAAGTACATTCATAAACGAAAAACCATACATAAATGCCGTAAATAAGAGTATTAATCCATAGTTAACATAGGTTGACCAAACGAGACTTTCATACCTAATTTTGGAAATATATTCATCTTCATTTTTAAGTTTAGAAAAACCAATCAATAAACCACCAATAATTAGACTAAAAGTTAATAATTCATCTGTCAAACTATTTTTTAATATTTGGAAAAAGTGATTGGAAGATTCTCTAAAGATATCATCTGTGTAAAATGCGAAAACGCTAAACTCAAAATATTTTTCAATATTCCATTCAAAAAGAGGGATTAGAATTGCAAAAATAAAACTCGGTACAAATAAAATCCAACCTATCATCTTGAATTGGTTTGGAAAAAGAAAACGTGTTTTCATAAGAAATGATTTTAAATTCATTTCAAATGTAATCCGTATTTTACATATTGACAAGTAAAATTAACTAAAAGTAAAACAAAGTTAACTTTTGTTTTTTTATTTTAAATTTTTATAAAATATCTTAGATTTATAATTAATTTTGAAAACTACTTATAAAACCTAGCCCTGATTGCAACGACAGCTTTTGATTGGCTTTTTTTGCCAAGCAAAACTATAGAGGAAAGCAGGAGGATTTTTGATATGAAAACAACTTTTGAGCTTCTAATATAAAAGATTATTCCACAATTTTTTCAATATAGTCTGAGTTTAAAAGATATAAAGCCCCCATGTATTGTAGGTTAAAAGATACTAAATCTCCTACTTTATAATTGTTTTTTGAATTACTTATATCAATTACAGTCATGTCTGAACTAGAATCAATTATGGATATTGATTCATCAGTAGGCGCAAGGTATTGAGGTTGCATATCTAATAATCCAAAATCTAAAATTGCTCGTAAAGAAGTTTCACTCAAATCGACATTTTCTTCTATTATAAAAGTAGATCCTGCAACATTTTCACCTAACTCTCCTGTTGGATTATTTGGTTTTTCGGTAATTTCAATGATTTCAGCATATAACTTAAAAACATCGTTGTGCATTCCATCAATGGTATCGCCAGTAAACAAATCTTTTCCAAAGAATAGTGCTTCGCCTATTCTAAAATGATTGACAGCCATGGGTCGAGCATTTTTCAATATCAAAGGAATAGCCACTGAAGTTCCTCCAGAAACCCAGGGTATTTTTATGCAAAATTTAGCTTCAATTAACTGCTTATATAAACTCAACTGAATCAGTTTGTCTTGTGTAGGCATAACGCCACTTAAGCAGTTTAAATTTGTTCCAATACCAAGAATTTCAATATGGGGTAAGCTAAAAACCTGCTCATAAAACACCATTAGTTCTTCACCTAAAACGCCTTCTCTTAAATCACCCATTTCAATCATAATGATAACCTTGTGGGTTTTGTTTTGTCGTTTTGATTCTTCGGATATTAATTTAATAGTATAAATTTCAGTATTGAAACTCACATCTGCAAATTGAACGATTTTTTCAATATTACGTTTGGATGGTGGTTTTATATAGACCGTTTGAACGTTAGGGTTTAGCTTTTTTATTCTTCTTAGATTACTAATTCTAGAATCGTGCATTTCTGTTACCCCAAGATTAATAAGCTCTTTAAGGTAAATTGTGTTGCCACAAAGCAATTTGGTTACAACACCCCAGTCTATGTTTCTTTCTTTGAATATGGTATCCAAAAAGGTGTAATTTTCTTTTAATTTTGTGCTATATAGTTTTAAAAATGCCATTATGTTATAATTTTTCGAGGTATGTTTTTAGATATTCGGGTTAGTAATTCATAATTTAATTGGTTACTCATGTCACTAAAAGATGCTATGCTTAAAGATAGTTTATTTTGATCTCCAATAAGAACAACTTCATCTCCTTTTTTAATGTGATCAATTTCGGTAACATTAACCGTAAGCATATTCATATTTACAGTTCCTACAACACCACAGCGTTCTCCGTTGATTAAAACCCGACCTTGATTACTTAAAGAGCGACTGTAGCCGTGGGAGTATCCTATTGGAATTGTAGCAATTTTCATTTTATTATGTGCCATATAGCTGGTTCCATAGCCAATAAATTGGCCAGACTTTACCCTTTTTGTGCTCATAACTTCAGTTTTCCATGAAATAACCCGTTCTAAAGGATTTTTTTTTGTTTTTTTAGCAGTCAAATAGTTAACTAAAACTTCTGGACTTGGCCATAAACCATATTGTAGAATTCCTACTCTAACTAATTCCATTCGTGTTTCGGGAAACATAATTGAAGCTGCCGAACATGCTGTATGTCTAATTTCTGGAGAAATTCCGCAGGAAGTTATGATTTCATTAGCTTTATTAAAAAGTTCAATTTGTTTAGAAACTCTAAAATAATTTGAGATGCTTTCTGCACCTGCATAATGGGTACAAAGTCCTTTAAAATGTATGTTATTTTTCTCTTTAATTAAATACTGAGCAACTTTTGTAATATTTTTAATTTCAAAACCTGTTCTGTTCATTCCTGTTTCTACTTCGATATGAATGATGGCTTTTTGCTTTAATTTTTTTGCTGTTTTTGTTGCCTTTAGTAATCGATATCTTTCAAAAATGTAAAACTCTATATCGTTTTTAATTACCCAATCTAAATCGTCATCTGCTACAAATCCCATTATCATAATAGTAGCTTTCTTGTCTAAAGTGTTAAAAACAACTTTTGCTTCTTCAACATCAAAAACTGAAAAATGGTTAATACCATTGTTGTAAGCCATAGAAACAAATTCAGCCAAGCCATGTCCATAGGCATTTCCTTTTACAACAGAGGATAAAATTATTTTATTTCCAAAGACTTTCCTAAGAAAAATAATGTTGTTTTTATGTGCTTTTTGGCTTAGTGTTATAGTCGAGTTTTTATGCATCAATAATTTCTTTAGTAATTTGATAGAAAAGCTGTATGCCAGTTGGTATTATTTCATCAGGAAAATCATAGTCAGGATTGTGTAAGGCAGGTGTTTTTTTTCCAGAACCTAAACCAAACATGGCTCCTTTAAAGTGTTGTGTAAAAAGACCAAAATCTTCTCCAAAAGTAAAAGGTAATTTTTTTTCTAAAAAATTAAGGTTTAGATGTGTAAGAGCTTTTTTAATATGACTTACTGCTTCAATGTTATTTTCATTGGCCTCAAATGATTCGGTCCAATTAATTTCTGTTTTTAAACTGTATTTTGAAGCAATTGTATTTGCATTTTCTTCTAAATTTGATTCAATTATTTTCATTTGCAAACTGCTGTTACTTCTAACGGTAAAATGAACCTCTCCAAATCCTGCAGAAACACCATAAGCTTTTTCACCCATATTAATATAAATAGGAGTTACGAGACAGTAGGTTTTAGATGACAAATCAGTGTTTATTTTTGAATTAAATTTAGTGATGATTTCTGCTAGGGCTAAAGCTGGATTTATTCCGTTTTCTGGTTCACCTGCATGAGCTGTTTTTCCACTTAATTTAATAATTATACTATGTACTGAGCAGGTGAATGTGTTTTTTTTAATTATAATTTGTTTTTTTTTATACCCAGGTAAGTTGTGTAATGAATAAACAAAATCTGGTTTTATGTTTTTAAATTTAAAATCATTTAAAACTCTTTTGGCACCATTCCCATCTTCTTCAGATGGTTGAAATAAAAGCATAACCGTTCCTTTTTTTAAAGGATTTTCGTATAGTTTTTTTCCCAATCCACATAAAATAGCCATATGGCCGTCATGTCCGCATTTATGAGAAACACCTTCGTAAACAGATTTGTAATTAAACGTATTAATTTCTTGAATAGGTAAGGCATCTAATTCGCATCGAAATAAAATAGATTTTCCTGTTTTTTTTCCGTTGTAAAGAGCCAAAATTCCTTCGCCACCAATATTAGTGATCAATTTATTTGGAGGATATTTCGAAAGAAAACGAATTATAAGATTAGCGGTTTCTTTCTCATTTCCAGATACTTCGGGATATTTATGTAATTTGTGTCTTATTTGAATAAGTTCTTCCAAAATATACTATTTAGTTAAACGCATTTCCAAATACTTGTTAGTAAAGCCTAATTTTTCGTACAACCCTTTTGCAGGATTATCGGGCTCCACATGTAAGGCTATATTTCCTTTTGCGGTATCAATAGCTTTTTGCATTAGCTTTTTACCAAAGCCTTTTCCACGATGCCTGTTGTCAACCGCTATGTATACCAAAATGTTTTCAGGAATAAACCCACCCATGCCGGTATTATTTAGAATAACAACACCAACAATTTGTTTGTTTTCTAACCCTACAATTAAAGACCCACCTTTAGCTGGATTCATGGCATAATTTATACATTTGAGAATGTCTTCTGTTGTGTCACCATATTGTTCTAAATGTGTAAATAAAAAGGTTGCAATTACTTGGTGTGTATATGTTTTGTTTTCTCCACTCTCTGGAGTAATGATTTTAAATTCCATTAGATTTTTTTTTATAGTGGTAATTAGACAATAATATAAATGTGATTAATGATATGCTTATTCCAAATATATTAGCATCGAGATGTTGGGGCAATGCATAGTTAAACGGCAGTTTGTTGCTGGAGATAATTAATCCAATTGTTGTTGAACCACCTAATAGCATGCTCCAAAATGCAGCAATTGAGTTGCTTTTTTTCCAAAACAAAGCTCCAAGAACAGGTACAAATAAACCACTAACCATAAATGCATAGGAGTAAAGCATTAGTTCTAGAACATTTTGCATTTGAGAAGCTAAAAGAATTGCAAACACACCGACAGAAAGAGTAACAATTTGTGATAATTGCAGCATTTTCTTTTCAGAAAATTCTTTTTTAGTAAATTTAGAGATAATATCAGTAACAATATTTCCGGAAGCAGCCATTAAACAACTATCAGCTGTCGACAGTATTGCCGAAAAATAAGATGAAAGCATTAATCCCATCAAGCCAACGGGCAAAATTGTGCTCAAAAGAATTGGCAATCCCATTTCACTATCCATTGTAGAAGCATCTGTAATGCCGTCAAACATACCCTGGTTTGCTGCAACTTTAGCTAACATTCCAAGTACAACTCCCATAAAAGCCATTATTGGCCATTCAAATAAACCAGCAATAAACCAAGCTTTTTTTGCTTCTTTTTCGTCTTTGCAGGCATATATACGTTGGTATAAAGTCATTCCTATAAACCAAATAGGAATTATGGTAACAGACCAATTTAATAATTGATGCCACGAAACATTTGTTAACGATAAATATTCGGGAGCTAAACTTGCTTTAATTACATCATAACCACCAACAGCATTGTAAGCTATTGGAATTCCAATAAAAACCAATCCTACAATTAGAATAATCCATTGAATAGTATCGGTATAAATTACGGCTTTTAAACCACCAACAGCTGTATAAACTACGGCAATTGCTCCCATTACTACAAGTGCCCATTGTAAATCTAAACCCTCAATGGTAGCTGAGGCTAATTTGGCTCCTGCTAAAACTTGAGAGCTCGTAAAACCAACATAACCAATTGCCGAAATAATTCCGGCCAATAAAGCTACTTTAGCGTTATAAAAATGATTGAATATTTGTGGAAAGGTAAAAAACTTATATCGATGACCCAATTCACTAACTTTAGGAATTAAGAACACAGCGCTTAACCAAGCACCAATTAAACCTGTAAATAACATCCACGAACCCGAAATACCCATGGTAAAACCAAGTCCTCCT
>NZ_CAWUTS010000067.1:0-3430 GCF_963925415.1 uncultured Flavobacterium sp. | reverse complement strand
CTGTGGATTAGATATGGGGGTTCGTGGCGGAATTGTGGTGAACAATAAAATGCAAACTTCAGATGAAAATATTTTTGCAATTGGTGAAGTTGCTTTGTACAACCAAATGATTTATGGTTTGGTAGCGCCTGGTTACGATATGGCAGGAGTTGCTGTGAATCAAATTATTGGAAACGTAGAGCATTTAATGCCAGATGATATTGATATGTCTACCAAATTAAAATTAATAGGAGTTGATGTAGCTAGTTTTGGAGAACCTTTTATGCCAGCATCAAAAGGGCATTCTATTATTTTTGAAAATAAAGCACAACATTTATATAAGAGAATTAATGTTAGTCATGATGGTAAAAAACTGTTAGGAGGAATTTTAGTTGGGGATGCATCAGACTATAATATGTTGCATCAAGTATTTTTAAACGGAATGAAAATCCCTGAAGATCCATCTCAATTAATTTTGCCCGCAAGTGAAGGAGGTTCCTCTTTTGGAAGCGTTTTAGATTTACCTGATACTGCCCAAGTTTGTTCTTGCGAAAGTATTAGTAAAGGCGATGTTTGTTGCTCAATTACAGAAGAAGGCTGCAATAATTTAGGCGATGTAATTACAAAAACCAAGGCAACAACTGGCTGTGGAGGTTGTAAGCCCATGGTTACCGATTTGGTTAATGAAACTTTAAAATCTTTAGGAAAAGAAGTAAAAGAAACCATTTGCGAACATTTTGATTATAACAGACAAGAATTATATGATTTGATGAAAGTGAGTAAAGTTTCTACTTATGATGAAACTTTAAATACTTTTGGGAAAGGCCATGGTTGCGAAACGTGTAAACCTTTAGTGGCTTCTATTTTTGCAACGGTAACGATGGAAACAGCCAATCGTCAGCCATCAATTCAAGATACAAATGATCGATTTTTGGCAAATATTCAAAGAAATGGAACGTATTCAGTAGTTCCAAGAGTGGCTGCTGGAGAAATTACGCCAGATCAATTAATTGTAATTGGAGAAGTTGCAAAAAAATACGATTTATACACTAAGATTACTGGTGGACAAAGAATAGATTTATTCGGAGCACAAGTGCATGAGCTGCCATTAATTTGGAAAGAATTAATTGCTGCTGGTTTTGAAAGTGGACATGCATATGGTAAATCGTTAAGAACTGTAAAAAGTTGCGTGGGTGCTACTTGGTGCAGATATGGGATGCACGAAAGTGTCACTTTTGCTATCGAAATTGAAAATAGATACCGAGGTTTACGTTCTCCTCATAAACTAAAAGGTGGGGTTTCTGGTTGCATTAGAGAGTGTGCAGAAGCAAGAGGTAAAGATTTTGGATTAATTGCTGTAGATGGTGGTTGGAATTTATATGTCTGTGGAAATGGAGGTGCAACTCCAAAACATGCTATTTTATTGGCAGAACAATTAGACGATGAAACGGTTGTAAAATACTTGGACCGCTTTTTAATGTTTTATATACGAACAGCTGGACCTTTAGTAAGAACAGCACCTTGGTTAGATAAGTTAGATGGCGGAATCGGCTATCTAAAACAAGTGATTATTGAAGATACTTTAGGAATTGCCCAAGATTTAGAAACTGAGATGCAGGGTCTTGTAAATCGATACGAATGTGAGTGGAAACAAGCCATAGAAAACGAAGAAGTAATGAAACGTTTTAAACATTTTGTAAATTCTGATGATACAGATGATACGATAGCGTTTGTGCCTATGCGAACTCAAAAAATGCCAAAAGCTTGGGTTTAGAGCAAGTAAGTTTGGAGTTTTTAGTTATTGGTAAACTGAAAAAGCAAGAAATAGGTTTTGTAAGTCTTTAAAAAACTTGTGGATATTAGAAAAAAAAAGACAGTTAAAAGCAAATAAAGATGCAAGAAGTAGTAGAGAAATATCAATCAGTTTTAGAAGAAAATGTAACCGAATGGTTTAAAGTTGGGAAGAAAACGGATTTTCCAGAAAATTCGGGGGCTTGCATTAAATATAAAACCAAGCAAATTGCTGTTTATAATTTTACAAGAACAGGCAAATGGTATGCCACTCAAAATTTATGTCCGCATAAAATGGAAATGGTTCTATCTTTGGGTATGATTGGTGATAAAGAAGGAATTCCCAAAGTTGCTTGCCCAATGCATAAAAAGAATTTTTCTTTAGAAGATGGATCAAGTTTAGGGGGTGAAGCGTTGAAAATTGCTACTTATCCTGTTAAAATTACTGAAGGAAATGTGTATATTGGCTTTTCAGAATAAAAAGAAAAAATGAAGCCATCAAGATTTGAAACAGCAATCGCATTAATAGATAAAAAGAATGCGGAAGACGTAAACACGTATAAAGTTGTAGACATAGAATACCCTAAAGAATTATTGTATTCTCAACGAATGACAAGAAAGTTGTTACAGTTTGAGCCGAATGCATCTAAAGCACTTCAAATTGCAGCAAGGGCACAACATATTTGTCGTTGGAAAATTCAGCGAAATGAATATCCAATGGATAAAGTTGGGTATTTTAAATGGCGAGAAACATTGAAAAAAATGCACGCAGCTATAGCAGGAGAAATTTTAGAACAAGTAGGTTTTGATGATCAGTTTGTAGACCGAGTTCAAAAAATTATTTTGAAAAAATTAATCAAAAAAAATGAAGAATCACAAGCATTAGAAGATACGATTTGTTTGGTTTTTTTAGATTATTATTTTGAAGAGTTTGCAGCCAAACATACCGATGAAAAGGTAATAGACATCTTAAAAAAAACATGGGTTAAAATGTCTGATAAAGGACATTCGGCGGCCTTAACACTTACTTTTTCTGATAAAAGTTTGGCGTTGGTAAAGCAAGCTATTTCATAATAAAACTAGTTAAAAATGATAAAAAACGGCAATTCATTAGACCAAAGAACGTTTGATAAATTAAGTCGTTTGTATATAATTGCTTTAAGTACCATTGCCCTTTCTGTGATAATTAGTCAGGTTTTAGTGCGAAATCATTTAGATACTCAAATAAGCGATTCGACGGTTATAAATGTTGCTGGTAGACAAAGAATGTTGAGTCAGAAATTAACCAAAGAAATTGTTTCTCTTTCTGTTTCTTCGGGTAAAAAAAACAGGGAAATACTTAAAAATAAAATTGAAGAAACGCTTTTTTTGTGGGAGTTGTCGCACAATTCACTACAAAATGGAAATGATAGTTTAGGACTTCCTAAAAAGAATAGTTTTACTATTTTAAGTAAGTTTAAAGGAATTAATCCTGTTTTTGATACCATTCAAAAAGCATCAAAATCACTTATAAAAAAAGTATCAGAAAATCCATTAATAGCGATGGATGTTTTGGCGGCAGACATCGAAAAAGTAATCAATAACGAAGCTTCTTTTTTATTGATGATGGATGAAATTGTAAATCAATATAACTTAGAAGCAGATGAAAAGGTCGCTTGGT
>NZ_CAWUTS010000066.1:0-9889 GCF_963925415.1 uncultured Flavobacterium sp. | reverse complement strand
AGACAAGCAAAAAGTTTGTGTTGCAGCACCTACCGGAACAGCAACTGGAGCATTAACTGTAGCTGTAACTGCTAGTCTTGCAATACTTTCACATATTAATGTTTCTGATGCATAATAAGTTGTTCCGTTTACTAAAACATCTGTTGATGGTAACAAGTTACCTGCTGTTGCAGCATCATACCATTGTATTGTTGAACCTGTAGCTGCTAAATCAGAAACAGTTAAACCATTACAAAAAGTTTGTGCAGCAACACCTGTAGGAGCTAGTGCAGTAGAAGCACAATCAATGATATTTACAGAAAAATCTAAAGTAACACCATAAGAGCCCGAATAACATGGGTTTGGTGTAGCTTGACCTGTATCTGAAGAACCTATTCGCATTCTATGCATGCCTAAAGGCGCTGTAGCAGGCATAATAAATGAGGCGTCTAAAACTGTTGGGTTTGATCCTAGCGATGTTCCTGAATAAACTAACTCTGTTGAATCAAAAGTATAATCATCATTAAAGTCAATCCAAATATGTGTGTCGTAAGTATATCCTGTAGCAAATGAAACTTGAACATTAGCAGAAAAACTGTGGTAAAAATCTGCAGCTGTTGCAGAATGATCAAAGTACATTACATCTCCATTTGAAAAATCTGTAGCTCCTAGTTGAACATTTGTAATACCTGAACCATCATTTGATGTTGGGAGAGAAACACAATAACATCCTGTGGCAACAGTAGTAAAAGTATTTTCTGTACATCCAACAGTTGAACCAAATGCGTTATAAGGAGTTATTGTATAATAGTAAGTTGTTCCAACTGTTCCAACGAAATTATATGTTACAACTGCGCCTAAATCTTCATTATTTAAAACGTCAGTACCACCTGTTGTAGTTCCTACTGAAATAGAATAACCATCTGAACCAGAAGCAGAATCCCAAGATATTACTGTAGCTTCATTACCACAATTTGCATTTGGTATTGCAACTACGTTGGTAGCACATAAAGGAGGAGTTGTTGGAGTAAGTCTAATTTCAAAATCATCAACATAAAATTCAACATCTGCAGCACCATTGTTGGCGCCTTCAACTGCTCTATATGCAAAACGTACTGATTGTCCTGCATAGGCATCTAAATTTATAATGTTAACGGTACCCGTATTTGAAGGCGTATTTAAATCGTTATAAGTATATAAAACAGTCCAGTTATTGAAGTTTGTAGAAACTAAAACCTCAACATAATCATCAGATTCCCAAGGCGTAGTTGGAGCATTAGGTGATCCGTATTGTGTAACTGCAGCGTTAAATTTTAATTCATAGCCCGTTGCAGGAATATTAAACAATGGTGATAGTACCCAATCATTAGCACTATTAAGCCAAATATTATATTTAAATGAACCTGTAAAACCTACATTAGCAAAACCATCTACACCCCAATTACTTGAGCCGTATGTTGATGGGCCTGAAGCTAAATCTCCATTATCTGCTTCTTGCCAACAAACCGGTACATAAGTAGTAAAATCTTCCAAATGAGGAACTGCAAATGTACTACATGTAGTAGCGAAACTTCCTATAAAAGACCAAGGACTAACTGAGCTACTACCACAATCTGAACGTACCCAGTAGTAATAATTAGTTGTTGGCGTTAAACCAACTGCATCATAAGATATAGTTGTATTGTTTTCTACAGTTGGAACTGTTGTTGCGTCTGGAGCCGTATTAGATGTGCTATAATAAATATCATATCCATTAGCAGGAGCTACAGATGGAGCACTCCAACCTAAGGTAGCTGTTACATCAGTTATTGCAGAGGCAATAAGTGATGTAGGTTCTGCACATGACGGAATAGCTTCCCAAATAACATCATCAATATATGCGGTGGTGTAACTTGATGGAAAGCCTGGATTTTTTATACATAAATAATTAACTCCTGCAGGAATTCCTGACGGATTTATAATATATTCAGTTGCTGTTGCAGCTGTAGATGCTAAAAAAACATCTTCTATTTGAATAAATGAATTAAAGTCAGTAGGATCTGTTAAATAACCTATTTCTAAAAATCTACCTGCAAGAGATGCATATCCTTTAAATTTTAATCGGTGTGTATTTGCTTGTAAATTTGATACAGAAGGCAATACAACATAACACTCTGTAGGTATTGTAGCTGTGCTACTTGCATACATATACAATCTATTTACTGTAGACATTGGAGCAGTAGAACCTGTTGTTATATACGTTGTACCTGCACCTAATTTATCAAAACAATCAGGCATTGGATTTGCACTGCCTGTTAAATATCCTTCAAAATCTTCTATGTAGTCTGTAACATCATCACATTCTGTTTTAAAAGTAGATGGTCCAGTCCAATAACTTGAATCTGAAGCACTACAAACAGCTCTTACATAAAAGTCATAGGTTGTGTTTGCCATTAATCCTGAAACAATAAATGGATTTGTAGTTGCAGAAATTGTTGTTCCTGTTCCAGATGTAAATCCTAAAGGACCATATTCAATTTCCCATGCAGTAGATGTAGCAGCTTCTGTCCATCCTAAATTAGCTGAATTTATTGTTACTGTATCTGAAGTTAAAAGAGTTGGCTCTATACAGGTAGGTGTTAATCTTACCTGAACATTATCAACATAAAAATTTAAATCTGTAGAACCATTTGCGGCACCTTCAACAACTCTAAATGCAAATCTAACATTCTGTCCAGCATAAGAATCTAAACCAATAATATTTGCGTCACCTATAGGTGAAGGAACATTTGAGTCGTTATATGTATATAAAACTGTCCAATTACTAAAACTTGTTGAAACTAAAACTTCAACATAATCATCTGATTCCCATGGTGCAGTAGATGGTGCAGTAGTATTCCATTGCGTAACAGCAGCGTCAAATTTTAATTCATAGCCCGTTGCAGGTATACTTACTAATGGTGATATAATCCAGTCATTTGCCGCAGCCAACCAAATTTCATAACGAATAGCACCTGTTGTACCATTATTTCCAAAACCATCAGATACCCAAGAGTTAGATCCAAAAGTTGCTGGACCTGATACTAAATCACCGTTATCTGCTTGTTGCCAACAATTTGGCAAAAATATAGTAAAGTCTTCTAACCAAGGAAATGTATTTATAAGGTTTGGTGAAACAGTCACTGGGGATGCTGAAGTTGTACTTCCTGAACATGTCACTTCGCAATAAAACGATTCTGTACTAGTTATAGCCTCAGCATAAGTAGCACCAGTTGCACCAACAAGTAATGTTCCATTTTTATACCATTGATAGCCTACACCTGAACCAAGTGTAGGATTTTGAGCACTAAATGTCACAGTTGCTCCAGGACAAGGAGATAAATCTGAAGCAACAGTTGCTCCAGGAGCAGGAACTCCACTACATGGTGTTGTTGTAAATGTCAACTGAGTATCATATAATCTAGTAGCATTAGTTGTCAAGTTCCCTGTTATAGGAGTTCCGCTCGATGTTCCAACAGCTTGACCAGGGTTTACAGTAGCATATTGCCAGCTAAACGCCCCAGTAGATGCAGCACCTGCACCGTCATTAATTGACCAATCTAATGCTATTTCAATAGCACCACCTGAATAACTAAAAGGAGTAGTTAAGTTAAACTCTACCCATCCGGTAGCAGCAGCCATATCTGCGTCAGAATATGCAGCATTAGAATAAGCAAGTGTAGAACCAGCTGTCCATGTTGCCATATTTTGAGTCGTAACTAATGAAGTATTACCTGAATCCTTCATATAGATATTAAAATTTGCGGTTCTTCCGGCAGCTAAGGTAAAAGCTGTTGTTTTATAATACGCAATTTTGGTAACAGTAGCTCCAGCAGTAACTCCAGCTGCACTAAGACTGGCTGCATCTAACAATTGTACTGACTGAGAATAATTAAAAGTACTTGTAGCAGAGGATCTGTATATTGGACTACCATTAGCGGAGCTGGAAAGTGTACCAGCGCCTATAGTAACTGTAGTTTGCGCGAAACCCAATATACTAAATAACAAAGTTGTTATCAGTAATGTAATTTTGTTCATTTTTTGTTTTTTGATGGTTAATAAATAATTAAACAACCAAAATACGAATTTACTTACAAATAACTCTATTTTTCTTACAAAAAAAAATAATAAATGTACTTTTATAAGTAATAATTTGAATTAATCACAAAAAAAACCCACTATATCGTGGGTTTTTTTTAATACAATTTATATACTTTTAAATACTTGGAACTTGAACCATTTCGCTAACATCAGCCAAATAGTCTACACCTTCAAAACCAAATCCAAAAAGGTTTAAAAAATCTTGTTTATATCCTGCCAAATCTCCTATTTGAGATAAATTTTCTGTGGTGGCTTTTTCCCACAAAATTGCAATTTTTTCTTGAATATCATCACGCATTTCCCAATCATCAATTCGTATTCTTCCGTTTTCATCCAACGGGATTTCTTTTCCAGTAAAAACTCTATCGGCATATAAACGTTGAATTTGCTCAATACAACCTTCATGAATACCTTCTTCTTTCATTAATTTATATAATAATGATATGTATAATGGTATAACCGGTATGGCAGAACTAGCCTGAGTTACTAATGCCTTATTTACAGATACGTAGGCTTGCCCATTAAGTAATTTTAAACTTTCTGTGATTTCAAAAGCAGTTGCCTCTAAATGATCTTTTGCACGTCCAATAGTTCCTTTTCTATATACGGCTTCAGTTAATGAAGGACCTATGTAAGAATATGCTATTGTTTTGGCACCATTAGCTAATAAATTTTCAGCTTTAAGAGCTTCTATCCACATTGCCCAATCTTCACCTCCCATAACGGTTACCGTGTTATCTATATCGTCTTGATTAGCAGCGTCTATAGAAACCTGGGTTACATTACCTGTATGAAAATCAACAGTTTTATTCGTAAATGTTTTTCCAATAGGCTTTAATGAAGAACGATGTAAAACACCCGATTTTGGATGCATTCTTACAGGAGAAGCTAAACTATAAATGATTAAATCTATTTGACCTAAATCTGCTTTAATCAAATCTAATGTTTGTCTTTTTATTTCATCTGAAAAAGCGTCGCCATTAACGCTTTTTGCATAAAGACCTGCTTTGGTAGCTTCTACTTCTAAGGAAGCAGAATTATACCAACCTGGAGAAGCTGTTTTGTTTACTTGTGGTGGTTTTTCAAAGAAAACACCAATTGTAGCGGCGTTACACCCAAAGGCACTTGATATTCTAGAAGCCAAACCAAAACCAGTTGAAGCACCTATAATTAACACTTTTTTTGCGCCATCAATTGGGCCTTTTGATTTTACATATTCAATTTGATTTTTTACATTTTGTTCACAACCTTTAGGGTGTGATGTTAAACAAATGAATCCTCTCATTCTTGGTTCTATAATCATTTTATTATATGTTTAGTTTATTATATATTAAATCAGTTCGGCAAATGTAATTTGAATATTTTAGTTTAACAAAGCCTTAGCGTGATTGATTGCAGATTCTGAAATATTTTTTCCTGATAACATTTCTGCTATCTCAACTATTCGTTCATTTTCGGTTAATAATTTAATCTCAGATATGGTGTCGTTGTTTTGAGTAACTTTAAATACTTTGTAATGTTGGTTTCCTTTAGAAGCTATTTGAGGCAAATGAGTTATCGCAAAAACTTGCATTTTAGCACTCATGAGCTTCATAACATCCCCCATTTTTAAAGCAATTTCGCCTGAAACACCCGTGTCTATTTCGTCAAAAATAATAGTTGGTAATTTGGAATAGTTGGTTAATACAGACTTAATTGACAACATTATTCGCGACATTTCGCCACCCGATGCCACCTTTTTAATGGGTTCTAGTTTTGAACCTTTATTAGCCGAAAACAATAAGTTAATTTGATCTTTTCCAAATTTATTAAAGGTTTCAGATGGAGTAATTTCAAATTTAAATTGCGCATCAGGCATTCCCAATTGTGTGATAATTTGTGTGATTTGAATTATAAACAGGTGCGAAGCTTTTTCTCTAACACTTGTAATTATTTTAGCCTGTTTATCTAATGCAGCCTTAGACGTTTCAATGGTGTTTTGTAGTTTTTTAATTACAAAATCAATGTCATCAAATTTTACAACTTTTTGTTCTAAATTTTCTTTTACCTGGAGTAGCTCTTCAACTGTATTTACTTGATGTTTTTTTTGGAAATTATAAATTACTCGAAGCTTGTTATTGACCAATTCGGTTTGAGCAGGATCATCATATATTTTTTCTGCTAGAGTTTCATTTTCAGAAATGATATCTTCAATTTCAATTAAAGAAACCAAAAACCTGTTATATAAGTTATTGTATTCTGAGGCGATTGAAGCAATTTTTTGCAAACTTATTTTTACCTCGTTTAAATTAACCAAAAGACCAACTTCTTCTTGATTTGATATAGAAATTACTTTACTTATATTTTCTTTTAAAAGTTCAACATTATTTAATTTTTTTGATTCTTGCTCAAGTTCTTCTTGCACCCCAATTTTTAAATTTGCATTTTCTAACTCTTCGTATAAAAACAAATTATATTCTTGCTCTTTACCCAGTATTTCTTTTTCTAAAACAGCTTTTTTATATTCTGTAAGTTGTGTTTTGTAATCTTTTAATTGCGCTTGAAATTGTTCAACAAGACCCTCATTTTGAGCAACTCTATCAAGTAATTCTATTTGATATTCTTCATTAATTATATTTCGAGTTTGAAATTGAGAATGAATATCAATTAAATAATTACCTAATTCTTGTAACTCTTGCAAATTAACTGGGCTATCATTTACAAATGCTCTTGATTTTCCGGTTGGTAATATTTCTCTCCTTATAATGGTAATGTCATCATAATCTAAATTTAAAGATTCAAATATTTGTTTGAGTTTATAACTTGAAATAGAAAAATGTGCTTCTATAATGCATTTTTGATCTTTATCTTTTAAAGACGATAAATCTGCTCTATTGCCTAAAACTAAACCTAAAGCACCTAACAAAATTGACTTACCCGCACCTGTTTCACCCGTAATAATAGAAAAATTTGCAGAAAAATTAATTTCTAATGATTCTATAAGTGCATAATTTTTTATGTATAATGATTGAAGCATGAAGATGTATAATATAACGCTAATTTAAACAAAAAAACAAGGCCTTGAAACACTTATCTAATAGTATTCCATTTACTTGAGTTTAATGGTGAAATTCTATTTAAAACTTCAAGTAATTCAACATTTGGCATCTTGGTACCACCAGAAAATATTCCAACTATTTCATCGGCCTTAGAGTCAAAAAAAGTACGAGTTAAAAGTGAATTTGGTCGAACTTTATTTATTTGGGACACCGTTTTTATAGCTTCTAAAATTGTTTGTTTAGCTAATTTTTGATCATCAGACATGACATCTAACCCTTTTAAATGGTAAAAGTATAGTGCGTTTCGATAAGGTGTGTAAGTGCTGGAAAGCATGTCAGAAATAATAAAATACCGGTTGTTGTTTTTGTTATCAGATTGGCTCCAGCCACTGTAACCACTAGATTGTGCTAAACCCATAATATTTGAAGCAACTTCTAACTCTTTAGTACCGCTTAATTCTGAAAAAGTGTCTTTATCTAAACCTATAATAATATTTGAATAATAGCTTAAAATTGAAATTAAATTAGACGAAAAACTATTAGGGTCATATAAAAAGTTTTCATATTCAATGTATCTAAAATCTACATTGGTGTCGTTTAAATTTAATATAGGAGAAGAATAGCTGGAATTAAAAATGGGTCTTGAAGATTGAATTTGTAAAGAGGCTTTAATATTATTAGAGTCAAATGAGGCTATATTTAAAAAAAAAGAACATTCAATTTTTTCGTTTTGTTCATAGGAGTCGTTTGTAAATTTTGTGTTGTTTAAAAACTCCGTCATTTGCGTTTGAAGTGTTTTAAATATTTGAACATTTACATTAGTAACCCTGTCATAATTTAGGGAAACAGAGCATTTTAATTCTTGTGCAATACTGCTCAATGCTATAAAAAATAAAGCTATTATTAATGTTGATTTCTTCATTTTTAGTTTTTTATAATTGAAAATGCTGCTTTACTTTTTCGATAATATCTTTTGCAACGTTTTCTTTCGTTTTTAAAATTTTTGGTTCTACAGAAAAATTTTTATCAATAAATGTAACTTTATTTGTTAATTTGCCAAAACCTGCTCCTAAATCATTTAATGAATTAAGAACAATCAAATCTAAGTTTTTTTTCTGAATTTTCAATTTTGCATTCTCAATTTCATTTTCGGTTTCTAAAGCAAAACCTATTAAAAATTGATTTTTCTTTTGCTCACCTAGTACCGCTAATATATCTTTTGTTTTTTCTAACTCTATTGTAAACGTAGAATCGTTCTTTTTAATTTTCTGAGAAGCAACATGTTTTGGGCGGTAATCTGCAACAGCTGCCGCTGCAATAACTACGTCAACATTTGAATAATTCTCTAAACAAGCATCATACATTTCTTGTGCTGAAGTAACCTTAATTACGTTAACTAAATGGTGGTTTATTTTTTGATGCGAGGGTCCTGAAATTAAAATAACTTGGGCACCCATTTGAGACGCTTCATATGCAATATCGTAGCCCATTTTACCTGAAGAGTGATTTCCAATAAATCGAACAGGATCAATAGCTTCATGGGTAGGGCCTGCAGTTATTAATATGCTTTTCCCTTTTAAGGGCAACTTACTGGCAATGTCATTTTCTAAAAAAGCTAGTATATTTTCGGGTTCTGCCATTCTTCCTTCTCCTGATAGTCCACTTGCTAATTCGCCACTTTCGGCAGGAATTATTATATTAGTAAATCGTTCTAATTTTTGAAAATTTTCTACTGTAGAAAGGTGTTTATACATATCTAAATCCATTGCTGGAGCAAAGTATACTGGACATTTTGCTGATAAATAAGTTGCTAATAGTAAATTATCACAAATGCCATTTGCCATTTTTGATAATGTATTAGCTGTTGCAGGCGCAACAACAAAATAATCTGCCCAAAGACCTAATTCAACATGATTATTCCACATTTCATTTTGATCATCGTCATTATAAAAACTAGAATATACTGGGTTTTTTGATAAAGTAGATAGCGTTAAGGGAGTAACAAAATCTTTAGAAGCAGGTGTCATAACTACTTGTACTTGAGCACCTGCTTTTATAAAAAGTCTAACCAAAGACGCTGTTTTATATGCGGCTATTCCACCAGAAATACCTAGTAAGATTTTTTTACCGCTTAAAACAGACATATTTTTATTGATTTTTAGAATCTCTATAATATATTTTATTTTCTAACCATTCTTCAACAGCTAATGCATGAGATTTTGGTAATTTTTCATAAAATTTAGAAACTTCTATTTGTTCTTTGTTTTCAAATATTTCTTCTAAACTATCATTATAAGTAGCAAATTCTTCAAGCTTTTCAATCAATTCTTTTTTAATATCAGCATTTATTTGATTGGCTCTTTTTGAAATAATAGTAATTGCTTCATACACATTTCCTGTAGGAGCTTCAATTTCACTTTTATTATAAGTGATCGTGTTAACTGGAGCAGTAGTTTTCTTTAAATCCATTTTAATTATTTGAATATTGCGTTAATTCTCTTTCTATTTCTTCTAATTGTTTGTCGGCTACCACTTTGTATGTTGAATCATTATTAAATTTTATTAATGATTCATAAGCAGCTTTAGCACTTTTTAATCGTTCTTCTTTTTTTGATTCAACACTGTTTATACCAAACTTATACATGGTATCAAATTTATAGTACAAAGCATCTTCTTTGTATTTTGTTCCTGGGTATTCTGATAAAAAAATATCTAAAACTTTAATTGGAGCTGAAAAATCTCTATTATATTCT
>NZ_CAWUTS010000065.1:0-39561 GCF_963925415.1 uncultured Flavobacterium sp. | reverse complement strand
ATTGTGCTGCGTCTTCAACAACTAATAAATTATGTTCTTTTGCAATTTTATTAATTTTATCCATTTCACATAATTGTCCGTACAAGTGAACGAGCAAAATGGCTTTTGTTTTGAAAGTTATTTTTTCTTGAATTAAATTTGGATTAATGTTAAAGGTTTCCAACTTTGGCTCTACCAAAACAGGCACTAAATCGGCCTGAAGTATCGCTAAAACACTAGCTATATAGGTGTTTGCTTGAACAATGACCTCGTCTCCTTTTTGCATCAAGCCCAACTCAATATAAGCTTTAAAAATCAAAACCATTGCGTCTAAACCGTTTCCAATACCTATACAATATTTTGAGTTTGTATATTTTGCAAAATCACTTTCAAATTGTTTGACTTCATCGCCTAAAATAAACCATCCTTTATCTAAAACTAATTTCATTTTTTGTTGAAATTCATCTTGATATTGAGCATTTATTTTTTGAAGATCTAAAAATTTTATCATAGCATAATAGTATCAAGCAAACCGTAATTTGCAGTTTCTACTTCATAAAAATTTTGAACAACTGTTTTAGCTCCAAAACTTTCTTTCCAAAACAATAAGCCTTCATTTATATTTTTGCCCTGATTTTCGTTAGAAGGTCCAAAATCAAAATAGTGTTTGTCTATAAAAACTTCAGTAAGCAAATGATGGTATAAATAATCTAAGCTACCCAATTCATTTTTATCATCGTTCCCCGAAATATATTGAGGATGAGCAACATGTTCTGATATAAAAACAGTCGTTCCAGCAACAATTTTTTTACCATCATAAGCATTAAAATGTCGAATACTCTCTGGAAAACGCTTTTGAAGAAAAGTAATTTCTTTAACTGTATGAACAGGTTTTGCTTGATGTTTTTTATTCAAATTGGGAATTAACATTTCGTTCCAAAACAATTCAAAATTCAATTCTTCTCTAATTTCCAAGTTGTTTTTTTGCCCTCTTCTGATGTTTTCTTTTCGCGATTTGGATATTTTATATGTTTTTGTCGTATCAATGACTGCTAATGAATCACATCTAAAAATTTGAGCTTTTACTATATAAAGAGCATAATTAATTTCTTCCGAAAAACAATCAAAATATATTGAAGGCATTTGTTTCAACTGCAATTTTGAAACTTTATTTTTATGTAAAAATGCTAAAACTAATTTGAAAATTGATATAGCATGATCTAACTTTATAGTTTCTAAAAAAACAAACCCCCCATAAGTCAATCCTTGATGCGAAAAAACAAATTCTCCTAATCTATTGGCAGGTAAAATTGAAATTAATTTTTCGTCTTCAAAAATAAGTAGGGAAAAATCTTCAAATCGATCTTGATGATATTCCATAAAATCCCTGTGAAACAAAAAAGTAGCATTCTTTGCTAGAGCAACAAAGTCATTCCAAAGTGGATAATAATCAGAGTTATACTGTTTTATTATTAAGTTTTTCACAGATTTTTATTGATACGGATTTAGGGTTTTTAAATGAAATAAATTAATATAGTACTTTAATAACTTAAAATTTAATAAATTAGTATTCAAATTTATAACATTGAAAAGCAAATTCGATTTAATTTTTTCAAAAATACTCATTTTATCTTTGGTATGTACTATAAACATGCAAGGACAAAATATTTCCTTGTACGAACAGTTTAATGGAAAATATGACTTTACTTTTATAGGAAACACATTAAATCCCGAAGAAAACACTTTTCAAACTACTTCTACCATTTTTACATCGTCATCTGCAACCCTTAATTTAAACCCAGGAGATGTCATTGAAAAAGCTTTTTTATATTGGGCCGGTTGCGGAACCGGCGATTTTAATATAAAATTAAACAACTTTGATATTGCAGCAGAACGCACTTTTAGCAATACGCTACAAACCCAATATAATTTTTTTAGTGCTTTTGCAGATGTAACAAGTCAAATTCAATCAATAGGAAACACAACCTATACCCTTTCTGATTTAGATGTAAGCAGCTTTATTGATTTACACTTTCAAAACAAAACAAATTTTGCGGGTTGGGCCATCATTATCGTATATTCTAACCCAATACTTCCTCTAAATCAACTTAATGTTTATGATGGCTTACAAGCAGTTTCTCAAATTGCAAATCAATTAAACATTAGTTTAAATGCCCTAAATGTAATTGATACAAATGATGCTAAAATTGGCTTTTTAGCTTGGGAAGGCGATGTGGGTTTAGCCAATAATGAAACACTTTCTATTAATAACACCATATTAAGCAATACGTTAAACCCTCCCACCAATGCGTTTAATGGTACCAATACAATTACAAATAGCACCACATTGTATAATATGGATTTGGACATTTACAACATTCAAAACAACATAAATATTGGAGATACATCTGCTGAAATTCAGATGACTTCGAATCAAGATTTTGTAATGATAAATGCTATTGTTTCCAAACTAAACAGTCAATTGCCTGATGCCAGTATTTCTATTGATGCAGTTAGCCAAGTTTGCGGCTCCAATACTCTTTTAGTTGATTTTACTGTATATAATTTAAATGCAACTGCTGAACTTATTGCAGGTACTCCAATTACTGTTTATGCCAATGGCGAAATTATTGGATCAACACAAACCTTAAATCCTATTGCAATTAACAGCAGTTGGTCTTCACAAATAAATTTAACCATTCCTTCCAACATTTCTTTAGAAATTCAGCTCCAATTTATTGTTGATGATGATGGCACCGGTAATGGAATTATTAACGAAATTATAGAAACTAACAATACTGCATTACAAATTTTTAATCAAGTTGTTGCAATTGAATTTAATATTTTAGAAGATTTGATTTCATGTAATGAAGGACTAACAAAAGGTACATTTGATTTTTCAACATATGAAGAAAGTGTAAAAACAGTTGAAAGTCAAATAGTGTCTTTCTATGAATCTGAAATAGATGCAATAAACCAATCGGATCCTATATTAAACAGCTCAAATTATAGTGCAATTACAACACCAAAAGAAATTTTTATACGGATAGAAAATGAAAATTGTGTTGATTTTACATCATTTTTATTAACCACAAAAAACTGTTTACCCATAGTTTATAATTATGTTTCTGCTAATAATGATGGTATTAATGATACGTTTTTTATAGAAGGTTTGCGCGATAATTTTATTAATTTTAAAGTAAACATATACAACCGCTGGGGAAAATGGCTTTGGACAGGAAATAATTCAAAACCCGACTGGAATGGTTATGTCGAAAATGGTATTGACGAAAAATATGCTCCAGCAGGCACCTATTATTACATTATTAACTTAAATGATGCAGATTTTAAAGAACCCCTAATAGGTTATTTATATTTATCACGATAATTTTAAAATAAAGTTGTTAAAGTTTTTGTTTAATTCTTATATTTAAACTTTTAAATTTAACAATAATTTATATGCAAATTTTTAAACTTTTATTTCTGATACTTTTCAGTGTATGTACTCAAGCACAAGATTACTTTCCTAAAAATGATGGTGTAAAACAATCTTTTAAAAATAGTGTAGCAATTACAAATGCTACAATATATGTTTCCTCTAGTCAAAAAATTGAAAAAGCAACCTTATTATTCAAAGAAGGTAAAATAATTGATGTAGGAACATTAATTTCTATTCCAAAAAACGCAACTATAATTGATGCCTCAGGAAAAACAATTTACCCTTCATTTATTGATCTTTTTAGTGAGTTTGGCATACAAAAACCAACTAATTTAAATAGAAATCAAAATTCATCTCCTCAGTACGATTCCTCAAGAGAAGGTTATTATTGGAATGATCATGTAAAACCTGATTACAACGCATTTGAAAATTTAAGTTACGAAACTAAAGATGCCGAAAAACTTAGAGCCGCTGGTTTTGGAACAGTATTAAGCCACCAAAATGACGGTATAATAGCAGGAACGGGTATTTTATGGACACTTAACGATGAAGGCACTAATGCCAACCGAGTTTTAAACACCAAAATATCGCAACACTTTACGTTTAAAAAAAGCAAGTATTCAAGACAATCTTATCCGTCGTCATTAATGGGAAGTATGGCTTTAATTCGTCAGGTATATCACGACGGAAAATGGTATGAACAAGGAAGTTCTAAAACCAAAGATTTAGCCTTAGAAAGTTTTAATACCAATAAAAAATTGATTCAAATATTTAATGCAGGTGATAAATTAAATAGTTTAAGAGCCAGTAAAATTGGCAAAGAGTTTGGAGTAAATTATTTAATAAAAGGTGATGGAAACGAATTTGAAAAAATAAATGAAATTAAAAATACGGGTGCAACTTTTATTATTCCCATAAACTTTCCTGAAGCGTACGATGTTTCAGACCCTTACTTAGCACAACAAGTAAGTTTGAGTGATATGAAATTTTGGAATCAAGCACCTTTTAATTTAAAAATATTAGCAGATCATGATGTTAATTTTGTACTTACCGCCTTTGACAATAAAGAGCCTAAAGACTTTTTAGAAAACCTTAGAAAAGCTGTTTTATATGGTTTACCTAAAGAAAAAGCACTAGCTGCCTTAACTGAAATGCCTGCCCAATTGTTAAATCTATCCAATCGTATAGGAACACTTAAAAAAGGCGCTTTGGCCAATTTTATTATAGTGTCGGGAGATGTTTTTGAAAAAGACAGTAAAATAAATGAAAATTGGGTTCAAGGCAATCGATCTATATTAGACAAAATGAATGTTCAAGATATTAGAGGAACTTATGATTTAGTTTTTAATGACCAAACATTTGATTTACAAATAACGGGCGACTTAGAAAAACTAGAAGCAAAAACATCAAAAGACAGTATCAATTATGGCACAAAAATAAGCTTTAACGACCCTTGGGTCAATTTAGTTATCAAAACAAAAGACAGCATCCAATCAGGGTATTATAGACTAACGGGCACACTTGTTTCTAGCACATTAACAGGTAAAGCCGTTTTAGAAAATGGTCAAGAAACGGTATGGAGCGCTTCAAAAAAAGTTGTTGCTGAAAAATCGGAAGACAAAAAAAATCTAGATAAAAAAGATCAAGACAAAGCTCTAGAAATGGTCGCTGTATCGTATCCAAATTTAGCATTTGGCAACAGCGAAAAACCAAAAGCTGAAACTTTATTATTTAAAAACGCAACGGTATGGACTGGAGAAAAAGAAGGCATATTGAAGGAAACTGATGTTTTAATTAAAAATGGTAAAATTGTCGAAATTGGTAAAAACTTGTCTAACAAAAACGCCAAAGAAATTGATGCTACAGGAAAACATTTAACTGCAGGTATTATTGATGAGCACTCACATATAGCTATCTCAAATGGCGTTAATGAAGGGGGTCAAAATTCTTCTGCAGAAGTTACTATTCAAGATGTAGTAAATTCAGATGATATTAATATTTATCGCAACCTTTCGGGAGGTGTAACATCCGCAAACTTATTACACGGTTCAGCAAACCCAATAGGGGGGCGTGCTGCGTTTATCAAACTAAAATGGGGTTATTCACCTGATGAAATGATCGTTAAAGACGCTCCTAAATACATCAAATTTGCTTTAGGCGAAAATGTAAAGCAATCCAATTGGGGTGACAATGCCAGAAACCGTTTTCCACAATCTCGTATGGGTGTAGAACAAGTATATGAAGATTATTTTACACGAGCACTGGAATATGAAAACGAGTGGAAATCCTACAATTTAGATAAATCAAAGTCAAAAATAATGCCTCGTTTTGATATTGAAATGGAAGTTTTAGGCGAAATCATTCATAAAAAACGCTTTATAACTTGCCATTCATACGTGCAGTCAGAAATTAATATGCTTATCAAATTAGCCGAACGTTATAATTTTAAAATTCAAACCTTTACCCATATTTTAGAAGGATACAAAGTTGCTGATAAAATGGCCGAACACGGTGTTGGAGGATCAACATTTGCTGATTGGTGGGCTTACAAGTTTGAAGTAAATGATGCCATTCCATACAACGCAGCATTAATGCAAAGTCAAGGCGTTATGGTATCCATCAATTCTGATGATGCCGAAATGTCAAGGCGTTTAAACCAAGAAGCCTCAAAAGCTGTCAAATATGGAAATGTTACTGAAGAAATAGCTTGGAATTTTGTCACCTTAAATCCTGCAATTTTATTACAAGTAGATGACAAAGTAGGGAGTATTAAAGTAGGTAAAGATGCCGATGTAGTACTTTGGACTGACAACCCCTTATCCATATATGCAAAAGCAGAAAAAACAGTTGTAGACGGAATCATATTCTATGATTTAGAAAACGAAAAAGAAATTTTAGCAAGCATTCAAAAACAACGCAGCATATTGATAAACTCTTTATTGGAAGCCAAAAATAAAGGATTAAAAACTCAAGCTCCAAAGAAAAAAGAAATCAAACACTACCATTGTGATACAATGGAATAATATTAATTGCAAAAAATAAAACACAAAATACAATTTCAATTACCGCTTGGCTTTAGTCAATGGTTTAAAAAATTTAAAATGAAAAAATACATCTGTTTATTATTACTTAGCTTCATAACTTTTGCACAACAAACACCTGCTTCAAAGCAAACCAAAAGTATATTAATTAGGGGTGGAAAAGCCCACATTGGAAATGGAACAATTATAGAAAATAGCCTAATATCTATAATAGACGGAAAAATATACGCCATTGGTGATGCTGCACTTATGAAACCAAAAAAACACGACATCGAAATAGAAGCTTCTGGAAAAGAAATTTATCCAGGATTTATTGCACCAAATGCTACCTTAGGCTTGGTAGAAATTGATGCAGTTCGTGCATCAGATGATGAAAGCGAAATGGGTGAAATGAATCCACACATACGAAGCATAATTGCTTATAACACAGAATCTATACTCGTAGAAGTTGCGCGTCCTAATGGTGTTTTATTGGCTCAAATTACACCTCGAGGAGGCCGAATATCTGGTACTTCTTCTGTAGTTCAATTGGATGCTTGGAATTGGGAAGATGCAGTTATTAAAGAAAATGATGGCATACATTTAAATTGGCCTCAAAGTTATTCTCAAGATGGTTGGTGGGCAGAACCAGGAGGAATTAAACCTAATAAAAATTACGAGAAACAAACCACTGAAATTCAAGATTTTTTTACTAATTCAAAAGCATATTTAGCATCAAATGTAACCCTTAGAGACATTGCATATGAAGCCATGAAAGGACTTGAGAATGGTGACAAACAATTGTATATTCATGCTGATGGCGAAAAAGAAATCGTAGATGCTATATTATTCAAAAAGAAAAACAACATTAAAAAAATGATTATAGTAGGAGGTTATTATGCTTTTAAAAACACTCCTTTATTGATAGAAAACAATATTGCTGTTTTGTTAAAAAGGGTGCATGATTTACCTATGTTAGAAGATGAAGATGTAAATTTACCTTTTAAAAACGCAAAGTTATTATCAGACGCAGGTGTTTTAGTTGGGTTAGAAAATATGGGAGATATGGAACGCATGCAAGTACGTAATCTTGCTTTTTATGCAGGTACTTGTGCTGCTTGGGGTATGGAAAAAGAAAAAGCATTGCAACTAATTACATCAAATACTGCAAAAATTTTAGGAATTGATGCCAATTATGGAACCTTAGAAGCTGGAAAAAGTGCAACTCTATTCATATCAGAAGGAGATGCTTTAGACATGAAAACTAATAAAATTTCAACCGCTTTGATTGATGGAAGACAAATTAGTTTAGAAAGTCACCATACAGAATTATACGAACGTTATAAAGAAAAATTTGAAAACAAATAGAGATAAAGTGATTAAGTAACTATGCCTTTAAAACTAGTTACTTAATCCTTAAAAACAAAGATGAAACAAATTACTTCCATACAAAATCCATACATAAAATCATTAGTGCAATTGCAAGAAAAGGCAAAAGCACGCAAGCAATCGGGGAGCTTTTTAATTGAAGGAAAACGTGAAATTGAGCTAGCAATCAAAGGAAATTATCAAATAGAAACTGTTTTGTTTTGCCCTGAATTTATATCAGAAAAGCAAGTAAATAGTTTGATAACTAATACATTGAATACTATAGAAATTTCAAAAGAAGTTTATCAAAAATTAGCCTATCGCGATACAACTGAAGGTGTTTTAGCTGTAGCCAAAACAAAAAGCGTTGCGCTACACGATTTAGTTTTACCTATAAATCCATTAATCTTAGTTTTAGAATCTATTGAAAAACCAGGAAATATTGGCGCTATGCTTCGAACAGCCGATGCCGCTCATATTGATGCGGTTTTATTAGCCAATCCAAAAAGTGATTTGTACAATCCAAACATTGTACGCTCTAGCGTGGGTTGTTTGTTTACCAATCAAATTTCTTCTGGCACAACAGAAGAAATTATTTCATTTTTAAAAGAAAAAAACATTAGTATTTATAGTGCAACATTACAAAATTCAAACGAATATAATAAAATAGACTACACTACTCCAACAGCTTTAGTTGTGGGTACAGAAGCTACAGGTTTATCTCAATTATGGAGAGATCACAGTTCTAAAAACATAATAATTCCCATGCAAGGAACAATAGACTCTATGAATGTTTCTGTTGCTGCTGCCATTTTATTGTTTGAAGCAAAGAGGCAACGGGGATTTTAAATAACTTCTTTTTAATCTTTATTTTAATTCAATTTTATCGATCATAAGTTTAAAAGATTCCTTTTTTTTATTGCCTATCAAAAAAACAATTTCTTCAAAAGAATCACTTTTAAAATTAGGCAAATTAAGTTGTCTACCCCTAAATGAAGGGTATAATTCTTTTAAGTTAATTTCAACCTCCTCCCAGTATCCAGAAGTTTTAAAGGTTGTGATATAAGAATAATAAGAATTTAATTTATCTTTAATTCTAAATTGATATGTCTTGCCGTCACCTTTTAACTTTATAACTACTCGAGTTTGATCGCTCAAGTTTATTTTATCAAATACATACCTCATAGACGAGAAACCACCATTATTTGCCAAAGAAACAGTTCCTTCAAAAACGCCATTACCATCTGAATTTATATAAAAATCACCTCGAGATTTACCTCCCATAACACCATCATCAATAATGCGCCAATCATTAATTGAGCTATCTTTATTAAAATTATAAATTAGAATATTGGACATGGAAAAAAAAAATAATATGAATAAAAATTTCATGATGTTATTTTACATTAATTAGAGCATAATATCAAATATACTAATCTACTTTTCTATCTAAAATCAATTAACAATGATTTATATGATGTTGAATATAAAATTTAAGTTTATTGGAATAAAGTTCCAAAAATAATTCAACCAATTATATAATAATTGTTTGCCCAATCCATAACTTTGTTTTAACTTTAGATACATAATGTTGCCTTATGATAGAAATTGACATAGAAATCGAAAACAAAGCCATTGCAAAAGAATATAAAAATCTTTTACGCATTAGTTATCAAACACTTAGTGCCGAAGATAAAAAAATAATTAGAAAAGCATTTGATGTAGCTGTAGACGCACACAAAGATCAAAGAAGAAAATCAGGAGAAGCTTATATCTTTCATCCTATTGCTGTGGCAAAAATTGTTGCTTCACAAATAGGCCTAGGTGCAACTTCAATCGCTGCTGCTTTGATGCACGATGTAGTTGAAGATACAGAAATTTCCGTAAAGGATATCGAACAAATGTTTAATCCGAAAATCGCTCAATTGGTCGAAGGATTAACTAAAATAGCACAAGTAAAAACAGAACAAGGGGTTTCAATGCAAGCCGAAAATTTTCGAAAAATGCTGCTTACATTAAACGACGATGTAAGGGTTATTTTAATAAAAATCGCAGACCGATTGCACAACATGGAAACCATGGAAAGCATGGCTGATCATAAAAAATCTAAAATCGCGTCAGAAACCTTATACATATATGCCCCACTAGCCCATAGACTGGGTTTGTATACTATTAAAACACAACTAGAAGATTTGGGTTTAAAATATACAGAACCTGATGCTTATAATGAAATTGTAAGTAAAATTAAGGAAACAAAAGAAGAACAAGATACTTATGTAGACTCCATATCTGAAGTGTTACAAAACGCTATTAAAAAAGAAGATATTGATTTTTCTATAAAAGGGAGACCCAAATCTATTTATTCAATTCGCAGAAAAATGAAAGTTCAAGGCGTCACTTTTGATGAAGTATTTGACAAATTTGCTCTTAGAATTATATATAAATCAAATGTTCATGACGAAAAATTCATAGCTTGGAAAATTTATTCGATAGTAACTGATCATTATCGTCCAAGTCCAAGTCGACTTCGCGATTGGATTTCTTCCCCAAAATCAAGTGGCTATGAAGCACTTCATATTACGGTCATGGGGCCTAAAGGGAGATGGGTTGAAATTCAAATTCGCAGCGAACGTATGGACGAAATTGCCGAAAAAGGCTATGCGGCTCATCATAAATATAAAGGTGTTGGTTCAGAAGAGCATGGATTGGAGCTTTGGTTAAATCGTTTAAAAGAGGCTATAGAAAATCAAACATCCCATAACGCAGTTGACTTTGTAGAGGATTTTAAATTAAATCTATATGCCAAAGAAATTTATGTTTTTACACCAAAAGGCGAAATAAAATCCCTTCCAAAAGGGGCAACATCTCTCGATTTTGCATTTAGTATTCATTCCGAAATAGGTTGCAAAACAAGAGGCACACGCGTAAACGGAAAACTAGTTCCTTTAAATCATGAATTAAACAGCGGTGATCAGGTAGAAATAATAACATCCGTAAATCAAAAACCTACATCACAGTGGCTAGATTATGTATCTACTTCAAGAGCTAAAAATAAAATAAAAAGTGTTTTAAACGAAAACATAAAAAAAATTGCAGAAGACGGAAAAGAAATTCTTACCCGAAAATTACGTCATTTAAAAATTGCCTTAAATGAAAAAACGATTAATGAAATGGTTGTTTTTTTTAAATTACAAACCAGTCTAGATTTATTTTACAGAATAGGCATTGGTGCCATTGAAAATCAAAAATTAAAAGACTTTGCTTCACAAAAAAGCAACACGCTAGTCAGTTTTTTCAAAAAAACCATTAGCCGCTCTCCTAGTTTAGAGCCTTCAAAAGTAAAAGGGAATGAGTTGAGTAAAAAAGTTGACATGCTTGTGTTTGGTGTGGAACAAGACAAATTAGAATATAAACTCTCAGCATGCTGCAACCCCATACCAGGAGATGATGTTTTCGGATTTGTTACGATTAATGAAGGTATTAAAGTGCATCAAAAAAATTGTCCAAATGCGATAAGCATGCAATCCAATTATGCTTACCGCATCATGCAAGCTAGATGGATAGACTCCAGTCAAGAAGAGTTTAGAGCTATGCTTAACATCACTGGCATGGACACAATTGGATTAACCAACCAACTAACCAGAATAATTTCTAACCAAATGTTGGTCAATATTAAGGATATATCTTTGAGTAGTGAGGCAGGTATTTTTAAAGGAAATATTACTGTTGTTGTTGCGAATAACACCATACTTAAAAAACTAATTGAGAACATCAAAAAAGTAGATGGTATAGAAAAAGTAAAAAGAATTTATGCATAAAAATTGTGCTAAATTGCAATTGTTAATAAATATGCAAAACGTATTTATATGAAAAATAAAAATAGAAAAAATAAAAGTATCTTTGCATTTATCTGATGGTTAACCAAATGGAAAAAAACACAAATCAAGAAGTTGTAAAAAACGTTTTTACGAAGTATTTAGAAGATAAAGCACATCGCAAAACTCCTGAACGCTATGCTATTTTACAAGAAATATATGATTCTAAAGAACATTTTGATATTGAATCTTTATACATCAAAATGAAAAATAAAAACTACCGTGTAAGTCGAGCAACACTTTACAACACTATAGAATTATTACTAGAATCTGGTTTGGTACGTCGCCACCAATTTGGTCAAAATCAAGCTCACTACGAAAAGTCTTATTTTGACAAACAACACGATCATATCATCATGACAGATTCGGGAGAGGTTATAGAATTTTGTGACCCAAGAATTCAACAAATTAAACAAAGTATGGAAGAAATATTTGGAATTGACATTAAAACACACTCCCTATATTTTTACGCAACAAAAAAACAATAGTACATTCGTAGCATGCTGCGATTCAACAAAAATTAACATACAAAAATGACCGTAGATTTATTATTAGGATTACAATGGGGCGACGAAGGAAAAGGAAAAATTGTTGATGTTCTTACTTCAAAATATGATATCATTGCTCGTTTTCAAGGTGGCCCAAATGCGGGACACACACTTGAATTTGATGGAATAAAACATGTTTTAAGAACAATACCGTCAGGCATTTTTCATAAAAAATCGATAAATATAATTGGTAACGGAGTAGTTATAGACCCTGTTGTTTTTCAAAAAGAAATCGAAGGATTGGAAAAATTTAATTTAGACGTAGCTTCTAAATTATTCATTTCTAGAAAAGCACATCTAATTTTACCAACGCATCGTTTACTAGATGCTGCATCTGAAGCATCAAAAGGAAAGGCAAAAATTGGCTCCACTTTAAAAGGAATTGGACCAACTTATATGGACAAAACTGGCAGAAACGGTATTCGCGTAGGTGACATCGAATTAAAAGATTTTAAATTACGTTACAGAGCTTTAGCAGACAAGCATGAATCAATGATAGCGTTCTATGATATTGATTTACAATATAATCTTCAAGAAATGGAAGATGAATTTTTCACATCTATTGAACAACTAAAAAAATTAACTTTTATTGATTCTGAAGAGTATTTAAACAAATCACTAAAAGAAGGTAAATCTATTTTAGCAGAAGGCGCACAAGGCTCATTATTAGATGTTGATTTTGGAACATATCCATTTGTAACATCATCTAATACAACAGCTGCAGGTGCTTGTACCGGATTAGGTATAGCTCCAAACAGAGTGAAAGAAGTGTATGGAATTTTTAAAGCTTACACTACTCGCGTTGGAAGTGGTCCTTTTCCAACTGAACTATTTGATGAAGTAGGAGCCAATATGGCACGAATTGGAAACGAATTTGGATCTGTAACCGGTAGAGCTAGAAGATGCGGATGGTTAGATTTAGTTGCGCTAAAATATGCTGTACAAGTAAATGGCGTTACAGAGTTATATATGATGAAAGGAGATGTGTTATCAGGTTTTGATACTTTAAAAATATGTACTTCTTATACATATAAAGGACAAAACATCAAACATTTACCTTACAACATAGAGCCTGAAAATGTAGAGCCTGTTTATACCGAAATGAAAGGATGGCAAGCAGATTTAACAAAAATGACTGCCTATAATGAGTTGCCAATTGAATTAAAAAATTACATAACATTTATTGAAAACGAACTTGAAGTGCCTATTAAAGTAATTTCAGTTGGACCAGATAGAACTCAAACTATTACTAACTAAGTAAGAATTTATTAGTATAACTAAATTTTTGAATTGGATATCGTTTATAAAAATTTCACGAACAAGTACAAAATAACCTGTGCAAATTCGTGAAATTTGTTTTTAAACAGAGCTCATCTTATAAAAAAATCTTAATTGAAAACAGATTTTATACTTTTTAACTAAATTTGACTCAAAATTATCACCAGTGAAAAAACACACATACTTTATTTTATTTTTTTTGATGTCAAATGCATTTCTTTTTGCACAGGATAAAAATGAAAATTCTGGAAAAATAATCATTGAATATTCTGATTTTATAGATCAAAATGAAAATGAGATACCAGGGGCTATAGTATATTCGGGAAACGTAAATGTTCTTCATAATGGGGTAAAAATAAAATGCAACAAAGCTTATCATTTCACAGAAGAAAACTATGTAAAAGCTTTTGGAAACGTTCAGCTGGTTCAGGGTGATACTATTGTTATGAATAGTACATATGCAGAATACAATGGTAACAAAGAAATTGCATATGCAACAGGCAACGTTAATTTGCGTTCACCAAATTCTAATCTGGTTACAGATACCTTGTTTTTTGATCGAAAATCACAACAAGCATTTTACAACAGCTATGGAACTATTACCAATAAAGACAACACCTTAAAAAGCAAGTCCGGAAAATTTTTATTAAACGAAAAAAAATATTCTTTTACAACATCGGTTACGGTTGTAAATCCCCGCAGCACAATCAAAACTAATCATTTAGATTTTTATGATAATTCGGGTCATGCATATGTTTTTGGTCCTTCTACAATTACCAGTAAATCAGATTATATTTATACCGAAAACGGTTTTTATGACACCACCAATGACATAGGTAAGTTAAAGAAAAACTCATACATTTTATACGACAGTAAAAAAATCGAGGGCGATGATATTTACTATGATCGAAAGAAAAATTTTTCTAAATTAATTAACAATGTTAAAATCACTGACACAGTGAATAACATAGTAGCTAAAGGGCATTATGCAGAGGTGTACAGAAATACTGAAACTAAAAATGATTCCATGTTTATTACAAAAAAAGCGTTAGTCATTACAAAAATTGAAAACGACTCCATGTATACACATGGAAAACGAATTTTGGTTACAGGCACACCTGAAAATAGAATTATAAGAGCATATAATAATGTTCGGTTCTATAATTCACAAAGAAGTGGTAAATGCGATTCGCTACATTCAAGTAATAAAAACGCCTTAACAAAACTTATAGGAAAACCTGTTTTATGGACAAATAACAGTCAAATGACAGGAGATCTAATGCACATTATTGGGAACAATAAAACTGAGAAAGCAGATTCGCTTAAAGTTTTAAATAATGCTTTTTTAATTCAAAAAGATACGCTGAGCAAAAATGGATTTAATCAAGTTAAAGGCTTAAATCTATATGGAAAATTTAAAGATAATAAATTATATGAGGTAGATATTAAAAAAAATTGCGAAGCCGTTTCATATATGTATAATGAAAATGATCTTTTAGTTGGTATAAATAAAAGTGTTTGCAGCAGTATTCATTTAGAATTGGAAAACAATAAAATACAAACCCTTACATTTTACACCAAAACAGACGGAAAACTTTATCCGGAAGAAGAATTTCCAGAAAATGCCCGAAGATTACGTGGCTTTTTGTGGAGAGGTGATGAAGAAATAAAAAATAAAGAAGCTATTTTTCCACAAGAAGAATTGGATTTAGATGATACCATTAAACAAGAAACTAAAGCTAAAGAATTAATTGAAAATACCCCTATGGGCATACTAAAAGAGACTTTAGAATATGACCCTAACAAAGATTAACGAATATTTTGTTACTAAAAAATTATAAGAAGTGCTAAACGATTTTTTTACCTATCAAGCTCAAACAACCCCACATCCCCTAGCTATAGAAATTTCTTATGCCTTGGGATCTTATATTTATGATCGTAATGAAAAAAAATACCTTGATTTTGTTGCTGGAGTTTCAGCATGCACCTTAGGGCATCAAAACAAAAGGGTTAATGATGCCATAAAAAATCAATTGGATAAATATTCGCACGTTATGGTTTATGGCGAATATGCTCAATCTCCAGCAGTAGAATTTTGTAAACTACTAGCGCAAAACTTACCCCATCCACTAACCAAAACATATTTAGTTAATTCTGGCACTGAGGCTATCGAAGGAGCCTTAAAATTAGCACGAAGAGTTACAGGTCGCAGTCAATTAATATCGTGTCACAATGCTTATCATGGAAATACTATGGGAAGCTTAAGCGTTATGGGATTTGAAGAACGTAAGCAAATTTTTAGACCTTTAATTCCTGATGTAGATTTTATAACATTCAATAATGAAGCTGATTTAGATAAAATAACCAGCAAAACAGCCGCTATATTATTAGAAACCATTCAAGGTGGTGCAGGCTTTATTCAGCCAAAAAATAATTTTCTTAAAAAAGTACGCCAACGTTGTGATGCAGTAGGAGCACTTTTAATTTTAGACGAAATACAACCCGGTTTTGGTCGTACTGGAAAATTATTTGGTTTTCAAAATTACGACATCGTACCCGATGTAGTTGTAATGGGAAAAGGAATGGGAAGTGGAATGCCAGTAGGTGCTTTTACTGCTTCTGAAAAAATGATGGACTTATTAAGCCATAACCCAAAACTAGGTCATATCACCACTTTTGGAGGTCATCCTGTAATTGCTGCTGCTTGCTTGGCAACTTTACAAGAATTGACCCAAACTAATTTAATGCAACAAGCATTAGAAAAAGAGCAGTTATTTAGAAAATTATTAGTTCACCCCCTAATAACTGAAATTCGTGGAACTGGCTTAATGTTAGCCGCTATGACAAAAAGTCCTGAAATAACAGACAAAGTAATCCTTAACTGCCAAGAAAAAGGATTGATTTTATTCTGGTTGCTCTTTGAAGGCACTGCTATACGCATTACACCACCATTAACTATATCAAATGAAGAAATAGCCATAGGTTGTGGCATTATTCTTGAAGTTCTTAATGAAATTGATGCAACAAAATAAGCTTTATTAGAAAATTTATAATTTTAAAAACCTTTAAAGCTTCATTATTAGTTAATTATCCTTTCTGATTGTTAATTAAATTGTTTAAAAAAAATAATTTTAAATATTATATAATCCATAAATTTAGTTAATTTTAATTAGGATAAAATTTCAAAAACAAAACACTTATGAATTTAAGTCACGAAGAAGAAAACAATAATGACTTATCCTTGTTTAAATTTGAATCAATGCTTAAAACCAACAAGGTTTTATTCTTTGATTCGGAAGAGTTTGAGGACATTATTCTTCATTATATGGATTCTGGAAGGCTAAATCTTGCCAAAAAAGCATTAAAATTAGCACTAGAACAACATCCTAAATCTACAGGATTAAAATTAGTTCAGGTAGAGCTTCTTATTTTTGATGATAAAGTAGACCTAGCAGACAAATTATTAAACGAATTGTACGCTATTGAACCAACAAACGAAGAAATCTATATTCAAAAAGCTAATATTTTTTCTAAAAAAGATGAACACGAAAAAGCAATTGAATCTCTTAAAACTGCTTTAAAATACACCGATGATTTTGCTGATGTATACTCTATGATAGGTATGGAATATCTATTTATGGACAACTTAGAAATGGCAAAAGAAAATTTCATAAAATGTTTAAATGAAGACACCGAAGATTATTCATCTTTATACAATGTAGTTTATTGTTTTGATTTTTTGGATCAAAACACTGAAGCTATCGAATATCTTGATGGATTTATTAATAAAAACCCTTATAGCGATGTTGCCTGGCATCAATTAGGGCGTCAATATTACACCTTAAAAAACTATGAAAAAGCGGTTTGGGCATTTGATTATGCAACACTTATCGACGATTCCTTCTTAGGGGCATATCTAGAAAAGGCAAAATCTCTTGAAAAATTAAAAAAATATCAAGAAGCCATTGATTGTTTTAAAATTACAATGGAATTAGATGATGTTACATCTTTTGTTTTATTGAGAATTGCAAAATGTTATGAAAAATTAGGTAATAAAAAAGAAGCCATAAAATTTTATTCCAAAACAGTCCACGAAGATCCATTATTAGACAAGGCTTGGATTGCCATAACTGATTTTTACATAAGACAATTAGACCATAAAAAAGCTTTATACTACGTAAATAAAGCTATTGGAATTGAAGGTGACAATAAATTATATTGGAAACGTTTTGCATCTATAAACAGAGCTTTAAAATTATATGAAGAAGCAGAATATGGATATCGTAAAGCTTTTGAATTAGGAGACTCAGAAATAGACACCTATATATATTGGGCAGATTCTTTACAACATGTAGGTGATTTAGAAATTGCTGTAGAAGCACTATTTCAAGGAGAAGCAAACCACCCTAATAATGCCGAAATTGAATATAGGCTAGCAGGATTATATTACACATTAAAAGAAACTAAAAAAGGTAAATTTCATTTAGTTAATGCGTTACAAAATAATTATGATTATAAAACCATATTAGAAGCAAATTTTCCAGCTGTATGGAATAAAAAATCAATTCAAAATTTGATTATTAAATTTAAAAAATAACTGAATATGTTTATTATAGATTTTCTTTTAAATTTTTTAAAAGATCCGTTAACAGTTATTCAAGACCTCATTGTTACATATGACACCTTAATATATGTTATTTTATTTTTAGTAGTTTTTGTTGAAACTGGATTTGTGATTATGCCTCTTTTACCGGGAGATTCTATGCTTTTTGCCATTGGTGTTATTGCTGCAACTACAGGTCAATTAAACATTGCTATCGTAATACCCTTATTAATAACAGCAGCACTTTTAGGCGACAATTTAAATTATTTTATTGGTAAAAAATTTGGATCTTACATCAAAGAAAAGCAACGAATATTATTTCTAAAAAAAGAATATATAGTTCAAACGGAACTTTTTTTTGAAAAAAATGGTGTAAAAGCTATAATTTTAGCACGATTTATGCCTATTATCAGAACCATAGCTCCTTTTGTTGCTGGAGCTGGAAGCATGAAATATAAAAATTATATTATAAATTGCATCATTGGAGCAACTTTATGGGTTACATCTATAACGTTTTTAGGATACTTTTTAGGACAAATTTCATGGGTTAAACATAATTTTGAAAAGGTCGTTTTAGCTATAATTATACTATCTATACTGCCTTTAATTATTAAATTATTTAAAAAGAAATAGCCGTTTATTTTGAAAAAAAACACACAAAAACAAAAAAAATATGGCTTAGTAGGAAAGAATATAAGCTATTCTTTTTCTAAAAAATACTTTACAGACAAGTTTAAAACATTACATTTTGAAAATTGCCAATACGAAAATTTTGATATTCCTGACATCAATCATTTTAAAGAAATAATTAAAGTTTCAAAAGGAATCAAAGGGCTAAATGTGACAATTCCGTATAAAGAAGCCATTATTCCTTTTTTAAATTCTTTATCAAAAAATGCAAAAAAAATAGGCTCTGTTAATACTGTAGTGATTTCTAAAAAAAAGAAATTAAAAGGCTACAATACTGATTATTATGGTTTTAAAAAATCTTTAAAACCAATGCTTTTATCTCATCACAAAAAAGCTCTAATTTTAGGAAGCGGAGGCGCTAGCAAAGGAGTTGCATATGCACTTAAAAAATTAAATATAGAATATGATTTTGTATCCCGAAATGCTGATGAATTTCAGATATCCTATGCTGAAATCGACACTTCTTTATTTGAAGAATATACAATAATAATTAATACTACGCCATTAGGGACTTTTCCAAATGTGGATGAAGCACCTAATTTAAATTATAATTTATTTACTAATAAGCACATAGCATTTGATCTAGTTTACAATCCCGAAGAGACCCTCTTTATGAAACAAGCAAAAGCTAATGGAGCTCAAGTTAAAAACGGACTAGATATGCTTGTTTTTCAAGCAGAAAAATCATGGCAAATTTGGAATAAATAATTCAATAAAGCACTCTAACATTCGTTTTCTAATATTCTATTAAACAAACTATATCAAATCATTTAATAGATTTCTTTTGAAATTTCAAAATCAGTTAGTATCTTCGAAGCCTATTAGTAACTTATACATGAATCATGTTAGAAGAAAAGAAGGAAAACTTGCAAAATGCAACTGGAGAAGGTGAAGAAGAAATTGCAAATACAACAGTTGAAAATACCACAACTATTGAAAAAACAGAAGAAACCACAATATCAACAGACAAAAATAACGACTCAATTGAAGAAATTGCGTCTGAAAAAAACACATCTAATGCTGTAATTGAAGCTATTGAAAACTCTAACGCAGAAGAAAGCGAAGACGAATCAATAAAAGAAAGACATCAAATTCCTTTATTAGAATATGACTCCATGACAATGGAAGCTCTTACAGATGAATTAGAAAAACTAGTTTCTAATGAAAAAGTAATGGCTATAAAAGATCATGTTGAAGAAATAAAAAAATCGTTTATGACTCATTTTCACGATATCTTAGATGAAAAACGTGAAGAATATAGTGAACAAAATGATGGGAACACAGATGGTTTTCAGTTTCAATCTTCAATAAAAACCAAATTTGACGATGTATTTGATACATATCGAACTAAAAAAAGCAACCACTTTAACCAGTTACAAAGTAATTTAAAAAATAATTTTGAAGTTAGAAATGTTATTATTGATGATTTAAAAAATCTAATTGATTCAACAGACGCAAGCATTGGCGATATGTTCAAAAAAATGAATGATATCAAAGAACGATGGAATAATGCAGGATCAATACCTAAAGATAAATACAACATACTTTGGAATAATTATCATTTTCATGTAGAACGTTTTTATGATTTAATTCATTTAGACAAAGAAGCACGTGATCAGGATTTTAAAAATAATTTAGAACAAAAACAACAACTTATTGTTCGAGCAAAAGATTTATTAGCTGAACCAGATACCATGAAAGCTTTTAGAGAGCTTCAATTGTTACATCGGGTTTGGAAAGAGGAATTAGGCCCCGTTGACAGAGAACATAGAGATGCAATTTGGAACGAATTTAGCGAGATAACAAAACAAATGCATGATAAGCGTGAAGCTTTGAATGCTAATGCTCATGAGCGTGAACTAGAAAATTTAGTTACTAAAAATGATATTATTGACCAAATTGATGTCCTAAGCATCGATCAAGATAATAAAAATCAAAATTGGCCAAACTTGATGAAAAAAATGGAAGCTTTACGCGAATCGTTTTTTAAAGCTGGTAAAGTTCCTGCAGATGTAAATGAAGAAACTTGGTCAAAATTTAAAACCTCTGTACGAAAATTTAATATCAACAAAAATTCATATTTTAAATTAATAAAACATGAACAACAAGATAATTTAGACAAAAAATTAGCTTTGGTTGAAAAGGCAAAATCATTAAAAGATAGTGAAGATTTTAAAGTTACTACTCCAATAATGAAGCAAATTCAAGATGAATGGAAAAAAATTGGACATGTACCAAGAAAATATTCTGATTCTGTCTGGAAAGATTTTAAAACTGAATGTAATGCTTATTTTGACAGACTTCATAAAATTCAAAACGAAGAAAACAAAGAAGAAATTGAAGCTTATGAAAACAAAAAAAACTATTTAGAAACCTTTAAAGATTTTGAATTAGTTGGCGACCATAAAACGGACTTAAACGCTATAAAATCAAATATAGAAACCTGGAAGTCTTTTGGAAGAGTACCCTTTAACAAAAGACATGTTGAAGGCAAGTTCAATAAAATTTTAGATGGCCTTTTTGAAAAACTAAGCTTATCTAAAAAAGATACAGAATTAATGAAATTTGATAATCGTTTAGATCAATTATCAGAAAACCAAGACAACAGGGCTTTAGAAAAAGAAGCGTTCTTTTTACGTAAAAAAATTGACGAAGTAACAAGTGAAATTTTACAATTGGAAAACAATATTCAATTCATTACTTCAAGTAAAAAAGGTGAAAATCCATTCATCAAAGAAGTGCATAAAAGTATAGAGAGGCATAAAGATGAGTTAAAAATTTGGAAAGAAAAACTTTCAAGATTAAATCAAAAATAAAAAAAATCCCGATTCAATTCGGGATTTTTTATATCAAATAAATTTGATTTATGACGAATGTTGCATTAAATCACATTGTTACAAAACTAAAACTCTAATTTTTTCTTACGCAACTCAAAATTTTGACCCAGATATACTCGTCTTACCATTTCATCTTCTACTAATTCTTCGGGCCTACCCGCTTTTAAAATACCACCTTCAAACATCAAGTAAGTTTTATCAGTAATTGCTAGTGTTTCTTGAACATTATGATCCGTAATTAAAATGCCAATATTTTTGTTTTTTAACTGAGCAACAATTCGCTGAATATCTTCTACGGCAACAGGATCAACACCAGCAAAGGGTTCGTCAAGCAAAATAAATTTTGGATCTGTTGCTAAACATCGTGCAATTTCGGTTCTTCTACGCTCACCTCCAGAGAGAAGATCACCTCTATTTGTTCTGATGTGTTCTAAAGAAAATTCGGCAATTAATTCTTCCATTTTGGCTACTTGAGCTTCTTTAGTTTGATTGGTTAATTGCAAAACACTTAAAATATTATCTTCAATACTTAATTTTCTAAAAACAGATGCTTCTTGTGCCAAATACCCAATACCATTTTGGGCGCGTTTATACATAGGATAATTTGTAATATTTATATCATCCAGAAAAATATTTCCACTATTAGGTTTTACTAAACCTACTATCATATAAAACGAAGTTGTTTTTCCTGCGCCATTTGGTCCTAAAAGGCCGACAATTTCTCCTTGATTAACTTCAACAGAAATACCATTTACGACACTTCTTTTTTTATAGGTTTTAACTAAATTTTCTGCTCTTAATTTCATATTTCTTATAATTACTGAGTATCTCAGTTACAAAGTTGCTGTATTTTATGTAACAAATAAACGAAGAATCTATTTAACAGGTAAGCTAATTAACAATACTTTATTTCTTAGCTCAACAAATCAAAATTATAAATCTTTACTCATTTCTAGCGCTTCCCAAAACTCATAAGCTCTTCTTAAATGTGGAATTACAATTGTTCCACCAACTAGAGTAGCAATGCCCATTGACTCCATCATTTCCTCTTTAGTGATGCCATTTTTAAATGCCGTTTCTAAATGATATTTTATGCAATCATCACAACGCAAAACAGTTGAAGCAACTAATCCTAAAAGCTCTTTTGTTTTAACATCTAAAGCACCTTCTGCATATGCATTAGTGTCCAAATTAAAAATTCGCTTTACAATTTTATTATTATCTGCTAATAACTTTTCATTCATTTTTGAACGATAATCATTAAATTCTTGAACTACATTTACCATAATTAAGCATTTTTAAGTTGATTTTTTAATACAACCGCACTCATTATTATACTAATTTCGTACAATATCATTATAGGTATTGCAACAATAATTTGACTAATAATATCGGGTGGTGTTATAATTGCAGAAAGTATTAATACTATTATTAAGGTATATTTTCTGTATTTTCTCAATATAATTGGAGTTACTAATCCTAATTTGGTTAAAAAGTAGATTAGAATAGGTAATTCAAAAATTAACCCGCATGCTAAAACCGATGTTTTTATCATTCCTGTATAGGATTCTAAATTAAATTCGTTTACAATTTCCGGACTTGCAGAAAAAGAACCGAAAAAATAAACTGACAATGGTGTTATGATAAAATATCCAAAAAGAACACCTACAAAAAACAAAACAGAAGAAACAAAAATAAAAAGAACAGCATGTTTTTTTTCTTTATCGTAAAGAGCTGGGCTAATAAATTTCCAAATTTCCCATAAAATTATTGGAAAACCCATAATAAACCCAACTGTGATACAGGTCCAAATCATAAAGGACACTTGACCACCCATCTCTGTATTTTGAATGATAAAAGGCATTTCGGCGTTACAAATTCCTGAATTTTGAAAGCCAAAATAATTTGAAATATCACAGAAAAATTGATAGGTAATAAATTCTGGGTTTTTTGGCCCAAATAAAACATCACTATATATGTAATCTATAAAAAAATAAGACGCTAATGCTAAAATTAAAATAGCAATTGCACTTCTTATTAATAACCAGCGTAATTCTTCGAGATGATCTAAAAAAGACATTTCTCCAATTTTCTTTTGAGCCATTATACTATACCTTGTTTAAGAATATCGTGCAAATGAATAATTCCTTTATATTTTTCTTGATCAATAACGACTAATTGTGTAATTGAATTATTTTCCAAAACGTTTAAAGCCTCACTAACTAAAAGTGATGAAGAAATGTTTTTTGGATTTATAGTCATAATGTCTTTAGCGGTTAAGCCTGAAAAATTATCTGTTTTATTTAACATTCTTCTAATATCACCATCAGTAATTATTCCTATTACTTTATGATCATCAATTACAGCAGTTACACCTAAACGTTTTTCAGATATTTCCATAATGACTTTTTTTATACTAGCATCAGGATGCACTTGCGGGGTATGCGTTATGTCCAACATGTCTTTTACACGTAATAATAATTTTTTTCCTAAAGCACCGCCAGGGTGGTACACAGCAAAATCTTCACTTTTAAAATTACGCAATTCCATTAAACAAACAGCTAAAGCATCTCCTAATACCAATTGTGCCGTTGTAGAATTTGTGGGTGCTAAATTATTAGGGCATGCTTCAGCTTCTATAAATGCATGCAAAACATGATGAGATTCTTTACCTAAAAATGAGTTTAAATCGGCGGTCATACCAATTAATGTATTGCCAAAACGTTTTAACAAAGGAACTAATACTTTTATTTCTGGACTATTGCCACTTTTAGATATGCATAAAACAATATCTTCTTTTAAAACCATTCCTAAATCACCATGAACAGCTTCAGAAGCATGTAAAAACATAGAAGGTGTTCCGGTTGAGTTTAGGGTGGCTACTATCTTTTGAGCAATAATAGCACTTTTGCCTATTCCGGTAATTACAACCCTACCTTTACAAGCATATATTTTTTCAACACTTTTTGAAAAATCAGTTGTTAAATAATTCACCAAATTTGCAATGCTCTGACTTTCAGAGATTAATGTGTTTTTTGCATTTAACAGAATCGATTCAGTTTTTTTCAAAATTATTTTATTAATTTTTATTAATTTTTTAAAGAAAGTTGTATATTTATAGATGCAAATTTAGGTAAAATCATATTAATACATATTTAAATTAAGATAAATTCATCTTAAAGTGTATTATTAAAATATAATTTACTTTAAAAAATGAAATGAGCGTAAAATAATGAAATCAAGCGAAATCGATTTACATAAGGAACTGAAAAAATATTTTGGTTTTAACCAATTTAAAGGACTGCAAGAAGGTGTTGTGAAAAGTATCATAACAGGTAATAACACTTTTGTAATTATGCCAACAGGCGGAGGTAAATCACTCTGCTATCAATTACCTGCTTTGGTTTTAGAAGGAACAGCAATTGTAGTTTCCCCATTAATAGCCTTGATGAAAAATCAAGTAGATTCGATGAGAAGTATCAGTTCTGAATATGGAATTGCCCATGTATTAAATTCGTCATTAAATAAAACCGAAATAAATCAAGTTAAATCAGATATTAGATCAGGTATAACCAAATTACTTTACGTAGCACCTGAATCCTTGGCTAAGGAAGATTATATCAAATTTTTTAACGAAGTGCCTGTTTCATTTGTTGCAATTGACGAAGCGCATTGTATATCTGAATGGGGCCATGATTTTAGACCCGAGTATAGAAATTTAAAAAATATAATAAAACTTTTGGGCGATATTCCTATTATAGGATTACCCGCTACTGCAACACCTAAAGTACAAGAAGACATTTTAAAAAACTTAGAAATGTCAAATGCCAATACTTTTAAAGCTTCATTTAATAGACCAAATCTCTATTATGAAATACGAACTAAGACAAAAAATGTTGAATCTGACATCATTCGCTTTATAAAACAAAATAAAGGAAAATCGGGCGTGATATATTGTTTAAGTCGAAAAAAAGTAGAAGAAATAGCAAATGTATTACAAGTAAACGGCATAAGCACAGTTCCTTATCATGCGGGTCTAGATGCAAAAACACGAGCAAAACACCAAGATATGTTTTTGATGGAAGATGTAGATGTTGTTGTAGCAACTATTGCTTTTGGAATGGGAATTGACAAACCAGATGTACGATTTGTAATTCATCATGATATACCAAAATCTTTAGAAAGTTATTATCAAGAAACCGGGCGTGCGGGTCGTGACGGTGGCGAAGGTCATTGTTTAGCCTATAATTCGTATAAAGATATAGAAAAGTTAGAAAAGTTTATGTCGGGCAAACCCATAGCCGAACAAGAAGTTGGGTCTGCTTTATTACAAGAAGTTGTTGCCTATGCAGAAACATCAATAAGCAGACGTAAATTTTTATTGCATTATTTTGGAGAAGAATTTGACGACATAACAGGTGATGGTGCTGACATGGATGATAATATTCGAAATCCAAAGAAAAAAACCGAAGCCAAAGATCAGGTTTGCATTTTACTGAATACCGTAAAAAACACTAAAGAAATATTTAAATCCAAAGAAATACTTTTTACCTTAACAGGGAGAACAAATGCTGTTTTAAAAGCTCAAAAAATTGACACTCAACCCTATTTTGGTAACGGTAAGAAATTTGACGAAAAATATTGGATGGCATTATTACGCCAGGTTTTGGTTGCTGGATTATTAGGAAAAGACATCGAAAGCTATGGTGTTATTAAAACAACAGCAAAAGGAGAGTCTTATCTTAAAAACCCTATATCTTTTATGATGTCTGAAGATCATGAATACAATGAAACTGTTGATGACGCTATTGTAACTGCTTCAAAATCAACAGGTATTGCCGATGAAATTTTGATGTCTATGCTAAAAGATCTTCGAAAAAAAGAAGCAAAAAAATTAAGTGTTCCTCCATTTGTTGTTTTTCAGGACCCTTCCCTAGAAGACATGTCGCTTAAATATCCTATTTCAATTGAAGAATTAAGCAATATTCATGGTGTTGGAGAAGGAAAGGCAAAAAAATATGGAAAACCTTTTGTCGAATTGATAAATCAATATGTAAGTGAAAATGACATTACCCGACCCGATGATTTAGTTGTTAAATCTACAGGGGCTAATTCAGGTTTAAAAATGTATATTATTCAAAATGTTGACCGAAAATTAGCATTAGATGACATCTCTAAAGCCAAAGGATTATCAATGGATGATTTGTTAAAAGAAATGGAACAAATAGTTTATTCTGGTACTAAATTAAATATAAAATACTGGGTTGATGACTTATTGGATGATGACCAACAAGAAGAAATTCATGATTATTTTATGGAGTCTGAATCTGATAAAATTGATGCTGCGCTAAAAGTATTTGACGGCGAATATGACACTGAAGAGTTGCGTTTAATGCGAATTAAATTCATTAGTGAAGTTGCCAATTAGAGTTAAGCAAACATCCTGTTTTACCAACTAAAGTTTACAGCCACAATCTGGAAGTTTTTTAGCATCGTAAATAAATTCGACAGGAGAAAAAACAACTTTATCACTTAAAATTTCATGCAAAAAAATCTTGTTTTGGATGTATTGTTCGAAAGACAAACTTTTTTCAAAATTTAAATGCAACAGCGCAGTTTTTTCTTGACTTACAAATGGTATGAAATCTTTTAAAAAATCAATTAATTCTGCTCGATCGATGTAATTTCCATCAACCGTAATTTGATTTTTTTTGTTGAAATTTATGCTAAAATTTTGAAAATTCATATATAAATTGCTGTGCTCTATGATATAAAATTTTGAAAATTCAGCATCAAATTTATACCTAATTGAACTAAAAGGGTAAAAAGATAATTTATTAGTAATGGAATCAGCATACGAATACACATAAATAGATTCAGTTTTTTTGCCAGTATGGTTTTTCTTTTTCTCTAATAAATTGATCACTTCTGGCATCACCAATCGCAAAGACAGTCGCTTATCTATAGTACAAACTAAATTAATAGGTTTAATTGTATTGTGATTGTTGAAGCTAAGAATAGTATCTTTTTTATTTAGATTAAAAAAAAAATTAATGTCTGAATGGTTTTCAATATCGCCTAAAATAGTTTTGTTAGATTTAGGCAACTCAATAGCGTCTTTTTTACATGAAAAAAGAAACAAAACGCAAATTATATAAATCAAGTACTTCAATTTAACTGTTCATTTTATTAAATAATGTAACACACTCAAAAGCTTCTTTAACATCATGTACACGAAGTATTTTTGCGCCTTTTTGCAAGGCAATTGTGTTTAAAACTGTTGTGCCATTTAGAGCTTCATTTACAGAAATGTTCAATGTTTTATAAATCATAGATTTTCTAGACATACCCGTCAATAAAGGCAATTCTAGCATCGAAAATAATTCTAATTTTTGCAATACCTCATAATTTTGTTCGGTTGTTTTTGCAAATCCAAAACCAGCATCAATAAGTAGATCATTTATTCCAAAACTTCGAGCCAAATGAATTTGTTGCGAAAAATAAAAAATCATTTCTTGAATAACATCTTCATAATGCGTTAAACTTTGCATCGTTTGAGCATTACCACGCATGTGCATCATAATGTATGGAACATTTAACAGCGCAACTGTTTCCATCATTTTCTCATCCAAAATTCCTGCCGAAATATCATTCACCATTGCAACACCGCTATCAACAGCTATTTTGGCAACTTCACTTCTAAAAGTGTCTACTGAAAGTAAAATAGAAGGAAATTTTTTAATCAATAAGTTAATGACTGGAAGTAAACGATTAAGCTCTTCATCAACCGAAACAAATGCAGCATTTGGCTTGCTTGAATAAGCTCCAATGTCAATAAATGTAGCGCCTTGGTTAAGCATTTTTCCGACCTGATTTACAATCAAATTTTCATCGCTAAACTTTCCACCATCATAAAAAGAATTTGGCGTAATATTCAAAATGCCCATAACTTTGGGTTGTGACAAATCAATAAGTTGGCCTTTACAATTAATTTTCATTTGACTACTTTTATACTTCTAAAATCAAATAATATTATCTATTTTTGATATTTATATACAAAGATACAATTCTAATGAATAATACCTCACAACAATACGATTCAATTATAGCTATTTGCAGTCAATTATTTGCCAAAAAAATGAAAGATTACGGTTGTGCATGGAGAATTTTGCGCCTGCCCTCTTTAACAGATCAAATTTATATAAAAGCACAAAGAATTAGAAGCTTACAAGAAAATGTAGTTCGAAAAATAGATGAAGACGAAGCATCTGAATTTATAGGTATTATAAATTATTGTATTATGGCTTTAATACAAATGGATAAAGGTGTTGCAGAACAACCTGACTTAAATTTTGACGAAGGCATTAAGCTTTACAACCAAAAAATAGCGTTGACAAAAGAATTGATGGAAAACAAAAATCATGATTATGGCGAAGCCTGGAGAGAAATGCGCGTTAACAGTTTAACTGACTTAATCCTTCAAAAATTATTAAGAGTAAAACAAATAGAAGACAATAAAGGCAAAACAATAGTTTCAGAAGGTATAGATGCCAATTATCAAGACATGATTAATTATGCTGTGTTTGCTTTAATTTTGATGGACAAAAACACTCTATAAATACAGAATAACAAACTATTAACAAATTTTAAAATTAGAACACCTAATTTTACTATTCAAAATTAAAATTATGACAAAAAATGCTATCTCTTGGATAATTAGAATTGTTATTTCGGCACTTTTTATAGTGTCAGCAGTTGCAAAGTTATACCCGTCGCCATATTTTGCTATTTCAACTTTTGAAGTTAAACAACTATATCCCTTAGGATTTTCGGCAAACTTTGCACCTTATTTTTCAAGATTTTTAATTGGAATTGAACTTGCACTTGGTATTTTATTTTTATTACCCGTTAAAGTCAGAAAAATAATTACACCAACGTCTATTTTATTATTATTGATCTTCACAACACATTTAATGTATGAAACCTTAAAAAACGGCGGCAATTCTGGCAATTGTGGTTGTTTTGGGAGCTTATTACCCATGACACCAATTGAGGCAATCATAAAAAATATTGTTGCTGTAGTAGTGCTAATTTGGTTTTATAAATTAAACTCAAAAGAAACAAATAAAAATAAAGCTTGGTTTTTATCAACCGTTACATTAGCCGCAATTTTAGGTTTATTTATGGTGGCACCAATTCGACCAATAGAATCTACAGTTGAAATAAATGTGTCAGAAATAAACAAAACAAGTATCCCAACTGAAAAAGATACTATAATTAAAACCATTGAATCTTTTATACTAAAAAGTAATAAAGAAACTATTGAAAAAGTAAATGAAACGATAGATGAACCTAATTTAACACAATCTGGATATTCAAAATACTTTTCAGACATTGATAGAGGCAAAAAAATACTTTGCTTTTTTGCTCCTGGATGTGATCACTGTCAAGACAGTGCAAAAGAGTTAACTGCAATGAAAAAAATAGACAAAAATTTTCCTGATGTAAATATCATTTTCATGAATGAAGAAGTTTATAAAATTCCCGAATTTTTTAAAATAGCAGAAGCCATATACCCATATAAAGTTATTGAAATTATTCCTTTTTGGAACGAATTAGGAAACAACAGAAATACGCCTGGAATATTTTACTTATGGAATGGAAATTCTGTCAAAGTATTTGACGGTATAGATGCTAATAAATTTGACGGAAAAACTTTGAAAAAAATTATTCAAAAGCCTTATTCAAAATTTAAATAAATATACGAATCCAAATCATAAAAGAACATAAAACATGAAAAAAATAGCATCAATTTTAGTATTAGCAATGAGTTTGTTTTCTTGTACTCAAGCACAACAAACCGAATTTAATGAACAGGCTTTGTCAAACACAATGAAAGATGTTGACAAATCAGCGATTACATTTCAAGAAATATTAAAAAAACATGAAGGAAAAATAATAGTTATGGATGTATGGGCTTCATGGTGTGGCGACTGCATCAAAGGAATGCCTAAAGTAAAAGCATTACAAGAAAAATATCCTGAAGTAACCTATTTGTTTATTTCAATGGATAAAGATTATGATTCTTGGACAAAAGGAATAGAAAAATATAATGTTCAAGGCGACCATTATTTAACTAATGATGGAATGAAAGGTGTTTTTGGAAAAGCTATCAATTTAGATTGGATTCCAAGATATTTAGTCGTGGATCAAACGGGTAAAATAGCTCTTTTTAAAGTTATTGAAGCTGATGATGAAAAGTTAATTGAAATTTTAGAATCGTTAAAATAAAAAATCAAACTATTTTTAAACACTAAGTTAATTTACAAGTAAAACATACAAAATCCGCAAATTTGCGGTAAATTAAAATAAAATGAGAAAACACATTGTAGCTGGAAACTGGAAAATGCACAAAAACAACGCCGAAACAGTTGTTTTAATTGAAGAAATACTTGCAAAAAAACAAGCAAACTCTACCGAAATTATAATTGCGCCAACATTTGTAAACTTAGCTACTGCTATTGAGAACACCAAAGATAAAAACATAACTGTTGCTGCACAAAATATGCACCAAGCAGAGGGCGGTGCTTTTACAGGAGAAATTTCGGCTCATATGTTAACTTCTATTGGCGTAAAAACAGTTATACTAGGACACAGTGAAAGACGTGCTTATTTTTATGAAAATGATGCTTTATTAGCCCTTAAAGTAGATACCGCTTTAAAACATGAAATGAGAATAATTTTTTGTTTTGGTGAAGAACTAAAAGACAGACAAAATAAAAATCATTTTAATATAGTTGAAAATCAATTACGTGATGCTTTATTTCACTTATCAAAAGCAGATTGGAAAAATATAGTTTTAGCATATGAACCTGTTTGGGCGATTGGTACTGGCGAAACAGCTTCTCCTGAGGAAGCACAAGAAATGCACAAATTTATTAGAAATTTAATAGATAAAGTTTACGGTAATGATGTGGCTCAAGATCTATCAATTCTTTATGGTGGAAGTGTAAAACCAGATAATGCTCAAGAAATTTTTTCTAAACAAGATGTTGATGGAGGTTTAATTGGTGGAGCAGCTTTAAAAGCTGATGACTTTTTGTCTATTGTAAATGCTTTTTAATAATAAATACGATTCTTAGGAATTCCTAATTTAACAAAAAAACCATTACTTGATTGTGATGGTTTTTTTTGATTACAATTTGTCCTGAAATAGCGATACACAAAAAGTATCCAAATGGAAAACGTGCGCAAAAAGATTACCCAATGTCATTTAAACTTAATGCTAGTATTAAAACTCTATATTTGTAAGCCTTTTTAAAATCAAGAAGATGTCAAACAATAATATCATTAAAGGAGTTTTTTTAGTAGGGTTAGGAGCTACAAGTTATGGCATGTTAGCCACTTTTGTAAAATTAGCTTATCAAGAAGGATTTACGACTGCTGAAATAACTTCAGCACAATTTATTTATGGAATATTTGGTATATTAATCATTAATTTTTGTGAAAAAAAAAGAATAAATAAAGTTGCTGTTAAAGCGTCAAAAAAAAATATTTTTCAATTAATACTAGCAGGAACATCATTAGGAATGACTAGTGTTTTCTATTATTTATGTGTTAAACATATTGATGTTTCTATTGCCATTGTTCTTCTGATGCAAACCGTTTGGATTGGTGTTTTACTAGAATGGTTTTTAGATAAAAAAAGACCCTCACCACAAAAAACTATTTCTGTAACTATTGTTTTAATTGGAACTTTATTAGCAACTAATCTTTTAAATTCAAGTGTCAAATTAGACTGGATAGGAATTGCCTTTGGCATGTTGGCTGCTTGTTCTTTTACAACAACAATGTTTACAGCAAATAAAGTAGCATTAGAAATTTCATCAGCACAAAGAAGCTTATTTATGCTTATGGGCGGAGCCATAATAGTAGCTGGTTTTGCATTATTTACTCAAATTACTCCTTTTAACTTTGATATATTTATCAAATGGGGTGTTGTTTTAGCACTTTTTGGCACAATAATTCCGCCAATGTTAATGAATTCAGGATTTCCTAAAACAGGCTTAGGTTTAGGCAGTATCGTTTCATCATTAGAATTGCCTGTTTCTGTATCAATGGCTTACTTTATTTTAAATGAAACCGTAATAATTGCTCAATGGGTCGGCGTTTTACTTATTCTATTGGCTGTTTTAATCATGAATATTAACTTTAACCAGACAAAAAAGCATTAAATCGATAAACTTATTTCTCTTTAACAAGTTTTATTATTTTAAATTTATTTTATGTATTTTCGAATATATAAACGCTTTCTAAATGCATTAATAACTAGATTAATTAACATGTTTTTTGAAATAAATCTTGGAAGTTAAACGTAATTTTAAAAACCTTTATTTTTAATTCAAAATAATTCAATAAAATAATTTAAGCTTTCGTGAAAGCATTTAATTAAACATTTCAAAAACATATTGGAGTTAATTTAATTGCCGTTTATAGTTAACATAACATAGAACAAAAAGAAATATTCTGCAATGCAAATAAACACAAATAAAAAAAACCTATATAATCTAAATTATTAAGCTTCGATTTATATAAAAATAAATAATAACTAAAATTTGAAAATTATGAGAAAATTATTAGCAGAATTCTTTGGAACCTATTGGCTGGTTTTTGGCGGTTGTGGTAGTGCACTTTTTGCAGCAAAGGTACTTAATGGACCAGCTGGTGAGGTTGTAAACCTAGGTATTGGGTTTGTAGGAGTTGCATTTGCATTTGGACTAACTGTTTTAACTATGGCTTATGCTGTAGGACATATTTCTGGCGGGCATTTTAATCCAGCAGTTTCCTTTGGGCTATGGGCAAGCGGCCGTTTTGAAACAAAAAATTTAGTTCCATATATTATTGCTCAATGTGTCGGTGCAACAACTGCGGCTGGATCTCTTTATTTAATTCTTATAGGAAAAACAAATTTTGCAATTGACAACACACAAGCTGGTGCTTTTGCATCAAATGGTTTTGGTGCTTTTTCACCTGGTGGCTATTCAATGACATCCGTATTTATAACAGAATTCATATTAACTATGTTTTTTTTAATAGTGATAATAGGAGCTACAGATAAAGTTGCAAATGGAAAATTTGCTGGTATTGCAATAGGTTTAGCTTTAACGTTAATACATTTAATAAGCATACCTATATCAAATACATCCGTTAATCCTGCACGTTCTTTGTCACAAGCGCTATTTACTCAGGGAGAACCTTTATCGCAAGTTTGGTTGTTTTGGGCTGCTCCTATTTTAGGTGCAATTACTGGTGGTCTAATTTATAAATACTTGCTGCAAAATAAAAAGCAATAGTTACTCTTCATTTTTTGGAAAGAAAAACATTTAGATGGAATATTATACAATAAAAGAAACCAAAAAAAAGCCCTTACACATCAAAAAGTTTTTATTTTGATGAAATAGATAGATACAATTAGTATAAACATTGAAAATAAAAAAGCACATTTTTCAAAAAAAATAAAATAAATATAACTTTTAGAGCAATTATATAATACTTTTGCAATAATGTATATATTATAACAGATGAAATTATTGAATTGTTAAAAATTAAAATTTTATTAAAAATTAACACATTTTTTATTAATATTGTATATCTAACCCTTAAAATAAAGTGAATTACTTTTCATAAGAATGAAAATAAGAAAAATTTCAGAACTTGACAGCATAACTATTGAAAAAATAATCATTAAGGCTCAAAATGAGAAAAAACCTTATGAAGTTATAAAAGAAGAATTTGGTGTTGTTGAAAAGGACATCAACGAAATAATGAAAAAAAGACTTAATAAAGAAATTTTTGAGTTATGGAAGAAGAAAGCTGTGGCTAGTAAGCCTAAGCCAAAACCCATGAAGTTTAACACCATTGAGGATGATGATTTAAATGCTAAATACTATATAAAAAATAAATTCGAATAAATTTAACGCTTGTTTATCAAGCGTTTTTTTTTGTTTTTTATATAATACGATATATTTAAATATACAGCTAATAAAAAAAATACAAAACACGTCATTCTCTCAATATTTGACTATTTTTGAAAAAAATAAATTAACATGAAAATGACACATAAAAGTATTTTGGGAGGACTAATTGTTTTTTGCCTTGTTTCTTGTAATAAAGATGCTAATAAAAACTTACATCTAACAGGAAACATAGAAGGGCTAAGCCAAGGCAAATTATACATCCAACAAGTTCAAGACTCTACTTTGAAAATTATAGACAGCATTATAATTAAAGGTAATTCTAAGTTTGATGTGCATATAAACATTGAAAGTCCCGAAATGTTGTATTTGTTTTTAGACAGAGGCCAAACCAATTCTATAGACAACAACTTATCATTTTTTGCTGAACCTGGTACAATAAAAATCGAAACTACATTAAAATACTTTTTTGCAGATGCAAAAATTACTGGATCAAAAAATCATGATCTATATGTAGAATTTTCTGAAATGAAATCTAAATTTAACGACAAAAGAATGGATTTAATGAAAATTGAAATTGAAAATTACCAAAACAAAAAGATTAAAGACAGTATTGGAAATGAAGCCTTAAAATTAAATCGTAAAAAATATTTATATACCGCTAATTTTGCAAATATACATGCAGATAAAGAAATCGCACCCTATTTAGCCATGTCTGAAATCGCAGATATAAATATTGCCTTTTTAGATAGTATTAAAACAAAAATGAATTCTGATGTTGCTGAATCTAAATATGGCAAAATGTTGTCTACATATGTTGATAACAGAAAAAAAACTGAAAACAAGGCAAAGTAAGGTAGTTGAAACCTAGCCTTTTTACAATCAAATTATATATAAATAAAAAAAGGAAAGCTTACGCTTTCCTTTTTTACATTTGAGCCGGCGGAGGGACTCGAACCCACGACCTGCTGATTACAAATCAGCTGCTCTAGCCAACTGAGCTACGCTGGCAACTCAAATTTCGAGTGCAAATATATGTTTGTATTTTTAATTTCCAAACAAATAAAGCACTTTTTTTATAGCTTATTTTAAATTAATTCGTTAACCTGTGCAACAAACTGATTAGCAGCTGCTTCGTATTCTGAACGAATTTGTTTGAAATGTGCTTTTTTATTTTCTACGTTTTTTACATTAGCTTTTGACATCAATCCGTCAAATATTTGGTAAACTTCGTCTACTAATTTATCTGAAGAATCTGTTGGTTTTCCTCCGTTAGTCATTTCCCAAACATAAACAATGTTTACAATATCGCCTAAAACGTAATTGATTTCTTTTTTCAAGTTTTTAACGCTTGCCATTTTTTCTTATTTTTAAATTCGATGCAAAATTACACAATATATTTGTCAAACAATAAATTAAATAGAAATTTCTAATATAATTGCATTTCCTGTTAAATTCACTTTATCTATAACAGCAGGTATCAATACCGTATCTCCCTTTTTATAAGAATAAATTATTCCGTTAAAATTAATATCAAACACACCTTGTGTACACATCAAAACAGTAAAAGCATCTTTTGTTTTATTCCAACAATATGACGTTTCTATGGGGATAATATTGGTCTTAAAATAATCACAATGCACTACTTTATTACTTGTGTTAATTATATTTTTATATGAAACATGAGCTTCTGTTGTATTATAATTTAGTGCATCTAAAGCTAACTCGGTATGCAATTCCCTATGATTACCAGCTGCATCTACTCGATCAAAATCATAAACTCTGTAAGTAACATCGCTGGTTTGTTGAATTTCTGCTACAACAATACCTGCTCCTATTGCATGAATTGTTCCTGTTTCTAAAAAGAAAACATCTCCCGCTTTTACCTGAACTTCATTTAAAATAGAGACTAATGTGTTGTTTTCTAAGTTTTTTTTATAATTTTCAACATTAGAATTTTCTTTAAAACCAACTATCAATCGAGCATTGTTATCGGCTTGTATAACATACCACATCTCCGTTTTTCCTGAACAATTATGCCTTTTTTTTGCTAATTCATCATTAGGATGCAATTGGATTGATAAATCTTGTTTAGCATCAATAAATTTAAAAAGCAAAGGAAATTCTTTACCAAAACGCTCTATTACTTCAGAGCCTAAAAATTCATTGGGATACAAATCAATTAATTCGTTTACATTTTTTCCTTTTAATACACCAAAATTTACAATACTAATATCGTTAGGAACTGTTGACAACTCCCAACTTTCGCCTGTTATTTGTGAAGATATAGATTTATTTAAAGCTGTTTTTAATTTTGTCCCTCCCCAAATGCGCTCTTTAAATATTGGGTCAAAAGTTAATGGATAAAATTTCATTGGGTTTTTTTTAGTATTACAAATGTTGTAAAAATAAAGAATAAGTATATTAGGTTATGGTAAATAATACGTATAAAAAATATTAAATATTTACAAGGTAAAATTTATTTCATTTTTTGAATTGCTTTTAATGCTGTAGGTATATGACTGGCAGCATTTATACTGTTAAAGATAGATACTATTATACCTTCTTTATTAATTACATACGTAACTCTTCCGGGCAAAAGTCCAAATAAATGAGATGGAACTCCAAACGCATTTCGTATATTTTTTTTAAAATCAGACAATAAAACAAATGGTAATTTATGTTTTTTTGCAAACTTATCATGTGATTCTTCAGAATCTCCACTTATTCCGATGACTTCGGCTCCTAAATCTTGAAAATCTTGATATTGATCTCTAAAACTACATGCTTGTAATGTGCATCCTGGAGTATTATCTTTAGGGTAAAAATAAATTACCAATGGCTTACCAATATAATCTAACAATTTAAAATTTTCGCCAGATTGAGTTTTTGCTTTAAATGTAGGAACCTTATCCCCGACTTGTAATTTCAACATTAATTTCCTTTATAAGTTATAAAATTTCGAGGCGTTTCATATAAAACAACCTCTAAATCATTTTCAGAATCAATATAGGGCCTAAGTTTATTCCAAATAACAACTGCAATATTTTCGGCAGTAGGGTTTAAATCTTCAAAATCAGATACATCTAAATTAAGGTTTTTATGGTCAAAGGCATTTTCAATATGCTCTTTAATTAGGTCAGAAAGTGTTTTTACATCAACTACAAAACCTGTTTCTTTATTAATTTCACCCGTAACACTTACTGTTAGATCATAATTATGTCCGTGATAATTAGGGTTGTTGCATTTGCCAAAAACAAGATCGTTTTGAGCCATAGACCAATCTTTTCGATATAATCGATGAGCTGCGTTAAAGTGTGCTTTTCTAGAAACGGTTGCTTTCATTTTTTTTGTAATAAGCCTTAGACTGTTATTAATTATTTAAATTTTATGTGATTCTAGATGGTGATAAAATTCATTGAAAATGATTTTAAACCAAACCGTATATATTTCAGGGTTTAGTTTCATATCCGTTTTAATATCTTCAATTTTCATCCATTTCCAGCTTTCAACTTCAACTGGATTAATTTGAGGCTCACTGTTGTAATAACCTATCATAACATGGTCTAATTCATGTTCGGTTAAACCGTTATCAAAAGGAGCTTTGTATATAAAATGAAATAGGTTTTTTAATTCTACAGAAAATCCCATCTCTTCAAACAATCTTCTTTTTCCTGCTTGAACGTTTGACTCGAGTGCTCTTTGATGGCTGCAACACGTATTTGTCCATAACAACGGCGAATGATATTTACCAGAAGCCCGTTGTTGCAACATTACTTCATTTTTACTGTTTAATATAAAAACCGAAAACGCGCGATGCAACAAACCTTGCTCATGAGCTGCCATTTTTTCCATTAAACCAATAGGCTCATCATTAGTATCTACTAATATTACTTTTTCTTCCGTCATATTTTTTTAATTCTCTTCAAAAATACAAAAAAAATATTGCTGTTTTACTTGAAAATAAGTTTAAGCAAAATTTTAACGCCTGTTTAGAACCTGTAACTTTTGTTTTTTTTATTATAAAATATAATCTGTATTTATAAAATTAGACGCCTTGTTATTTAATAAATCTTGTAAAATTTCATTATTGTACACATTGTCTTTTGATGCAACAAATGTTCGAATTGAAAACGAACGCAAAGCATCGTGTATACTTAATGTTCCTACAGCAGAATCTTTTCGGCCAGTAAATGGATATAAATCTGGGCCACGTTGACATGCACTATTTAAATTAACTCGACAAACTAAATTTACCAAGGTATCAATTAGTGGTGCTATGGTTTTAATGTCCTTTCCAAACAAACTTACTTGTTGACCATAATTTGATTCGGCCATATCGTGTAAAGGCTCTTGAATATTCTTAAAAGTTAAAATTGGAACTACTGGTCCAAATTGTTCTTCGTGATAAATACGCATATCTTTATTTATGGGAAATAAAACGGCAGGAAAAATATAATTTTCAGAATGTTGACCTCCTTTTTTATTTAGTACTGATGCTCCTTTACCTTGTGCATCATCAATTAATTCTTGAATATAATTTGGCTTATCTTTTTCAGGTAATGGCGTTAATACAACTCCTTTTTCCCAAGGGTTTCCAAAAGGTAATGCATCAACTTTTTCAGCAAATCGTTTATTAAATTCTTGCGCTACAGATTCATGAACATAAATTATTTTTAAAGCTGTACAGCGTTGTCCATTAAAAGACAAAGAACCTGTTACGCATTCTTGTATAGCCAAATCTAAATCAGCATCAGCTAAAACAATAGCTGGGTTTTTTGCCTCCAGGCCTAAAATTAAACGCAATCTGTTTTTGTTGGGATGTTGGTCTTGAAGCGCAATGGCAGATTTACTGTTTCCAATTAATGCTAAAACAGAAACTTTTCCTGATTTCATGATTGGTGATGCCACCTCTCTGCCTCGACCGTAAACAATGTTGATTACCCCTTT
>NZ_CAWUTS010000064.1:0-3637 GCF_963925415.1 uncultured Flavobacterium sp. | reverse complement strand
CCTGCGAGTAATGTAGCCTCATTTGTGAGTAATTCTTTTGAGGATATACAAACGATAACCATAACAAACGATGGTTATGGAACGTATGAATATCAATTAGACGGAGACGGTCCATGGCAAACGAGTCCAATATTTACATATGTAACGGCAGGAATACATTATATAACGATACGCGATGTTACTAGTGCTGACTATGGCTGTGATCAAGTGATTGTATCGGGTATAAGTATTGTTAATTATCCGCATTTCTTTACTCCAAATGGAGATGGAATCAATGATACATGGAATATTACAGGATTAAGTAGTCAAGATAATGCAAAAATTTATATCTTTGACCGTTACGGAAAGTTGCTGAAACAAATAAGTTCTAATCAAGCAAGTGGATGGGACGGAACATATATAGGGGAGCCCTTACCAGCAACGGATTATTGGTTTACTGTAGATTATTATGAAATAGAACCAACAGGTACATTAGTACCCAAACAATTTAAAGCACACTTTTCATTAAAACGATAATATATTTAAGTTAAGCTATAAAAAAAGCAACTCAATTGAGTTGCTTTTTTATTGTAATAAGTTTGTATTTTTTTACATCATTCAAGTCTATAAAAAGCGAAACTATAAGTGTAAATTTATTAAGTCAATTAATGATTATTGTCTTTTTCCTTTATATTGTTTTAAAAGAGTTTTAGTAAACTCTTCTTCTATTTTTTTGAGTTGGAGTGTTTTTTTTGCACCTAAAATTGTTTTAGTGTCTGTTACATTTTTTTTTCGCAACAAAAATAATTCCTGATCAATAGATTCCATTTGGGATAAAATAGTTTCAGCTTCTTTGTCGTCAATTACATCTAAACCATCTTCTTTTAATTTTTTCATGATGGTTTTCATTTTTTTATGACGCAGATCAAATTGTTTAGCATCAAAAAGATTATAAATGGGCCAAAACTTTTCAGCTTCAGCAGTTGTAAGATTTAATTCTTTTGTAATATAAGCAACTTTTAAAGCTTTAACTTTTTCAAACTTTTCTTTGTGTGGCTGTGCAACAGTAACTAAAGAAACTAGGACAAGAAATAATGTAATAATTTTTTTCATATTTTTATTCGTTTAAATATAGATCAATGTTTTGGTTATTTTCGTTTAAATATAATTCAACTCCATTACCATTAAAAACTACAATTTCTTCAAGTGATGTAATATCATCATTGGTTAATTGGTTTGCTATTTCATAATTGTTTATGGAAGGTTGTATTGACAAATAGTTTAAATAATCGGCATCTTCAATGGCATTAGTTTGATTAATAGTGTAATAAAAAGGCAACGCAATAGAAACTAATAAAACAGCAGCTACGCCGGCCATCCAAAGTCTTTTATTTTGCCATGCTGAAATAACTTTTGAACTACTTTTGACAGTTAATTGATTAAGTATTTTGTTTTCAAGCTCTTCAAAGTAATTTTCAGGAACTTTAAATCCTGAATTTATTTTTTTATTTAGTTTAAAGTTATTCATAAATATAAGATGATAATTAGTTGAAAAGGTTTAATTTGATTTGATGAAACTTTCAATTTTTTTTGATGCAATATGATAACTTGCTTTTAATGCACCCACTGATGTTTCGAGAAGATCAGACATTTTTTCGTATTTCATTTCTTCAAAATATTTCAATTTAAAAACCAATTGTTGTTTATGAGGCAAGGTGGCTATAGCTTTTTGTAATTTCAGTTGAATTTCACTTCCTTCAAAATACACATCACTTTCTAAATTGTTTATCATTTTACTTTGTAAATCTATATTTGAAATGCCACTTTTTTTGGCTTTTTGTTGTAAAAAAGTTAACGATTCATTGGTTGCGATTCGAAATATCCAAGAGTATAATTTACTTTCGCCTTTAAATTTTTTTATATTGGAAAACACTTTTATAAAGGTATTTTGCAAAACATCATCAGCATCATCATGGTTTAAAACGATAGAACGAATATGAAAATACAAAGGTTTTTGATGCAATTGTATTAGTTTTTTGAACGCTTCATTTTGCGTACTTGGGTTTATCAACTCTGATAAAAAAAAAATTTCGTCTTGCAATTTTACACTAATTTTATATAGGACTAAAGATAGTTAAAAAGGTTTAAATTAATTTTTTATAATCTCTTGTAGCATGTACCTTTGTTTTAAATTAAAAAACATGATACAAACCGTTATTTTTGATATGGATGGAGTAATTGTTGATACAGAGCCTGTTCATCGTTATGCTTATTTTCAACATTTTAAACTATTAAATATTAAAGTTTCTGATGAAATGTATCATGGTTTTACAGGTAATTCAACACGAAATGTTTTTCAAAAAATAAAAGATCATTTTAATTTATTAGAAGATGTAGAAGATTTAATTCAGACTAAAAGGAGTTTGTTTAATAATGCTTTTGACACCAAAGAGGATTTGTTTTTAATTGATGGGGTAGAAAATTTAATAAAAGACTTGCATGCACATAATATTCAGTTAATTGTTGCATCATCAGCTTCAAAATTGACGATTAACAGAGTTTTTTCTCGTTTTAATTTACATCCATATTTTACTCATATTGTTTCTGGAGAAGATTTTCCAAAATCAAAACCACATCCCGCTATTTTTGAATTTGCAGCAAGTTTATCGGAGGCACCAAAAGAAAACTGTATTGTAATTGAAGATAGCGCTAACGGTGTTGAAGCTTCTGTTGCAGCTGGTATATTTTGTGTAGGATATAACAGTATAAATTCAAAAGATCAAAATTTATCTAAAGCAAATATAATTATCCAAGATTTTAGAGCATTGAATGCTAAAACTGTTAAGAATTTGAAATAATTTGAAATCAGCCAACAGCTTCTTTGTATATTTTTAAACAAAGTTCTCGAGCTTCTTTATGGTCTACAATGGGTTTAGGATAGTTTGGTGTGTTTAATTCGGGTATCCATTTTTTAATGTATTTTAAATCTGAATCAAATTTTTTGACTTGTTCGGTTGGATTAAAAATTCTGAAATAAGGAGCTGCGTCTACTCCAGATCCAGCCGCCCATTGCCAGTTTCCTACATTGCTTGATTGTTCATAATCCAATAGCTTTTGAGCAAAATAAGTTTCGCCCCATTTCCAGTCGATTAATAAATGTTTGCACAAAAAACTAGCAACAACCATTCGAACACGATTATGCATATGACCGGTTTTGTTTAGTTCACGCATGCCTGCATCAACAATTGGGTATCCTGTTTTTCCTTGGCACCATTTTTTAAATAAGGATTCATTATTTTTCCATTGAATAGCATCATATTTTGGTCTAAAACTCGAATTAATAGTATGTGGATAATGCCATAAAATTTGCATAAAAAACTCCCTCCAAATTAACTCTTTTAAAAAAGTTTCATTTTCAAAATTTGCAGCATAATGAACTATTTTACGTATAGAAACTACTCCAAAACGTAAATGTGTACCCAACATTGAAGTTCCGTTTATGGCTGGAAAATTTCTAGTTTCTTCATATTTAGAAATAGTTTTATTACTAATGTTAAAGGGACTAACTTTTATAGAAGAAACTTCAAAATTAATATCTTTAAGACTCAAAAAAGGGTAGGAGTGTTTTATAATCTTATCTAATTTATCTTCAGAATTA
>NZ_CAWUTS010000063.1:0-20317 GCF_963925415.1 uncultured Flavobacterium sp. | reverse complement strand
ATAAAGTTAGAGTAACGCTTTAAAGATAGTTTGGTTTGGTTAGTTAAAAAGAGATTATTGCAAAATAATCTCTTTTTTTTATATTAAAAAAAAGCACCTTCATTTCTGAAAGTGCTTTGTATATAAATGGCTTGTACTTATAAAGCTGATTTTACAGTTTTAATAATTCGAGCAGCAATTTTGTATGGATCTCCATTTGATGCTGGTCTTCTGTCTTCTAACCAGCCTTTCCAGCCCTTTTCAACAGTGATTAAAGGAATTCGTATCGAAGCGCCTCTGTCTGAAATTCCATAAGAAAAATCATGAATTGAAGCAGTCTCATGTTTACCTGTTAAACGTAAGTCATTATAAGCACCATAAACTTCAATGTGTTCTTTTGTAAGAGGTCTAAAAGCTTCACATATTTTTTCATAAGTTGCTCGGTCTCCACATGTTCTCAAAACTTCATTTGAAAAGTTAGCATGCATTCCCGATCCATTCCAGTCTGTATCACCAAGTGGTTTAGGATGATACTCAATGTAGTAACCATATTTTTCAGTTAAACGGTCTAATAAATAACGTGCAATCCAAATTTCGTCACCCGCTTTTTTAGCTCCTTTTGCAAACAATTGAAATTCCCATTGTCCACAAGCAACTTCTTGATTGATACCTTCAAAATTTAAACCAGCATCAATACATAAATCTGCATGCTCTTCAACTAATTTTCTACCATGTGTGTTTTTTCCACCTACAGAACAATAATACATTCCTTGTGGCGCAGGATATCCTCCAATTGGAAAACCTAGTGGCAATAGAGTTTTAGAATCCATTATAAAATATTCTTGTTCAAAACCAAACCAAAAGTCACCATCATCATCAATAGTAGATCTTCCGTTAGACACATGTGGAGTGCTATCAGCATTCATAACTTCTGTCATAACTAAATATCCATTAATGCGAGTTGGATCAGGAAAAATAGCTACAGGCACTAATAAACAATCCGATGAACCACCTTCTGCTTGTTTTGTTGACGAACCATCAAATGACCAGTTTCCTAGCTCAGCTAATGTTCCTTTAAAGTTTTCATGTTCTTCAACTTTAGTTTTACTTCTTAAATTTTGTGTTGGTGTGTAACCATCTAACCAAATGTACTCCAGTTTAATTTTTGCCATAACAAGATATAATTAATTTTATAGATTTAAAATACATGCAAATATAATTTAAATGTTTCGATCGGCAAAAAAAATGGGGTTAAAAATATTTTTGATTGCATTATATTTAATTATACCCTATTTATTAAGGGGTATAATTGTAATATGTTGTTTTTATTTGTAAAATAATAATAATAATATATATATTTGTTTTAAATCTAAATACTATGTCAACAATTCGATTTCAAGCTTTAAAAGAAGCATCAAATAGAAAGCCAGTTCACTTTGAAGAATCTGACAGAAAATCTATACTTTTTGGTTCAAATGTGTTTAACAATAAAGCTATGAAGCATTATTTAACCTCAGATGCTTATAAGGCAGTAAAAAGTGCCAACCAAACCGGAACAAAAATAGACCGTAAATTAGCAGATTATATTGCCATGGGTATGAAAGAATGGGCACTTTCAAAAGGTGTAACCCATTATACCCATTGGTTTCAGCCTTTAACAGGTGGAACTGCAGAAAAACATGATGCCTTTTTTGAAACTTCATTTGATGGAAGTGATCCTGTTGAAAAGTTTGGTGGAGATCAATTGGTACAACAAGAACCAGATGCGTCAAGTTTTCCAAATGGGGGTATACGAAATACTTTTGAAGCTCGTGGATACACGGCATGGGATCCAACATCTCCTGCCTTCATTTTTGGAACTACCCTATGCGTACCAACCGTTTTTGTTTCGTATACAGGTGAGGCGTTAGATAATAAAGCACCTTTGTTAAGGGCTATAAACGCTATAGATGATGCGGCAACTGAAGTAGCGAAGTATTTTGATAAAAATGTAAAAAAGGTAACTCCAACTTTAGGTTGGGAACAAGAATATTTTTTAGTGGATAGTGCCTTAGCAAATTCTCGTCCAGATATTATGGCCACGGGAAGAACTTTATTGGGGCATACAGCTGCTAAAGGCCAACAATTAGACGATCATTATTTTGGTTCAATTCCAACTCGCGTATTAAGTTATATGAGAGATTTAGAAAACGAATGCATGTTGTTGGGAATTCCAGTAAAAACACGTCATAATGAAGTTGCTCCTAGTCAGTTTGAGTTGGCTCCTATTTTTGAAGAAACAAATTTAGCTGTTGATCACAACTCTTTATTGATGGATGTGATGCAAAAAGTAGCAGAACGTCATAATTATAAAGTGTTGTTTCATGAAAAACCATACAAAGGTGTTAACGGATCGGGTAAACACAACAACTGGTCTTTGGCAACAGATACTGGAATTAATTTACTAGCTCCAGGAAAAACGCCTATGAGTAATTTGCAGTTTTTGACCTTCTTTATCAATACGATTAAAGCGGTTCACGATAATGAAGAATTATTACGAGCTGCTATCGCTTCTGCAAGTAACGACCACAGATTAGGAGCTAATGAGGCCCCACCGGCTATTATTTCGGTATTTATAGGTGCTCAACTGACAAAGGTTTTAGCCGAATTGGAATTTGTTACCAAAGGAAAACTTTCTCCTGAAGAAAAAACAGATTTAAAATTAAATGTAGTGGGTAAAATTCCTGACGTTTTATTAGATAATACCGATAGAAACAGAACTTCACCATTTGCTTTTACAGGAAATAAATTTGAGTTTAGAGCAGTAGGTTCATCTGCAAATTGTGCTACATCAATGACAACTTTAAACGCAATGGTTGCAAAACAACTGCAAGACTTTAAAAAAGAAGTGGATGCATTAATGAGTCAAAAAGATTTAAAGAAAGATGAAGCCATATTTAATGTGTTAAGAGAATACATAAAAGAAACCAAAAACATTCTTTTTGAAGGCGATGGATATAGTGCAGCATGGGAAAAAGAAGCCAAAAAAAGGGGTTTAAGTAATCACAAAACAACACCTGAAGCTTTGAAAGCTAAAGTTTCAAAAAAAGCTTTGGATTTATTTGAAAATTTAAATGTAATGAACCGTATTGAGGTTGAAGCTCGATACGAAATTGAACTGGAAGAATACACAAAAAAAATTCAAATAGAAGGTCGTGTCTTAGGTGATATTGCTCGTAATCATGTTGTACCTACGGCAATTAAATATCAAAATACATTAATTCAAAATGTAACCGGCTTGAAAGAAATTTTTGGCAAAGACTTTGAACAATATGCCAAAGAACAAATAGCAATGATTAAAGAGATTTCGGCCCACATGGAAGGAATCAATACAAATGTGCATAAAATGATTGAAGAACGCAAAAAAGCAAACCATTTGTCAGATATAGAAAAAATGGCAACGGCTTATTGCAATAATGTTAAACCCTATTTTGAAATTATTAGAGATCATGCAGACAAATTAGAGTTATTGGTAGATGATGAAATGTGGACTCTAACAAAATACAGGGAATTATTATTTGCTAAATAAAAATTTCTTAATCCATTTATATTAAAAACCTATTCTTAATGGAATAGGTTTTTTTATGTAATAAAAATGTTGTTACTTGGGTATTTAAATAGTATTTATGCAGATGAAACCTTTTTTTTTTATTTTCCTCTTCCTTTTTCTGCTGCAGACGTTTGCTCAAAAACAGTTTGTGGTTTATTTTAACAGCAATAAACATGAATTAACTGCATCTGAAATCAATAAATTATCCGATTGGATACTCGAACATTCTCACGATAAAATTGTAGCTATAAACGGCTATACAGATCAAGATGGCAAAAGCGATTATAACGACTCATTGGCCCAAAAACGAGTTGATTTTGTGTTTAAAATTGTCAAAGAAAAAATGCCTTTTAGGACAGACTTTAAAAGTAGAAGTTTTGGTGAAAATTTTGATCAAGCCGAAAACAAAGCCGAAAACAGAAAGGTTACCCTATATTATATTGAAGAACAAAATTTGTTTCGAGAAAATGAGATTTTAGGAATCCAAGAGCAAATTGTTGTTCAAAAAATAGACTCAGCATCAGTAGAAGAAGATTTTTTAGAAGACGCCCCATTAGAAGAACAAATAAAAAAAACAAAAGTAGGCTCAACATTAATTTTGAAAAACATTAATTTTTACAACAACACCTATGGTGTTATGAGTGAATCTCGACCTGTTTTGTATGATCTGGCCTTTGTTATGCATAGCAACCCACAATTAGTAATTCAAATTCAAGGTCATGTTTGTTGCAATGCTAATGTAACCGATACTCGATCCATAATGTTGTCTAGAGAACGAGCCAAAGCCATTAAATTGTTTTTGGTTTCTCGAGGAATTCCTTCAAGCAGAGTTAGTTTTCAAGGTTTTGGAAGTACAAAGCCTATTTACCAAATTCCTGAAAAAAATGAAGAAGAACGAAAAGCCAATAGAAGAGTTGAGGTTTTAATTGTAAGTAAATAAATGTTTTAAACAAATATTTTCATTAGAATTTAGCTAATGATTTTTATATCTTTGCATCCATACTATAAAATCTGAATTAAATTCAGTTTAAACACAAGCATAATGAGTTCTGACACAAGCCAACGTTATAATCTTCGTGGAGTTTCTGCTGCAAAAGAAGACGTTCATAACGCTATAAAAAATATTGATAAAGGTCTTTTTCCTAAAGCTTTTTGCAAAATAATTCCGGATTATCTAACCAATGATGACAAGTATTGCATCATTATGCATGCCGATGGAGCGGGAACAAAATCCTCTCTCGCATATATGTATTGGAAAGAAACCGGTGATATATCTGTTTGGAAAGGCATTGCGCAAGACGCATTGATAATGAATATTGATGATTTATTATGTGTAGGTGCAACCGATAATATATTGCTTTCATCGACCATTGGAAGAAATAAAAATTTAATTACAGCTGATGTTTTATCGGCAATCATAAACGGAACAGAAGAATTGATTGAAGAATTAAAATCTTTTGGAGTAACCATTCACTCAACAGGTGGAGAAACGGCAGATGTAGGCGACTTAGTTCGAACCATAATTGTAGATAGTACCGTTACAGCTCGAATGAAACGCAGTGATGTTATTGATAATGCCAATATTAAACCTGGAAATGTTATCGTAGGCTTATCTAGTTCAGGTCAAGCTACATATGAAAAAATGTATAATGGTGGTATGGGAAGCAATGGTCTAACTTCGGCTCGTCATGATGTTTTTCACAATTACTTAGCTGTTAAATATCCTGAAAGTTTTGACGCCTCTGTGCCTAAAGAGTTGGTGTATTCTGGAAATACAAAATTAACGGATGCTGTTGAAAATAGCCCTATTGATGCAGGACAACTGGTGCTTTCTCCCACAAGAACCTATGCGCCTATTATAAAAAAAATTTTAGATCAATACAGTCCAAAAGAAATTTGTGGCATGGTACATTGCAGTGGTGGAGCACAAACTAAGGTGTTGCATTTTGTAGATAACGTTCACGTTATTAAAGATCATTTATTTTCAGTTCCTCCTTTATTTAAGTTAATACAAGAGCAATCAAATACCGATTGGAAGGAAATGTACCAAGTGTTCAATTGCGGTCATCGAATGGAGCTTTATGTTGATCAATCTATTGCAAATGACATTATTGCTATTTCAAAATCGTTTGGTGTAGATGCTCAAATTGTAGGTAGAGTAGAAGCATGCAATACAAAAAAACTTACAATACATAGTGAATTTGGCATTTTTGAGTATTAAAGATACGCCAATATAATTCGAACTATGAAAATTGGCAATCTAATTATTGCAAAAAAAAGCTGTGAAAGTCAATCCAACAGTACCGATTGCTAGTAAAATTAGTCCGCTATAAAATATAATGGCACTTGTTTTAGGGGTCATTTTTTTTATTGTGCCCAATTAGCTATTTTTATGAGTAGCAATTTTTTTATAAAGTCTTTTTAAAATTTGGCATGGTTCTTTTCTTAGATGCTTGCTCATACGAGTAGCCTAAAGCAATTAATGCAGATTCACTAAAAGCTGTTCCAGAAAAATTGATGCCCACTGGTAAGCCAAAAACCATTCCAGCAGGAACTGTAATATGAGGATATCCAGCCATGGCTGCAACACCAGTACTGTAGTAAGTTCCATAATCACCATTTACGGGGTCAATACAATTAGCAGGACCAGAAACAAGTTCGCAAATGGCATCTAAATTGTATTTGTTTAAGGTATCATCAATCCCTTTTTGAGAACCAGATACCGTTTTTTCGACTGCAGCTAAATATTGAAAGCTATTTAAATCTTCTTTAGCTTCCGATATCTCAAAATATTCTTGTTTAAAATAAGGCATTACTTCTGCTTCATTTTGTTTGTTAAATGCTATTATTTCTTTAAGTGTTTTTAAGGTTGAGTTGGTTTGTGAAAGATAATGATTTAAACCGTCTTTTAATTCATAACACAAAACGGTAGTTTCTGCATCATAGATTGAATAATCAGTAATAAGCGGTTCTATTTCTATAATTTCGGCTCCTGCCTTTTTCATTTGCTCTATAGCTTCATTCATTAAAAGATCAACCCCTTCGTGTTTTTTTAAATAGGACATATCAATTCCTATACGTTTTCCATTTAAACCATTAATATCGAGAGATTTGGTATAGTCAATAGAATGGTTTATAATTGAATTATTAGTTACCGCATCTTCTTGATCTGCACCGCATAAAAGACCTAAAAGAATGGCAGCATCTTTTACGGTTCGAGTCATAGGTCCTGCAGTATCTTGTGTGGCTGATATAGGAATTATACCAGAACGACTCCATAAACCTACAGTAGGTTTAATACCGACAATTCCACACATTGACGAGGGAGAACTTATTGAACCATTTGTTTCTGTTCCGATAGCAATTGCACATAAATTGGCTGCTACAGAGGCCGCAGATCCAGCACTTGAGCCCGATGTTGATCGATCAAGAATATATGGATTTTTAGTTTGTCCTCCACGACTGCTCCATCCGCTGCACGATCGCGATGAACGAAAATTTGCCCATTCACTTAGATTTGTCTTACCTAAAAGAATTGCCCCAGATTCGCGCAATTTTTTAATAATAAAAGCATCTTGTAAAGCATTATTTCCTAGTAATGCTGTTGAGCCAGCACTCGTAATCATTTTATCACCTGTGTTGATGTTGTCTTTTATTAAAACAGGTATTCCGTGAAGTGCACTTCTAACATTGCCCTTTTTTCGTTCTGCATCCATTTCTTTTGCAATGCTTATTGCATCAGGGTTTATTTCTATAATTGCATTTATTGCAGGACCATTTTTGTCTATCTTTTCGATGCGATCCAAATACAACTGTGTAATTTGTTCAGCACTAATTTCGCCACGAGTCATCTTGTCTTGAAGTTCAGAAACCGTTATTTCATTCAATTCAAAATCATCAGAAAAGCTGTTTTTTGAATTTGGAATTGAGCTATGATTTAAACCACTTTTCAAAGCTGCTAAAGCTGTAGCTGCAAATGTAACATTAGATATAAAGTTTCTTCTTTCCATTTTTTTATTTTATTTTTTGTGGATAAATATAATCCCTTTTTTTGTTTTAGAATAGAATTTAAAATTGTAATTAATCGATTGATAAAAGTTAAAAAGCAATGGTTTTCTTTTGTTGATTAATTGTCTAAATAAAGTCAGGTTTTTAGAGCCATTTTTTCTTTTTAAAATAGATCAGCATGCTTATTGCGATTACTACAATTACAGCCCACATTATAAAATAGCTGTATTTGTAATGAAGTTCAGGTACAAAATCAAAGTTAGTTCCATAAATGCCAGCTATAAATGTGAGGGGAATAAAAACAACCGAAAAGACTGTTAGAAACTTCATAATATCATTTAAATTACTGCTAATTGTCGTATGATGAATATTCAATTGATCAGACACAATTTCCCTATAACTATCTAAAAAATCACTTGCTTGATTGATGTTGTCCTGAAGTTCTTTAAAATGAACATGATTAACTTCATCTATAAAATCAGAATCAAGTTTTAAAAGGCCTAAAACCATTTCTTTGGCAGGCTTAATATTTTTTCTCAAGAAATTTAACTCTCTCTTATATGAATTAATTTCTGCAATAATTTCTTGACCAGGATCAACTAATATTTTTTCTTCTAAAGTTTCAATTTTGTCGCCTAACAAGCTAATGCTATAAATGTAGTTGTCAATAACAATATCAAGTAGGGCAAATAACAAGTAATCAGTTTTTCCATTTCTAATTCTTTTTTTTTGGTTTCTCAAACGATCTCGAACGGGTTCAAATACATCACCTCTTCTTTCTTGAAAGGATATAAGCATCGATTTTGTTACAATCAGGCTTAGATTCTCAAAATTAATTTTGTCTGTGTCAAAATTTTGACTGAGCATTTTAAGAGATACAAATATACAGTTGTTATATTCTTTTACCGTTGGTCTTCCATGGGTATTCATAACGCCGGCTAAAATGATAGGATCTAAATTTAACCCACTAGCAATTTCCTCCATTAGATCATGGTTGTGTAAGCCATCGATGTTTAACCAGGTTATAGTATCTGTATTTTGATATTTAAAACTATCTGAAATCTTTTTTAGACTTTCTTCCTTAAGATTATGTGCATCAAAATCAATTAATCGTATTAAAACTTCGTCAATTTTTTTTTCGCCTCTGAACAAAAATTCATCAGGAGACATTCCAATTTCTTGTTTCATTTTCTTTAAAAATCGTGTCATTTTTTCTTTTAATTAGAACAACGTTCAGCGTTTTTTTTTTAGTTTTAGTTGATTGATGAGGTCGAAACTTTTTGTAAAGCAATAAACCAAATGTATAAAATAAATTTTAAATAATGTTTGCTAGCTTTCAGATTCATTTTTTTTGAAACAATTGAGGTTTATTTCTTTTTATTTTAAATGATTTTTAAGCAGATTTAAAAAAGGGTTTATATGTTGCATGGTAATCGATTGTTTTTAGTAGCATCATGTTTTGATCTATGAATCTTTGGTTTCTTTTAGTAAATTTGCTAAAGGCAAATTCACTTTGTTTTCTGAACTAATGACACGAGTAATTAGCTAATAAAATGCGGTTAAAAGTTTTAAAAAATAGGAGTAGATCTTGATAAAAAAAATATGACCCAAAAAAAGTAATTTTTTTAGGTCATGTTTTTTTATTGGCTTATTTTTTTGAAGCAACCAATATTATTTGGTTTTTGATTCGATTTTCGAATAATTATCTTTAGGATTACGCACATCAATTTCCAAATAAGTCGCTCATTAACAGACATCTGTATCAAAAACGGGCAAAACATCTTGTTTGCTTTTAAAACTATCGCTGAATTGCAGGCTGAATAGTTACAAATGTTAAAGTCCGATTATTAGGGGGGTAGACCATAGCCTGCTTTTTTTAAATGTTTTTTTCATATTTAGTTTGATAATTTCTAATATATTATATAAAGTTAATTTAAATACGAAAGCGGCAACTACCCAATAAGTGATAATGGTTACTCCTTGCTAGCGAGGCTCATATTCTTTCTTGATTTTAACCAGGAAACCATCCAACGGTGGAATTTTGAATGCTTAGGTTTTTTATGATTTTTTGTTCGCCATCTGTATTTTTAAATATTACATTTTCTAAATGAATTGTTATATCATAACCATTTTGAAAAGGAGTAGTTAATACTTCAATATTTGAAACTGATAATTTTATAGTTCCTGAAATTGATTTCCATGTTTTTAGCTTTAATGCTTCTTCTCCAGGTTCTATTGCATCGTTAGAGAAATAACCAAGTACTGATTTGTCCCATTCCGATATTTCAATAGTTAAATCATTATTTGGAAGTGAAAACGCAGTAAGCTCTGAATTCAGATTTAGGGTTTCTCTTCCTATGCCACTAATTTGTAGGGCAATATTTAAATTGTCATTGTTTAGTATTTTGTATACAACAAAATCACCAAAGCTCTCTGTTTCGCCAACAAAATTTAAAACTTCGAGTTGTTGTTCATTTTCAGTAATTTTATCGCATGAGAAAAATAAAAAAAGGCTCAATGATAAAAGACTAATTTTTTGTAGTTGTTTCATAATGGTACTTATTTATAAATTTATATTGTTTTTTATTATCAACATTTATACCAAAAATAAACATATTTGTTTATAACCAAAATAATTTATGTTATTTTTTTAGCTATACATGTTGACTTATAAATTTCTATTCCATTTTTATAACAGTATGGCTTTTATTTGAGTTTTTAATTGTGGTGTAAGTAAAATTAAAAAAAAACTCTAAATATGCAATTTATAGAATTTTTTTAAAAAAAATCTATTAAAGGAAACCTTAAGCTTTACATAAAGGTATTTTAATTACAAAAATGTTCTGTGTTGCGTGTTGAAATAATTTCAGTTTGTTGTTATGCAAAGGTGGTATCTTAATAAAATAAAATTTTGTAGGCTTTTTTTATTTTTTTTTAAATGTCTTATTCGGAATGGCTCTTTGGCCCGGAATATTTCGTTCTACTTTTGGTAAGCTGGCTTCTTCGGTTTTGCTAGAAGGTTCAATTAATAAATTTAATTGTGTTATTTCATCTTCGGTTAAATTACGGTATTTTCCTACTGGTATATCGAGTAAAATATTGATTATTCGTGTTCGTTTTAAGGCTACAACTTCATAATCTAAATATTCACACATACGTCTAATTTGTCGGTTTAAACCTTGTGTTAAAATGATCCTAAAAACGGTTTTGCTAATTTGCTCTACTTTACATTTTCGGGTCAAGGTATCTAAAATAGGAATTCCATTCCCCATACGTTGAATAAAACGTTCGGTTATGGTTTTGTTTAAAGTAACTATGTATTCTTTTTCGTGATTGTTTCGGGCGCGAAGTATTTTGTTGACAATATCACCATCGTTGGTCATAAATATTAATCCTTCACTGGCTTTGTCTAATCGTCCAATAGGAAAAATACGTTCGTTAAAATTAATAAAATCTACGATATTGTCGCGAACCCCAAGATTGGTTGTGCATTCAATACCTGTGGGTTTATTGAAAGCTAAATAAATACGTTTGCTGGTATTTTCATTAATAAAAGTACCATCCACACGAACTTCATCTTTAGAAGTAATTTTTGTTCCCATTTCGGGTACAACTCCATTTATAGTTACCCTACCAGCATCAATTAGTTTGTCAGCTTCTCTACGAGAACAATAACCCGATTCTGACAAAAATTTATTGATACGTGTTGATTTTTCTTCCATGGGGCAAATATAGGTAAAAAAGGAATTAGCTTTTAGAAATAAGTAGGGATTAAAGAAGTAAAACCTGTTAATTTAAATAGTTTATCTTTTTTATGAATTTTAAAAAAGAGCTAAAAAAAAATCCCGATTTACATCGGGATTCATATTACATTTTAGCAAAAATCTTTTCCATTTTCTCGCGTTCTTCTTCGGCTAACATACTGTCAACTAAAATACGACCACTGTGTTCATCTGTTATGATTTTTTTTCTACCTGCAATCTCCATCTGAGTTTGTGGAGGAATGGTAAAAAAAGAACCAGCAGATGCCCCACGTTCAATAGAAACAACAGCCATACCGTTTCGAACACTTCCTCTAATGCGGTTGTATGCGTTTAATAAACGGTTTTCTATTTGTTTTTGAAATTCATCTGATTTTTTAGTTAAAAAAGTTTCTTCTTTTTCTGTTTCAGATAAAATAGCACTAAGCTCTGCTTTTTTATGTTTTAAGTGTGTTTCTTTAATTTCTAAACGATCTTTAGATTGTTGTATAACTTCTTTTTTGTGTTCTACAGAAGCTTTCATTTCTTTAGAATGTTTTTCGGCCAATTGAATTTCTAATTCTTGAAACTCAATTTCTTTAGCTAAAGAATTAAACTCTCTATTATTACGAACATTTTTTTGTTGTTCTAAATATTTTTTGATCGATACACTGTGACCCTCAATTGCATTTTTCTTTAATTTGATATTCTCGTCAATGTTATCTAAATCTGCTTTTAGTTTGTCTAAACGTGCAGATAAACCAGTAACTTCATCTTCTAAATCTTCAACCTCTAATGGTAATTCTCCTCTTACATTTCTAATTTCGTCAATTTTAGAATCGACAAGTTGTAAGGCATATAATGCTCTTAATTTGTCTTCAACACTTAATTCTTTTGTAGTTGCCATATTTTTTAAAAGTACTTAACTGGATTTGTATTTTCTTGTGATAAAATAATTGCAAAATTAGTGATTTTTTCTTTAAGATAATCAACAATATAGGTTTTTGTAAATTTTTCGCTTTCAAAATGTCCTATATCGGCTAATAATAATTTGTTTTCTGCCTCATAAAATTGATGATATTTTAAGTCTGCAGTTACATAAGCATCTGCTCCAGAGTCTATTGCGTTTTTAATTGCATAGCTCCCAGATCCTCCAAGTACAGCCACTTTTTGAATTATATTTCCTGTAAATTGACTATGACGAATGCCTTTACAATCTAATTTTTGACGAATTAAGGCTAAAAAATCTAATTCTGAAAGTGGTTTTTCGAGCGATCCAACCCTTCCTAAACCTATATTTTGGTGTTCATTTTCCAATGCGTGAATTTCATAAGCCACTTCTTCATAGACATGATTGGAATATAAAGCCTTTAAAATTTTGGACTGCAGGTGTTTTTCAAAAAGAACTTCAATTTTATGTTCGTTATTCGTTTTAAACTCAAGTGGTGAGCCTACAAAAGGGTTGCTGTTTGCATTGCCTTTGTATGTCCCTGTGCCAAAACTGTTGAAGCTGCAGTTTTCATAATTTCCAATTTGCCCGGCGCCTGCTTCAAAAAGAGCATTGCGCAATTTTTCTGTATTTTCAGCAATTGTGTAGGTTACTAATTTGTAAATGTAATGTTGTTTTGGAATCAAAACTTTAGAATCTTTAATTCCTAATGCATCACAAAATATTTTGTTCACACCGTTTTGATCGTTGTCTAAAGCCGTGTGAACGGCATAAACTGCAATATCATTTTTAATTGCTTTTATGACAGCCTTTTCAACATAATTTTTTCCTGTAATTTTTTTTAAACCCGTAAATAATATCGGATGAAAACAAACCACCAAATTACATGCCTTTGCTATAGCCTCTTCTATAACGGATACTAATGCATCATGACAAACCAAAATTCCGGTTAAATTTGCCTCAGCATCACCTACTAATAAACCTACGTTATCAAAACTTTCGGCATAACCCAGAGGAGCCATTTCTTCAAGAATTGTAAGTGTGTCTTTGATTTTCATATTATAAATTTATGTTCAAAGATAAAAATGTAAATTGTTATATGCTATAGTATGCAACACAAATAATGTAATATTTTGTATGTTTGTACAATAAAACCCCTTATTAAGGGTGTTATTACATAATAAATAAAGAACACACAAAGATAGTATACAGATGTATGGGGATGTTTATAATTTTACGAAAAATACTTTTTCCTGTTGCAATTCTATACGCAATTGTTATGTACATACGTAATTGGTGCTATGACTTGGGCTTTTTTAAAAGTCAGTCTTTTCATGCCCCACTTATTGCTGTTGGAAATTTAAGCGCAGGTGGCACGGGTAAATCACCTCAAATAGAATATCTAATTCGATTACTGTCTCCCAGTTATAAGCTGGCTACTTTGAGCAGAGGCTATAAACGAAGCACTACTGGTTTTGTGTTAGCAGATGCCAATGCCAATGCCAAAACACTTGGCGATGAGCCCTTTCAGTTTTATACAAAATTTCCAAAAATTACTGTTGCCGTTGACGAAAATAGGGTAGAAGGCGTGAGTTTGCTTTTAGACTTAGACTATAAACCCGAGGTAGTTTTGTTAGACGATGCGCACCAACATAGAAAAGTAAAAGCTGGTTTTTATATTTTACTAACAGCATATGACGATTTATTTTGTGATGATTATATTTTACCTTTTGGCAATTTACGTGAACCTCGCTGTGGTAAAAATAGAGCAGATGTTATAGTGGTTACTAAGTGTCCTGTAGCTATAGACCCAAACAAACAAGCTCAAATTAAAAAGAAACTTCATGTTTCGCAACCGGTTTATTTTAGTTCAATTTCCTATGATAGCTATGCTTATAATGAAATGGGTAAAATTTTGGTAAGCGAACTCATACTAAAAGAAAAAATTATTGTAGCCGGTATTGCAAAACCTCAACCTTTTTTTGATTTTTTAGAAGCTCAGCCAAAAGAAACGATTATTTTTTCGGATCATCATAATTTTGACTCAAAAGATATTACCGCTATTTTGTATAAAGCTCAAGGAAATATAATTTTGACAACCGAAAAAGATTACATGCGTTTAAAAGGTCTTTTGCCTATAGAGCAATTGTACTATTTGCCCATTCAAACTCAATTTTTAGGCTCAGCAAAAGATTTTGACACCTCAGTTTTAAAGTTCATAAGAACCTTCAAATAAGACTTTATTTGGTAAATTCAATTAAATCAATAATTCGAGAAGAGTACCCTACTTCATTATCATACCAACCCACAATTTTTACCATATGGTCTAACACAGATGTTAATTGTGCATCAAAAACACACGAATGACTGTTTCCTAATACATCTACTGAAACAATTGGGTCTTCAGTATATTCTAAAATTCCTTTTAAGCTGGTTTCTGAAGCTTGTTTAAAGGCTTGGTTAATTTCTTCAATTGTAACTTTTCTTTTTACATTAAGAGTAATGTCTGTTAAGGAGCCATCGGGAACCGGAACTCGAATACCACAACCTCCAATTTTGCCATTCAGTACAGGAAATATTTTAGTCAATGCTTTGGCAGCTCCAGTTGTTGTAGGAACTATAGATTGTGATGCGCCTCGGGCCCTTCGTAAATCTTTGTGAGGTTGATCGTGTAAACTTTGATCGGTAGTGTAGGAGTGAACGGTAGTAATATAGGCTTGCTCAATACCACACAAGTCTTGCATGATTTTAAGCATAGGAGCGGCATTATTTGTTGTGCAACTCGCATTTGAAATAAGGATTTCGGTACCGTCTAAAATAGATTCATTAACACCTAAAACAACTGTTTTTATAAGCTCATCTTCTGGCGGAACCGATAAAATTACTTTTTTGGCACCCGCAGTAATATGTTGGTTTAAGATTTCAGTAGTTTTAAACTTTCCTGTAGCTTCGATAACTACATCAATTTGTAAGGCTTTCCAATCTAAATTTTTGATTTCCCTTTCCGAAAAAAATAAATAAGTTTTATCTCCAACAATTATGGCATTTGAGGTATGTGAAACCTTTTCTTTTAAAACTCCATGAATGCTGTCATATTTTATCAAATGACTCATGGTTTTTGGGTCTGCAATATCATTAATTGCAACCACTTCTATGCTTGGGTGGTTTAGTAATAATCGAAAAACATTGCGACCTATTCTTCCAAATCCATTTATTGCGATGCGTGTTTTCATTCTGAAGGTTAAAAGTTTAAAATGTCACCAATTTTAAGTGCTAAAAGTGTACAGGTCAACAGAAAAAATCAATTGCTTAAATCACCAAAACCAAATACTTAAAGAATATGCTTAGCCGCGTGGTAAGATGAGCGCACTAAAGGCCCGCTTTCTACATGTCTGAAACCTAATTCTTTGCCTAGTTTTTCATATTTTTCAAATTGTTCAGGTGTGATGAACTCTTTAACAGGTAAATGTTTTTTAGAAGGTTGCAAATATTGGCCTATGGTTACAATATCAACATTTGCATCTTTTAAATCGTGTAAAACCTGAATAACTTCTTCTTCTGTTTCACCCAATCCTAGCATGATACCCGACTTAGTTCGCTTTATACCTTGTTCTTTTAAGTAACGTAATACTTCTAAACTTTTTTCGTATTTGGCTTGAATTCGAACTTCGCGCGTTAGCCTTTTTACCGTTTCCATATTATGCGAAACAACTTCTGGAGCTACAGCAACAATTCGGTCTATGTTTCGAGTATTTCCCTGAAAATCAGGAATCAAGGTTTCTAAGGTAGTTGTAGGATTCATTCTTCTAATGGCTTTCACCGTTTCTGCCCACATGATAGACCCCATGTCTTTAATGTCATCTCTATCCACACTGGTTATCACCGCATGTTTAATGTTCATTATTTTTATTGAACGAGCCACTTTTTCAGGCTCATCCCAATCTACATCTTCTGGTCTGCCTGTTTTTACACCACAAAAACCACACGATCGGGTACAAATATTTCCTAAAATCATGAAAGTGGCTGTGCCTTCTCCCCAGCATTCGCCCATGTTTGGACAGCTTCCAGAGGCACAAATGGTGTTGAGTTTATATTTGTCAACCAATCCTCTAAGTTCAGAATATTTTTTCCCTGTAGGTAGTTTTACACGAAGCCATTTGGGTTTGGGTTCTCTTGCTACAACTTCAGGTGTTATTGTGTCATTCATCCGTATAAAATTTGAATAGCAAAGATACGATTTCAACTTTAAAATTCACATATAATTTGTAATATCAATATTAAATATTTCACAAATTATAATGCTTTGGGGCATTAAATTTAAATTTATTGGAGTAAGTGCTTTTTAAAAATTTATGTTTTGCTTATAATTTCAGCCAATATCTTTTTTCCTCGAAGCAGTTTTATTTTAACATTATTCAAAGGTTGATTTAATTGATTGGCTATTTCTTGATATGACATTTCCTGAAAATAACGCATTTGAATCACCTCTTGATACGCGGGTTTCATTTTTTTAATGCAGAGAAGAAGTTGGGCCAAGTTTTGCTCAATTATCAACTCATCTTCAGCACTAGACGATTCATCAGCTATGGTGTTTGCATAATTAATTTTGTCGTTATTTTCTACAAAAACAAGTAGTTTTTTTTTGCGGAGCATGTCAATATGTACGTTTTTTGCAATGGTAATCAACCAGGTGTTAAATCCAAATTCAGAATTATAAGTTCCTATTTTATCAAAGGCTTTTGCAAAAGTTTCAATGGCAATATCCTCAGTGTCGGTTTCGTTTTCTGTGCGTTTTATCATAAAACCATACACTTCGTTCCAATAAAAATCCAATAAAAAAGTAAACGCAACTTGGTCGCCTGTTTTAGCTTTTTCAATATTGAACTGAACGATATTTGATGTTACTTCCATTGCGTAGGTTTAGCGAACAGCGTTGTAGTGTATATGTATATTTGCGATACCATATGAAAAATTTCTAGTATAGGAAAAAAGTAAATAATATCTTTTTCTTTGAATTTTTTAGCACCAAAACCTATTGAAATCCAACAAAATGTATATCTAAAAATTACCAGACTCCAAACGATTAACATTTGAAATTCAAAAGACAATAAAATAGCAGCTAACATAAAAAACATAATTTGTGTAAACAAAAAAACATTCATTTGAAATTTATCAAATGACTTGAACAACTTGGTTGTTTTGATTTGTGTTTTTTTCTTGATTAACCATTCCTTAAAATTAATTTGAGAAGCTGTATAAGTAAAACTATTGGACTCATACATGATTGCCGTATTAGCTTTTGTGGCTGCCTGATTAATAAATAATAAATCTTCACCGCTGCGCACATTCATGTGGTCCATAAATCCTCTGTTGTCAAAGAAAATTGATTTTTTATAGGCTAAATTACGCCCAATACCCATATAAGGCTTACTTATTTTTGCCCATGACATATAATGAATAGCGGTCATAACGCTATCAAAACGGATGAAAAGATTTAAGGGAGAATTTTTAATTTTTGCATAACCACCATAACCAAGTACAATGGTTTTGTCTGTGCTAAATTGACTGGTCATTTGATTCAGCCATTCTTTAGAATTAGGGTAACAATCGGCATTGGTAAAAACCAAATAGTCTTTTGTAGCTGCTTTGATGCCTAGGGTAACTGCATATTTTTTGTTAGCCCAAAATGCTTCGTTGTTTTGAACCTTAACCAGTTTTATGTTGGGATATTTTTTTTCATAGCCTTCAAAAAGTTCTAGCGATTCGTCTATAGAAGCGTCGTCAATCAATACAATTTCATAATCATGATGGTTTTGGTCCATCAGTAGCGGAAAATATTTTTTAATATTTTCTACTTCATTTTTGGCACAAATAATTACAGAAACCGAGAGTTTTTTTTGTATTGTAGTTTGTTTTTTTGTAAAAGAAAACTGGCCAAAAACACCTACATAATAAATAAATTGAAGACATAGTAGTGCTATGAAAATATAAAGCAAATAATTTAGAATCAGTACTAACATACATGTTATTTATCAGATGACTCGTTGCAGTCTTTTATTTGTTCTGGCGACTTGCCACAAAGGCTACAGCTTTCTCCATCTTTGTTTAAAAAAGGACTTTGGCTGGCACAAGTACCGGCAAATTTACCGTCTTTTTTGGTCCAAATTTTAATAGCAATTCCACTAAAAGCTATGGCTAACAGCCCTATAGTAAGTAAAATAAGTTTCATTTTTTGTATTTCAATTGATGTTAGGCAAAGATAAGAAATTTTTTGATTGCTGTCGAACTAAAGAGTGATTTTGATTTTTTTTTTAGTATAATTTTGATAAAAAAAAAAGCGTTTCCTCTACGGTAAACGAATCTTAGTTTACCAATCGATTGACATTCAATCATTGTTCTATTTTGTTTGTTGAATAAATGCCAGCTGGTTATTTTTTTAAAAATAACTCAGCCACCATTTTTCTTTGTGCCCTTGTTTATAAGCATCAAATTTTTTACACAACGGATAAAGCAACAGTACAATGCCGATCCAAATGACATAAACAATCCATAGTGGATAGCCATAGCCTTTTAGCACAGGAGAATTTGTTACCCATTTTTCTAAGATCATAGTTTGCCATCCAAATCCTGAAAGTTCAGCAAAAAGTAATGCAACAAGATGAATAAGATATATGTGTATGATGTAATAAAAAAATGGAACCCTACCAAATGTAGTAAAGAAATCAACGACCTTACCTTTTAATTTTTCGGTATTTGCCAAGAAAACAAAGCCTACACCCAATGTCATTAATAAATAATCTAATGATGGTGGATATTTTGAAGGATTAAAAAAGGATATCAAATTTTTTGACAACAATCCATAATTTTGCCAAAGTTTTGGATCTCCATATAAATTGTTATATCGTAACAATATAAACAGAAGAATGGACAAAACGCCAATAATGTTAAACAGTTTTTTTCGCGTCTCTGGCGCAAATTTTTTGTTATAAAATTCACCAAAATAGTAACCTAATGACATTACAGCAACCCAAGGAATTATAGGGTATGCTATAAAAAACCTACCACCATTTGATAGTTTAAAAAAAGTGAATTCGTGTAATATTCCCCAAAAGACACTACCTTCAAAGTGAACCGTGTCTAAAAGGTTGTGACCAAAAATAAGTATTAAACTAAACAATAAAATAAATTTTCGAGGCATATGCACAACAGCTGCTAAAAGCAACATGCTGATTCCTAAAGACCAAATAACCATCAAGCCTATATTTGAAAAATTAACATTAAAAAACCATGCAAAATTAACTACTGTCAATTCAATAAAAACCAACCAAAGACCACGTTTTATAAGAAATTGAGACAACTTGTTTTTAGATTTTCTTTTTCCAACCATAAATGCTGAGGTGCCCGCTAGAAAACAAAATAAGGGAGCACAAAAGTGTGTTATAAAACGCGTAAAAAAGATAGGAAATGTGCTTTGATTAGGATCAGCTGGGGCAAAAAAGAAAGCGGAGTAGTGAAAATAATCGCGGACATGATCAAGAGCCATAACAATCATAACGATACCTTTCAAAATGTCAATGGATTCTATTCTAGCTTTTGGTTCTACTGTCATGATTTAGGGTATTAAATGTTTTGTATGTAAACTATAAAGATTCTATTTGGGTTAAAGAAGTGCTTGATTTTTCTTTTTTATTTTAAGATATGTAATAATACTACCCAGAATAATGAGTATAAAAGAAGGCCAAAACGATAAAAATGCTAAAATTTCAAGACCTACTGTATTACCAGAGTCTATGAATCCAGTTTTATCAAGTAATATAGCAGTTATAAGCGGCCCTGTTCCAATTAAAAGAAGTATTAATCCTATTTTTAAAGTGATGTGTAATTTAATCCAAATTGTTATCAAGGCTGTTGGTTTTAAATTTTTAATTAATTTTAGAGTAAGATCGTAAAAAAAATTGGCATGACAGTTTTGTCGTTTTAATTTTATTTTGTCACAGACAGAGAAACACGATTAATATGTTTTAAAGCAGTAAATATAAGAAAAAAATTACA
>NZ_CAWUTS010000062.1:0-13644 GCF_963925415.1 uncultured Flavobacterium sp. | reverse complement strand
CACAAAAGTTGGAATAGGAGAGTGTGGCATTTTAAGAACCTTATCTATTGACGATAGGCCCGATTATGAAGATAAATTGAAGTGGGTTTGCAAAAATATTCATTTAGGAAAAGATAAGCTTTGGGAGCTTCTTTTAGAATTTCCTTCTATTCAATTTGGTATAGAAATGGCCTTCCTTTCATTAGCTTCCAAAACCCCTTTTGATTTGTTTGAATCTGATTTTACAAAAGGAGATAAAAGCATATTGATTAATGGCTTAGTTTGGATGGGCGATGAGGCTTTTATGAAGCAACAAATTGAAGAAAAATTAACACAAGGCTTTAGCTGCATTAAATTAAAAATAGGGGCTCTAAATTTTGAAAAAGAATTGAATTTGTTGCGCTACATCAGGCAGTATTTTGACGAAAAAACTATTGAAATCAGAGTTGATGCCAACGGTGCTTTTAGTTCTAATGAAGCTTTAAATAAATTAACTCAATTATTTGAATATAAAATACATAGCATAGAACAACCTATTCAAAAAAATCTTACTGACAAGATGTCCGAATTGTGCAAAATATCTCCTTTGCCTGTTGCCTTAGATGAAGAGTTAATTGGTGTGTTTTCTAGAGAAGAAAAGCAGGCATTATTGCAAAAAATTAGCCCTCAATTTATCATTTTAAAACCAAGTTTAGTTGGCGGATTTAAAGGTACTTTAGAATGGATTTCTATAGCAAAAAAACTCCAAATTCAATGGTGGATAACATCGGCATTAGAAAGTAATATTGGTCTCAATGCTATTGCACAATTTACGTATACTTTGAATAATAAATTACCTCAAGGTTTAGGTACGGGTGGTTTGTATTCCAATAACTTCAACAGTCCTTTAGAAGTGTTTAATGGTCAACTTTGGTATAGAAATAATATAGAGTGGGAAGTAGATTTGGTATAATACCATTAAGTTCTATTTTTAAAACGCCATAGACATAGCCATGCCATATTCTTTTCCATTATAAAAAGGCATAACTATTCCGTTTGTATTTTCTTTATTTTTAAAAAATGTTTTTTTGATCAAGGGATGAATCCAATAAGCAATTTTAGTACTCAAAATACCAATACCCGCTCCAGCAGCAACATCTGTTAACCAATGTCTATCATTATACATTCTAAAATAGCCTGTTCCGGCAGCAACAGCATAACCTGATAATCCATACCAAATAGAAACATCTTTGTATTCTTGATACAAAAATTCGGCTCCCATAAAAGCAGTCGCTGTATGACCTGAGGGAAATGAATTTTTTGACGAGTTATCTGGTCGCATAATATTAGATGTTTTTTTTAATATATTGACAGTGCCACCCATTATTAAATAGGCCGTTGCTAATATTATTGTTCTATCTTTTATGTTATTTTTACCTTTTATACCCATAGCATTTAAGGTATATACAGATGCAAATGGTGCATATTGTGAAAAATCATCTATTGTTATTTTGCCATCAATATGCTCTACTATCTCCTCTTTTATTTCTGAATTTATGTTTTTTATTTGTTTGTTTTCAACGCCTATAACACCGTATCCAATTAAAAAAACAGGCACTAATAATGCTTTATGTTTAAAATCAACATGCTTGTTTAAAGCAGTAGAGTCTGTTTTAAATTCTTGACCTACGGAATGTTGTACAATAAAAAACAGTAAAAAAAACAGATTTTTAGTAATCATTTTTTTTTTTGAAAATCCTTATTAAATTTTTAAAATTTTAAATTTATGCTCAATAGAATCTGCCGTTATACTAAGTGTATAACTACCACTTTGTAAATAAGAAACATCAACATCTATCATGTTTAATTGATGCGCATTGTGTTTTATTATAGTTCGTCCACTAGCATCTGCAATAATAATTTGAATATCCTTATATTTCTCTTGAAACTGAACCCTTAGCTTGTTTAAAACTGGGTTTGGAAACACCATCAAGTTTTGTGTTGCAAAAGGTGAAACAGCTAAAGTAGTAATGTTTATTGTTTTAGTAAACGTATGCGATTTTCCACATTTTGTAGTGGTCAGCGATACCGTATATGTACCTGTTAAAGGATATGTATACAATGGATTTTCATTTGTAGAAGTAATTCCATTACCAAAATTCCAAAGAACAGAATCAAAAGTATTACTCAAATTTGTAAAAGCAACCTGTGAACCGTTTATAACTTCAGAAAAATCAGATAAGGCAGGATTAATGGTAAAATCATACGTTGCATATAGATCATAAACAATTGTTTTGACGGCTGCTTTAATGGTTAATGCATCACTGGCACTTATCGTTGAATTCCAAGTGATAAAAGTTGGATCTTTTTTGTAAATCATTGTGTAAAAAGCACAAGCTGCAACATATGAACCCAATACTGATGGATGAGATTCGTCGGCATTATACAAATTCATTGCGGAATTATTAGTTCTCAAATACCTCCATACAGCACTAACGGGTGTAACTTCGGCATCATTAGCATCAGCCATATACAAATAGGTAGTTTTAATTGCATCATCCATACCTTCATAAGTACATACCCAAGGTAAATTAGAACAATTGTTAAAATCACCGTTTTGTCGCCCCCATGTCATGTAAAATAATGGCTGTGAACATTCATTGTTTGCTCTTATGGCGTTGCAAAGAGTTGTTACATATGGATACACACTAGTTTGCATCGTAGATTCACTTTTAGAGGTCTCTTGACTTTGTCCCTGTAAGGTTACATAATCCCATGTGTTGGAATTAATTTTAGCAAGACTTGTAGTGTTTACTGCATGATCTGAAAATCGATAACCGCCTACAGTATTAGAGTCATAAATTAAAACATCTCCAGTACTTGTCGCCATGTTGTTTACCATAGATGGTAAATCGTTGTAATAGGTATAACTGTTGCCTAAAAACAATACTTTTTTTGTAATTTGACTGTTTGCACCAAACGTTATTAAAAAGGCCAGTATAAGTGTATTTTTTTTCATGAAGCTAGGGTAGTCATAATAAAAATTTATATAATTAAAAGTTTTAAGCTTTATAAGATTTTATCAAAAAAACAACAAAATACAACCCCATTTATTGTCAAAATGATTTTTTTATCGCAATGTTGCACCAACTTCTTTTTCAAAGTTAGTTTGTAGTTTTTGCATAACTTTTTCAATTTGTTTTTCGTCCAAGGTTTTGTTTGCATCGTTCATAATAAAACTTACCGCATAAGATTTTTTATTTTCGGGCAAGTTATTTCCTTCAAAAACATCAAACAAGCTTATTTCTTTAATAAGTGTTTTGTCAGTTTGTTTGGCAATTTTATATATAGCTTCAAACGTAATGTCTTTGTCTATCAATAAGGCCAAATCTCTACGAACATCAGGAAATTTTGAAATTTCGCTCAATTTTAATTTGTTGTTCATGTATTTTTGAATACTTTCCCAATTGACATCTGCATATACCACTTCTTGTTTGATATCAAATGATTTTAAAATAGCTTTTTTTACAATTCCAAATTCGATAATGCGTTCATTTCCTATAACAAATGCTAGACCTTCAGAAAACACATCGTTTTCAAAAGGTAAGGAGCTCACTTTTTTATCTAATCCTAATCGTGTTAGCAAAGACATCACATATCCTTTCATTGAAAAAAAATCAGATTTTGAGGCTGTTATATTCCAATTTTCTGCAGCTTTATTTCCTGTTGTGTACAGGCATAAATGCTTGCGTTCTTCAAAACCATTTTCAATTTTGTGGTAGGTTTTTCCAAATTCATACAAACGTAAATTATTTTTTCGTCTGTTGATGTTAAAGGATATAGCTTCCAAACCCGAAAACAATAACGATTGGCGCATGGCTGAAAGTTCAGTACTCAAGGGATTGATAATCGTAACGGTTTCATTGGGACTTAATTGATCCGATAATTCAATATATTCGGGAGAGGTCAACGAATTAGCCATCATTTCATGAAATCCTTGCGAACACAATTGGTTTGCAAGGATGTTTTGAATTTTGTATTCTTCAGTACGTGGGGAATTGGAAATAGTAGCACTTACTTTTTTACTAAAACCAATACTGTTATAACCATATACACGTAAAATTTCCTCTATCACATCAATGTCGCGTTGAACATCCACACGATATGCGGGTATGGTTAAGCCCAAGCCACTTTCTGTAATGCTGTTGATTTTAATTTCTAAAGACATTAAAATCGTTTTAATGGTTTCTCTGTTTAGTTCTTCACCAATTACTTTATTGATGCGGTCAAAACTTAAAAACACACTAAAGTCTTCAACAATATTAGAACTGATTTCTATAATATCTGAGGTAATTTCACCACCTGCAACTTCTTGAATTAATAAAGCTGCACGCTTTAATGCATATTTTGTGATAATTGGGTCAATACCGCGTTCATATCGAAAAGAAGCATCGGTATTTAAGCCGTGCCTTTTGGCTGTTTTACGAACCGAAATAGGATTGAAATAGGCACTTTCTAAAAATATATTTTGAGTGTTTTCAGACACACCTGATTTTAACCCTCCATAAACACCTGCAATACACATTGGATCTTCTGCGTTGCAAATCATAATATCTTCTGCATCTAAAATACGTTCAACACCATCAAGTGTGGTAAATTTTGTACCCGCTTCAACCGTTTTAACAAAAATTTTATTTCCTTTTATTTTATTGGCATCAAATGCGTGAGTAGGTTGACCCAATTCGTGCATAACATAATTGGTAACATCAACAATATTATTTTTTGGTGTTATACCAATAGATTTTAATCGGTTTTGTAACCATGCTGGAGACGATTTTACTTCAATTCCAGAAATGGTAACACCACAATAGCGCGGTACTAATTTTTTGTTTTCTACTTCGATATCAATTTTTAAAACACGTTTATCAACTTTAAAACTGCTTACAGATGGAGTAATTAATTCACTTGTGATGTTGCTTTGAATTAATCCGGCACGCAAATCACGTGCAACACCCCAGTGACTCATCGCATCTGCTCTGTTGGGAGTTAATCCTATTTCAAAAACCTCATCAGTCTCAATATTAAAAACATCCTTTGCTAATGTTCCCGCTAGTAATGAACTATCTAAAATTAATATTCCATCGTGACTTTCACCAAGACCTAATTCGTCTTCAGCACATATCATTCCGTGACTCTCTTGTCCGCGAATTTTCCCTTTTTTTATTTCAAAAGATTTCCCTTCCTTGTCATATAATTTGGTTCCTATTGTTGCTACAGGTACTTTTTGTCCAGCGGCTACATTTGGAGCACCACATACAATTTGAACCGGAGGATTACCATCGCCTAAATCAACAGTTGTAATTTTTAACTTATCAGCATCAGGATGTTTTTCGCAAGTCAAAACATGACCTACAATTACACCTTTTAAACCTCCTTTTAAGCTTTCGAATTTTTCGACACCTTCAACCTCTAAACCTAAATCGGTTAATAAAGCAGCTGTTTCTTCAGATTCCCAGTCGATTTTAATAAATTGTTTTAACCAATTGTATGAAATACGCATTTTTGTTCAAATTTATGATTCGGCAAATATAATGTAAAGTTTAATTGTTTAAAAGGTTAATTGTTGATTTGTTTAATCGATTAATCAAATCAACAATTATAACTAAAACTACAGTTGGTTGTTATTTTTTAAAAATGATATTAATCCTTTAAAATAGGCTTGTTGATCGTCATAAAGAGCCATGTGGCTACCATTTTTACACAGTAAAAAAGAGCCATTAGGCAATAATGTACTCATTTTTTCCATAAAGATAGGGTCCATAGTATCGTGGGTTGCTGCAATTACTAAACTTGGAATTGTGATATTTTTTAAATCATTTGTACGATCCCAAAATTCTAAATTTCCTGCAATTCCAAATTCGCTAGGCCCTTGCATAGTTACATAAAGCGACTGGTTTATTTTGGCAAACGAACGATTAACAGGTTCTGGCCAATTTTTTGAAGGTAAACGCAAAATGTGTTCTTCATAAAAATTAGGCAGTAATAATTCCATGTATTTTGGATTCGAAAAATCTTTGTTGTCTTCTATTTTTTGAATTTGAGCTAAAATGGTAGGGTTCATTTGTTTTGCCAAAACATCATCGGCATATTTTCCATACTCAGGGCAACTAGACATCATATTTGATATGATTAATCCCTTTATGTTGGATTGATATTTTAAGGCATATTCCATAGCTAAAATTCCACCCCACGAATGACCTAAAACATAACAATTAGTTGCATTTAGGTTTAGTGCTATTCGTACTTGCTCAACTTCTTCTACATAGCGTGCTAAGTCCCAATAGGCAATATCATTAGGATTGTCTGAATTTCCACAACCCAATTGATCATAATAAATAAATTCAATTCCTTCAGCAGGCATAAAATTTTCAAAACATTCAAAATATTCGTGTGTAGCTCCAGGTCCTCCGTTTAATAATAAAACTTTAATTTTGGGGTTATTTCCAACACGTTTAGTCCATACGTTAAACGTTTTACCATTTGCTGTAATCGGAATTACTTTAACGCCACCATCTTGAATTTTGGTAGAATCAATTTTGTAATAGGTAGAAGTAGTTTCTTCTTTTTTACAATTTGAGAAAAAGAATGCAATTATGGATAGTAATACTATTTTTTTCATTTTAAAGATTTTAGTAAAGGTAATTTAAATTATTTCTTCTACGTGTTTTTTAATGTTACTAGCTAATTTTACGGTTGGTAAATCATTGGCATCATTTCCAAAAGGATCTTCAATTTCTTCTGCAATTAACTCTAAACTGGCTAAAACATAGAAAGTAAAAACAACAACTGGAATCACATAATAACCTAAACTAAAAACATATCCAAAAGGCAATGTCATGATATAAAAGAAGATGAATTTCTTGATAAATGAACTGTAAGAGTAGGGAATAGGAGTGTTTTTGATTCGTTCACAAGCACCACAAATATCGGTAAAGGACTGTACTTCGCTGTTAATTATGATTAATTGATCTCCTGAAATTTTGCCACTAACATGTAAATCATGCACTTTTTGAAACATCATTTTTGCTACTTGATTAGGTCTATGCTTATGATGATCAATGTCTAAATCTAATTCTTCAAAAAGCATTTTTGCCGTTTCTTCATCATTTAAATGTTTTTGTAAAATAGAAGCATAACCTGGAATTATTTTTCTGAAGAAGTTTTTATCGTGCTCGTCTTTTAATATTACAGCTAATTTAATGGCTAAATTTCGACTGTTATTTACTAGAGCTCCCCAATGTTTTCGACCTTCCCACCAACGATCATAGGCTGTGTTTGTTCTAAAAACTAATAATAATGAAATCACAAAACCTAACATTCCATGCATGATGGTAATGTTTTTAACGTGACTATCATCTGATAATTTCCAATACTCAATCTCTAAATAAGCTACTCCATAAGAATATAAACCAATAGTAATCATCATCGGAATTAATTGTCGAAATGTATCTGATTTATGAAATCTAAATATGAATGTAATCCAGTCTTTTGGGTTGTATTGTACCATTTTTTGTTTAATCGTTTAATTTTTTGTTATTGTTCAATTATCACTAACTAATATAATTCCATATATTTTTCTTTTTACTCATTTCAATAAAAACTTCACGAAGTCTATTGTGTTCTGGTTTTTCCATAGGCGCATCGTCTTTTAATAGCTTAATAGCCTCATGACGAGCTAATTGCAGTATTTCTTTATCTTTAACCAAGTCGGCTATCAATAAATTTAAAACACCGCTTTGTTGTTTGCCCATCAAATCACCAGGGCCTCTTAATTTTAAATCTACTTCGGCAATTTCAAAGCCGTCATTTGTGCGAACCATTGTTTCCATGCGAACTTTACTGTCATCACTTAATTTGTGGCTGGTCATTAAAATGCAGTAACTTTGTTCGGCTCCACGACCTACACGACCGCGCAATTGATGCAATTGAGAAAGCCCAAAGCGTTCGGCACTTTCTATAATCATAACCGATGCGTTAGGTATATTAACTCCTACTTCAATCACAGTAGTTGCAACCATTATATTTGTTTTTCCTGCAGCAAAGCGTTTCATTTCTTCATCTTTGTCTGCGGGTTTCATTTGTCCGTGCAATATAGAAATGGAATAATTGGGAAGCGGAAAATCACGCGATAGACTTTCATAACCGTCCATCAAATCTTTGTAATCCATGGTTTCCGACTCGTTTATTAATGGATATACAATATAAATTTGCCTGCCCTTTGCTATTTCGTCTTTTATAAAACGCCATACTTTTAATCGATTACTGTCAAAACGATGCACCGTTTGAATGGGTTTTCTACCTGGAGGTAATTCGTCTATTACAGAAATATCTAAATCACCATACAGACTCATTGCTAAGGTTCGAGGAATAGGAGTAGCTGTCATCACTAAAATGTGAGGTGGAATAGTGTTTTTTTTCCATAATTTACTGCGTTGCTCCACACCAAAACGGTGTTGTTCGTCTATAATGGCTAGCCCTAAATTTTGAAATTTTACTTTATCTTCCAATAAAGCATGGGTTCCTATAATAATGTCTAAAGAACCATTTTCTAGGGCTTCATGAATTTTTTTTCGTTCTGAGGTTTTACTAGATCCTGTTAAAATTTGTATGTTGATGTCTAAATCATTGGCCAATTCGATTAATCCCACAAAATGTTGATTGGCTAAAATTTCTGTAGGGGCCATCAAGCAACTTTGAAAACCATTATCTTTTGCAATTAACATGCACATTAAAGCGACTATTGTTTTACCTGACCCTACATCACCTTGCAACAAACGATTCATTTGGGCATTACTCCCCATGTCGTTTCTAATTTCTTTTAACACCTTTTTTTGAGCATTGGTAAGTTCAAAAGGCAAATGATTGCTGTAGAACGTATTAAAATTTACACCAACTTTTTCAAACGGATGTCCTTTTATTTTTTGTTTTCGAATTAAGTTTTTTGTAATGAGTTGGAGTTGTATAAAAAACAATTCTTCAAACTTTAAGCGAAATTGAGCCTTGGATAAAACCTCTTGATTTTTTGGGAAATGAATATATAAAAGAGCTTCTTTTTTAGAAATTAATTTAAAATTTTCAATCAAATATAGAGGTAATGTTTCGGCAAAAAGGCTATGAGTTTCTAAAAACAACTGCTGCATCATCTTATTCATAACTTTGTTGCTAATACCTCTTTTAGTTAGTTTTTCGGTACTTGGGTATACGGGTTGCATCGTTGAGACTATATTTGCTTTATGTTCATCAAGTAAATCCATTTCTGGATGAACCATATTGAATGCACCGCCAAATTGAGCTACTTTTCCAAAAATAACATATATTTCATTTATTTTTATGTTTTCTCGAATCCATTTTTGACCTTGAAACCAAACCAATTTTATGGAACCGGTATCATCATTAAAAGTGGCTTCTAAACGCGACTTTCCTTTTCCTTGTTCTACTGATTTAATGTTGATTATTTTGCCTACAATTTGAAATTCAGAATTGGTGCTTTGTAATTGATTGATTTTAAAATAGTGGGTTTTATCAATATACCGGTTGGGAAACAAATGAAGTAAGTCACCATATTTGTGAATGTTGAGTTCCTTGCGAAGTAGATCACCTCGTTGCGGTCCAACACTCTTTAAATATTCTATAGGAGTTTCAAATAAATTCATTTGTAAGGTCTATCTCAAAAAACGAAGATAAGAGTAAAAATTTTAATTTAAAAATTACTTGTAACCAAATTGTTTATATTCGTAAACTAAATATATCAGGTATGAATCGTTTTTGGTTATTAGTATTAATTCCTTTATTTACTTTAGGACAGCAAAGTACTAAAGTAAACTTTATCTCATGTCATGCTCTTGTAAAACCCAACGCAATTGAAAAGTCAATTGAAGGTACTTTAATTTATAAATTTAAAGTTGCAGAAGTAATAGATACCCTTCGAATTGATGCTGTAAATATGAACTTTCAAAATCTTTTGATAAATAATAAATCAGTTAATTTTAAAGTTACAAAAAAGCAGCTACTTCTTTTTGAAGGCTATAAATTAGGTCAAAATACAGTTTCCTTTTCTTATAAAGCGATTCCAAAACAAACTTTGTATTTTACTGGAGATTGGAAAAATTCGACTTCAAAATCAGGACAAATATGGACGCAAGGACAGGGCAAATATACCAGTCATTGGTTTCCTAGTTTTGATGATGTAAATGAAAAAGTGATTTTTAATATTTCAGTTCAAATGAATGAAAATGATGTGGTATTGTCAAATGGTATTTTAAAAAAACATAATGATAAAACTCACGTTTGGACGTATTCCATGCAAAAACCCATGTCGTCTTATTTACTTATGCTAGCTGTTGGAAATTATGCCAAACAAAGTTGCAAATCAAAAACAGGTGTAGTATTAGAGTTTTATTTAGACAAAAAAGACACTCTAAAATTTGAGCCTACGTATCGTTATTCCAAACAAATTTTTGATTTTTTTGAACACCAAATAGGAGTAAAGTACCCATGGCAAATTTACCGTCAAGTTCCTGTTCGAGATTTTTTATATGCAGGGATGGAAAACACCACTTCTACCATTTTTTCGCAAGATTTTGTTGTAGACTCAATTGGCTTTAATGATAAAAGCTATGTAAACGTAAACGCTCACGAATTGGCCCACCAATGGTTTGGAAATTTAATAACCGCAAACAAAAGTAAACACCATTGGTTGCATGAAGGTTTTGCAACATATTATGCTTTATGGGCTGAGCAAAAAATTTATGGTGTCGATTATTTTAACCGTAAATTAAATGAATATGCTCTAGAGTTAAAAGCAAATTTAAAATACGATTCCATCCCAATTTTGAATGAAAAGGCAAGCTCGTTAACGTTTTATAAAAAAGGCGCTTGTGCACTACATGTTCTACGAACCAATGTTGGAGATGATGCATTTAAAAAAGCGGTTCAAAATTACCTAAATACCTATGCCTTTAAAAACGTAGATACCGATGATTTTTTAAACGAAATTAAAAAAGTGAGCTCTTATGATGTAGCACTTTTTAAAAAAAGATGGTTGGAGTCAGCTGATTTTAATTGGGATGAATTTCAAACATTAATAAGTTCAAGTACATCAAATCTTTCTGCATATACAAATAACACAGACGATTTAACAGAGGACTTTTTAGAAATTATGAAAGGTGAAGCTTATTTTGGTTTAAAACAAGATGTTTTATATCAAATAGAGGCAATTTCATTTGAAAATAAGCAACAAATTATTAAAGCAGCTTTAGCAACAAATAACATTAAAATTAGACAAACTGTTGCAGAAACTACAAACAAAATACCAACTAAATTTAGAGTTGCTTTTGAAAGTTTGTTGGATGATGATTCATATATAACTAGAGAAATTACATTATATAAATTATTTGCTAATTTTCCGTCAGAACGAAAAAAATATTTGGATTTGTCAAAAAATTGGGAAGGATTAAATTTTAATTTAAAATTGGCTCATTTAACCATGTTGTTCGTTTATAATAAAAACTACAACATTAATAATCAATTAGTTATTAAAGAACTGCTTGAGTTTACAAAAGTGTCTTTTGATGTTGTTACCCGTCAAAAAGCAATTGAAATTTTAATAGATTTTAACATCATTACTGACAATGTGTTACAATCATTATTAAGCTTGACCAATCATTATAAATGGCAAACAGTTCGTTTTGCTAAAGATACTCTAAAATCACTATCAAAATCTGAAGATCTTAAATCCAGAATAGATAATATGATCCTATTGAATAAATAATCTTTTATTTTATTTTTTGTACATTTGAAAAACAAAATTGTTTATTTTAATATACAGTTAAAAATAAACACCAATATGATTATTAATATTAAATGTTAGACTTTTTATATATTAAAATAGGGGTATAAATTATAATAGAAAACATAAAACTATGAAAAACTCAATAGGGATAGACAAGGATAAGTCTTTTGTACTTACGGCTAAGTTAAATGATTTATTAGCAAACTATCAATTATTTTATCAAAACCTACGCGGATTGCATTGGAACATAAAAGGAAAAAACTTTTTTGAATTACATTTAAAATTTGAAGAATTATACAATGAAGCCATTATTATAGTTGATCAAATATCAGAACGTATTTTAACCCTAGAAGGAGAGCCCTTACATTCATTTTCTGATTATCTTAAAACTGCCGATGTTAAAGAGGAAAAAAACATTACAAATGGGGTACAAGGTGTTGAAATTATTGTAAAAAATTTTTCTATTTTAATCGAAAAAGAACGATTTATTTTATCGCTTGCTTCAAGTGCAGAAGATGAGGGTACTGTAAGTATAATGAGTGATTTAATTTCTCAAACCGAAAAAACTTTATGGATGTTAAATTCTTACTTGAAATAAAACATAACATTAATAATAAGGTGCAAAAAGGTAACCATGGCTATGTTTTATTGGCTTAATCCTTTAACGAATGTTTTTATTGAGTTATTGTACTCAGCCTAAACACAAATTATTCTATATTTGTAATGATTGCTTGTTAAAAATTTAGCACTAAATCAACTAAAAAGTACAGACCTAAAAAAAAATGAATAAATATTATATTTTCTTTTTCCTGATTTTTATCTTTTCGTGTTCTGAAAAAAAACCTTCAAAACAAATAGTTTTAACAAAAACGCAACCTGAACTTTATATTAAGACTACTTCTCTGGTAATTCTTGGAACAATACAAGATGCAGGCTCACCACAAATGGGTTGCAAAAAAAAATGCTGTATAAATCTTTTTCAAAATCCAGATTTCAATAGAAAGGTGTCCTCATTAGGATTGATTGATTCACAGAATTCTAAATCCTATTTATTTGATGCAACTCCTGATATTGTTGCACAAATGAAAATACTTACTAAATGTGTAAATAATAATAAAGAGTTTGTAGATGGCATCTTTTTAACTCATGCACATATTGGACATTATACAGGATTAATGTATTTAGGAAAAGAAGCAGTGAACGCTAAAAGTGTTCCTCTTTATGTAATGCCTAGAATGAAAAATTTTCTTACAAATAATGGCCCTTGGGATCAACTTATAGCACAAAATAATGTTGCGATTCATGAAATGGAAAATGAAAAAACAATTTATTTATCTGAGGCTATTAAAGTAACGCCAATTTTAGTACCGCATAGAGATGAGTATTCTGAAACAGTGGGTTACAAAATTAAAGGCCCTAATAAAACTGCTTTGTTTATCCCAGATATTGACAAATGGGACAAATGGAATAAAAATATTATTGATGAAATTAAACAGGTAGATTATGCGTTTTTAGATGCTACTTTTTATAGTGGTCAAGAAATTAACAACAGAGACATAAGCCAAATTCCTCATCCTTTTATTATTGAGAGTATGAAAAAATTTAAAGACCTAAATAAAAATGAAAAAGGCAAAATTATTTTTATTCATTTTAACCACAGCAATCCAGTAATTGATATTGAGAGTAAGGAGAGTCAATTGGTAATTAAGCAAGGATTCCGAATCGCTAAATTTAAAGATGTCTTTGAATTATAAAGATAATTATTGACAAATGTTGTTCGAGTTTCAATTTTTGGCTTCTGTGTTTTTTACTTTTTAATAATAAGCTAAAAATTA
>NZ_CAWUTS010000061.1:0-15344 GCF_963925415.1 uncultured Flavobacterium sp. | reverse complement strand
ATTGTTCTAAATTTATTAAAAATAGCTTATATACTAAAAAATAAAAATTTTGAAAATAAAAAATTTTTTAACATATTATTGAATAATGATCACAAAATAAAAAATATAGCATTCATAATAAAAATAAATTATTTTTATTATACCTAATGTAATAGGGTATTGCTTGTAAAAAAACTTTATTTTTTATTTAACTTGACAATAAAAAAACTTCATAAAGTAAAATTAATTAACTTAAAGTTAAAAATAAATAAATAAAACACATAATTTAAATAATATATATATATATTTGTATTATTATATTAACACTATGAACATAATTGGATACAAAATTAGACACATTAGAGAGAAAAAAGGATTATCTCAAGAAAACTTAGCGCAGGAGCTAGGAATCACACAACCAAGTTATGCACGACTCGAAAAAGAAGATCAGCGTATAAAGATAACACGTTTAATACAAATTGCTCGGATACTTAAAACTACAGTGGCAGAATTAATTGATGAAAGCATAGAAATAAATAATAAAAAAACTATGAGTGAAATTCAAAGTTATTCTAACATAGACGAAAAAGAGACCATAATAAATGCAGATAAAGATCATATATTAACTTTAAAAGAAGAAAATGCATTTTTAAAAAGGTTAGTTGAAAAAATAAATATTGAATTTAAAACGAATTAAGCATAAAAGATAATTAATGAAAAGATGTATAATTAACATCTGACCAAAAGAAAACCTTTTAAATTAATAAGATTAGTAAGAAATGTGATAACAATAGCTGATAAAGATCACATTAAATTTTAAAAAAAAAACGCAGTTTTAAAAAAAGTTAAGAGTTAAAAACAAAAAGAGAAAAAAATATTTTATAAAATAACAACTTACTAATAAAATATTTAATTGAATGTTGTTTTTTTAATATAGCACTTTAAAACTCTACCTCAACTGCTTCTACAACTAAAATATCATTAAGATAACTTTCAAAAGTAGATTTTTTAGCATTTAAAGTAAAAACACCTTGAATGTCATCTTTAAAAGCAATAAAAACAATAGGGTTTGATGTTTTAAATAATTGATATATAATTTTTTCATGTTTATTAACTAATCGATATCCATTTTTTGTAGACCAAACAGACAATAAATTTATTGAAGGTTCTTTGTTAGTAAGAGCAGGTTTGTCTTCTACTTTACGAATTGGATTTACTTGTGAGATAAGGTATAAATTTTTAACTTTTGTAAAACCTTCAAGCGATTTTAAAGCTAAACGTGTAACTTGATTATATGCTATATCGTAAACTTTTTCTCTTGTTTCAAATAATTCACTCGCAATAATGATATTGTTTTGGCAATCTTTTAGTTCAACTTTAATTTTAGTACTAAACATCGAATTATTTTCTACTAAATTTAAAATTAAAGCATTACATCTATTATTTGCTATTTCATTTGGCAAAACTTCACTGTCATAATAAACTGTAAATCCTTCTTTCTCAAAAAAAAGCTTACACATGGTGTTTAAATTATATTGGTTATCTTTTTTTAAAAAATCAAACTTTTTTGACATAATAACAACCTTGTAGTTTTCTTGAGCATATGAAAACATTGAAAACAAGACCATAGAAAGGATTACTATTTTTTTCATTTTATAATATATTTTTTAATTCTAACAAATGACTTACTTGAAACACGTCATGATTTACTTTTATTTTTCCTTCATTAAAATAAATGGCATCCATGCCAAAATCTAAAGCTCCTAAAACATCAGCTTCAAAGCTATCGCCAATCATAATACTATCCTCTTTTGAAGCATTAGCAACACGCAATGCATATTCAAAAATAATAGGATTTGGTTTTTTTTGTCCAGCCATTTCAGAATTAGTTATGGTTTCAAAATAATGGCCAATATTAGAATTAGTTAACTTTTTATCTTGAACTTGACTAAAACCATTGGTAATAATATGCAAAATATAATTAGGCTTTAGATACTCTAATAACTCTATAGCTCCATCAAAAAGATGATTGTATTCGGGCAAATAAGTAATGTAATCTTCTGATAATTGATGAATTAAATCTTCAGAAATGTCAAATTTTAAAGCATCGAAAACATCTTTTAATCGATAATATCTTAAATCTTCGTGTGAAATTTTATTAACTTGATACAGCTTCCAATAATATTGGTTTCGAGGCATGTAAATCTTTAAAAACTCTTGAACTGAAATTTTTAATTTATGATTTTTAAAAATAGTATCGAAGGCAAAACCCGAGTTTTTATCAAAATCCCATAACGTGTGATCTAAATCAAAGAATAGGTGTTTTTTGTGTTTATACATCTTATTTTTTTACAATTTCAGCGTCATCAATATGATAAATCCAATCTTCAATGTCGGTTTCGTTATATCTAAATGTGCCTTTTAATGTAACGTATTGATCTGTATTTAATTTGGGCAAACCTCCTCCTTTAAACTTAATTCCTGCAAGTGACTCTGGACCAGATTTTCCACAAAAAAAACAAGCAGCAAATACATTTTTACTAATTGCATAATTTTTTGAATCAATTGGAATAATGAATCCACTTATAATTACGGTTTTTTTTCCTAATGCCTTTAACTGATCATTAACAACCGGAAAATCAACTTCTCCATATTCTTTTACAGTTTTTTTACTGTAATCAATTTTACCTAATAATTTCCACGTTAAGGTGTCTTCAACTGTAATTTTTGAAGTGCTTTTGAATTCTTTTTTTGTTGATTTTGAAAAACTGAACAAGAAAAAAGTAACTAGTAAAGCTATACTAATTTTGATAAATTTACCCATTTGCTAATGTTTTTGATATATTTAAATTATAGGCTTTTAGAGCCGGAATTAACGCTGCTAATAAGCCAACTAAGATAGTGAGTAAAAACAATACTCCTTCTTTATCCCAAATAAATTCATAAGGATTAAAACTCATTTTAAAATCATCTGCAGTTGAAGCGGAAAGCAACATCAATGCAAACCTACCAAGAATAGTTCCAAAAACAAAACCTACAACACACAATAAAAGACTTTCTATAACTACTAGTGACAATAATTTAAACCGTCCTGCACCACTAACTCTCAATAAAGCAAATTCAAATTTACGTTCTTTTAACGTATTAAATAAGGCAATAAAAATTGAAATTCCAGAAATAAACATAATTCCATAGGCTAAATAAAGCAAGGCATCAATACCTATTCCAAATAATTTGAACAATCTGTTAACTTCAATAGCTGGAGAAGCAACCTGCATTTTAGTATTTTGAGCAATGATTCTTGGCCATGTTACAACAGCCATTTTGTTTCTAAATTTAAATAAAACAGCAGTAATTTCCATTTCTGGTTCTTCAATAGTAAAATCATTTTCATGTTCATGACGAATATGCCCTTCATTTCCATGAGAAGGATTATCTGATTTTTCTACTTCCTGTTCCTTATGACTTCCGTGCATTTGCCAAACACTTGGAATATTACATAAAATTAAATTGTCAACGACTTTTCCTGTTTTTTGTGCAATTCCTACAACCTTATAACCTTCATTTTCGTGAACCTCTCCTTCTGCTGCATCTCCATGAGAACCAAAAAAGGTGTCTCCTACTCTAATGCTTAATTTTTGAGCAATATCATTTCCTAAAACAACTTCAAAATTATGTTCAAATAAGGTTCCTTTTGAAATTTTAGCATCATATTTTTCTAAATAATCTGGAGTTGTTCCCACAATTTTAAAACCTCTATAGTTGTCTCCAAAGGCCAAGGGAATAGCTTTCTCAACAAAAGGGCTATTCATCCATACTTTTGCATCATCATAACTTATATTGCCTGTTGGAGCATCTACTTGGTATACCGATGAAAGTATTAATTGCAATGGACTTCCTTGTGCTCCCATTACTAAGTCTACACCATCTATATTACTGCTAAATTTTTCTTCAAATTGTTTTTCTAATAAAATTAAAACGGTAATAATTGCAACACTTGACATCAATAATACAATACTCAAAATAGTATTTAAAGGTTTAAACCATATATTTCTCCAAGCTAACTTTGCTATCATATCATGGTTATTTGATTGTGAAACTTACTTTTTATTCTAGAGTCATGAGTAACAATAATTAAAGCAGCTTTATATTCTTTAGACAAAGTGGTTAGTAATTCTATTACCGTTTCAGCATTTTTATCGTCTAAACTTGATGTGGGTTCGTCTGCTAATAAAACTTTAGGCTTATTGATTAAGGCTCTTGCAATAGAAAATCGTTGTTGTTGACCAACACTTAATTGAGAAAGCAATTTGGACGCATACTCAAACAAACCTAATTCGCTTAATAATTTATTGGCGGTAATCGAATTTTTATTTCCATTTGCCAACCAACTTGTCATTTCCAAATTTTCTAAAACATTTAAAGAAGCAATAAAATAGGGTTTTTGAAAAACAATACCAATATTTTTTCCTCTAAAAAAATCATTTTTTCTTTCAGACAACGCTACGGTATTTGTATTGTCAATTTCTATTTCACCAGATTTTGGACGTAATATTCCTGCCAAAATATGCAAATAGGTCGTTTTACCTCTACCTGAATTTCCTGTAATTAAAAGGGTATTTCCTGCCGTGCAAAATATATCGGGCATGTGAAACAATTCGCCGTTTGGGTATTGAAATGTAATGTGCTTAGTACTTATCATTTTTAAACATCCTAAATTTTGAAATTGCAAGATAAGTATTTGAAATGTATATATTTCTTAATAATTATTTAAATTAATCAGTAAATATTCCTTCATCCATAAAGCTATAATACCCATGTTCTGTGATAATAATATGGTCTAATACTTGAACTTCTAGATGTTTGGATGCCTCTCTAATTTTTTTTGTAATTTGAATATCAGCTTCACTAGCTCCTAATTTTCCTGAAGGATGGTTGTGTGTTAAGATAATTGAAGTAGCATTATATTCAAATGCTGTTTTGAAAATCAACCGTACATCTACAACTGTACCTGTTATTCCTCCTTTCGAAAGCTGACTTTTATAAATTATTTTGTTAGAGTTATTGAGGTACAAAACCCAAAATTCCTCATGAGGAAGTTCTCCTATAATCGGTTGCATGATTTCAAAAACCATTTTACTTGAAGAAATTTTAGTAAATTGTACCGCCTCTTCTGCTCTTCGTCGTCTGCCTAATTCTAAAGCTGCAGCAATAGATATGGCTTTTGCCTCTCCAATCCCTTTAAATGATGTTAGCTCATTAATCGAGATTTTTCCTAATTGATTTAAATTATTATTTGTAGATGCTAAAATGCGTTGGCATAATTGTACAGCACTCTCATTGCGAGAACCAGATCCAATTAAAATAGCTAATAATTCAGAATCAGATAAGGAAGATTTTCCTTTTAATAGAAATTTTTCACGTGGGCGATCGTCTTCTGCCCATTGGTTAATTGGTGTGTACATGATTTATATGGCTTATAATTAAAGTTCTAAGTAAATTAATTTTATACAAATTTCAAAATAAAAACAGTAACTTTTTTTTAAGATGTTTCTGTCTTTTTTTATTCAAGTAAATTATCCCATCAACTCTTTCACTTCCTCAAAATCCAATCCACCATAATTACCCGAACTCATCAATAATAAAGCAGCATTATCAAAATTTTGAGCAAATAAGAACTCTTTAAACTGTTTTGGATTGGTATAAATAATTAAATCATCCCTTTGGAATGATTGTGCAATTTGGTCATAAGTTACTTCTTCTAATTGCTTAATTTTTACTGCATCTGGCGAATAAAAAACTACAGCTATATCTGCTGCATCTAATGCTCCTTGATATTCTTTTAAAAATTCAGCATTCAAACTTGAATAGGTATGCAATTCTAAACAAGCTATTAATTTTCTGTCTGGATATTGATTTTTTACTGCTTTTGTTGTTGCCGAAACCTTGCTTGGTGAATGAGCAAAATCTTTATAAGCTACTTTATTTTTACTTTCAGCAATTTTTTCTAAACGTTTACTTGCACCTTTAAAAGTAGCAATGGCTTCATAAAAGTCAGCCTCATCAACACCCATGTTTTGACAAATCCATTTAGCTCCAGCTAAATTATTTAAATTATGAGCCCCAAAAACCTCAATTGGCATTGACCCTTCTGGAGTTTCTAACAATGTTACGCCGTTTACGATCTTGTAATTTGGTGTTTGATATGCTAATTTTCTTATGGTATTTTGAGTTGCTTCAACGACGTTTTTTACCGCTTGATCTTCTTCATTATAGACTATAATACCACCTTTTGTTATTAGGTTTACAAAAATAGCAAACTGTTCTTCATAATTGTCAACTGTAGGAAATACATTTATATGGTCCCAAGCAATGCCAGAAATTAAGGCTATATTAGGTTGATATAAATGAAATTTTGGACGTCTATCTATTGGAGAAGACAAATATTCATCGCCTTCTAAAACTATAAAATCATTTTCGTGTGTTAGATGAACCATTGTTTCAAAGCCTTCCAATTGGGCTCCAACCATATAATCCACTTCGATATTATGAAAGTGCATTACATGTAAAATCATGGATGTTATTGTAGTTTTTCCATGTGAACCTCCAATTACAACTCGAGTTTTGTTTTTAGATTGTTCATACAAAAATTCGGGATATGAATAAATTTTCAAACCTAATTTTTGAGCTTTTAACAATTCAGGATTGTCTACTTTTGCATGCATTCCCAAAATAATGGCTTCAATGTCTGAAGTTATGTTTTTGGGAAACCAACCCATTTCATGGGGCAATAATCCTTTTTTATCTAATCTTGACTTTGAAGGTTCAAAAATAGCGTCATCACTCCCCGTAACTTGATATCCTTTGTTGTGTAATGCTAGAGCTAAATTGTGCATGGCAGCTCCGCCGATGGCAATAAAATGTGTTCTCATTTAAAATGGTTAAAGTTCTAAGTGGTTAAAGTTCTAAGAGATTTGGCACAACACCTATATAACTCTAAAAACAAACCTATTTACCTAATTTATAATATTCTTCTTTTAATTGTCTTGCTTTTGATTTATGTTGCATTTTATTCAAATATAAATCATATAATCTTTCGTATGTTTTTTGTGAATTTTCTATTTTATATGCTTTTGAATAATTTGTTAATGCCTCATGATACCGATCAAAATAAACATCTATATACCCTTTTGTTAAATATCCCTCAACTAAAGAAATATTCATGATCTCTGCAGCAAATTTTTGAGCTTTAGTTTCGCTTCCTCCAACAATTGCTGGTAACTCAAGATAAAACATTACTAAAGCTAAACGAGAGTCTATGTGTTTTGCATCTAATTTTGTAGCGGTTAAAAAAGTGCTTTCTACTTTATCTATCATGCCTAAAGCTTTAAACTTATTAACGCTTTTAGCCTTCATGCCCATAGCCCCTCCTAATTTATAATAATAATTAGCATTTTTGGAAATAATGTTTTTAAGGCATCATACTGTTTTATAGCTTCATCCCACTGCTCTAATTTTCCTGCTATATCGCCTAAATATTCAATGCATTTAGGCTGATTTGGATTGGATGCTAAATAACTCGAAAACATTTCTTTTGCTTCTAATAATTTATTATCAGCATATAGCTTTTCTGCCTTTTCTAAGGTAGTTTGAGAAAATCCAAATTGAATACTTAACAATAATAAAAATAAAAAGTTTTTCATTCCCAATAATTAATTCCAAAAATAAGAATTTGATTTATGAATAACTTATAATTTTAAAATATTTACTGCTTTTAAAAAAAAGAGTACATGTTTTAACAGTAATTGGGCTTTTATGCTTGCTATTTAACCTAAAAAAGACTTTCTAAATTTTAAAAAGTCTTTTTTAGATTACTATTGAAATTAATTATTTAATATTTATTTTTTTTGTTACAACAACATCTTGACTTTTAAATTTTACGAAGTAAACTCCAGTTGAAGCATTTTCAACATTAATATTTTGAACTAAACCGCTCGCTAATTTAAAGTTTTTTTCATAAATCACTCTTCCAAAATTGTCTAAAATTTCTACAGAATAATCATTGTTAATAAAATTACTTAATTTAAGTTCAAATGAACCTTGATTTGGGTTTGGATAAATAGAAAAGTTGTTTTTTTCAATTAGATCGTTAAACAAGGTTCCTTGATTAAAACTGCTATAAATGGTATTCAAGTGAGCAAGACTTCTAGTGGCTTGACCACTAGTAAACATATACATACAAACATCATTCGAATAATCCATATAGTTCATTGTTAACTCCTTTGGTGTGCCTGTACAAGTAGAATAGTGATTGATATTTGGGCATCCAAGATTTGAAGTGTTATGTTGAGGAGTATCTGCCACTTGATCATTACCACAAGATGCATCTCCCCATATATGATGTAAATTCATATAGTGTCCTAATTCATGTGTTAGGGTTCTTCCTAAATTAAAAGATCCAGTAGGAACGTGACCTACACAACCTACACCAGAACCAAAAGCATTTATAGAAATAAAAACAGCCGAGCCATTTGCTGGGCTTGAGGCTAAGTAAGCATATCCTAGGACACCATTATTAAGAGCTTTTACAACAATGTTTAAATACCCTGCCCAGTTTGAATTATAATCTGAAAGTTGAGCAAAATCATATCCAATTGTAACAGCGGGCTGTCCGTTGAGCAAATTTGCATCAAAACCAACAGGATGGTTTTGAGTTGCTAAAACAAATTCAATATCAATAGATCCTGGCACTATTCCAGGAAAGTAAGCCCCTGTAGTATATATCCAAGTAGACATATCTGTATTAGAAGCATTATAATCTGCGTTTAAAATATCTATTTGGCTTTGCGCTAAAGCTACTAAACATACTCTATTAACATTTAATCCATCCGGATAATGAACTGCTACAGGTATTTTAAAAGTTGTTTGTGGTGATGAGGTTCTTAAAGAATTGTTTTCTAAACGATCTAATTCTAATTGTGATTTTGCAATTTGAACTTCATACTGCTCTCTTAATATTGGATTAGAAAGCATTTCTTCCATTTTTTCTTCCAAACCACAAGTTCTCTGCTGTGCTGTGCAAAATTGAAATGAAACTAATAATAGGATGAGTAATTTTGTATTCATGCTTTTATATTTTTTTTATAAAAATACAAAAAAAACCAATATGTGTTAATTTTATGTGTTAATTTTTAAACAAGTGTTAAAAAAAATATCATGTTCTTTAGTTAATTCAACATTTTCCACAATTTATCCTTCAATTCCGTTAATCCTTGATTGGCTAATGAAGAAATGAACATGTAGGGTATATCCTTAAAATCGCTATCTAGTTGTAATTTTAATTCTACTTTTAATTCATCATCAAGCATGTCCGATTTAGAAATTACCAATAATTTATCTTTGTCAAGCATTTCAGGATTATATCTACGTAATTCATCTAATAAAACATCATATTCTTTTTTAATATCATCAGCATCAGCTGGAACTAAAAACAACAACGTTGAGTTTCGTTCAATATGGCGTAAAAAGTAATGCCCAAGGCCTTTTCCTTCAGCTGCTCCTTCAATGATTCCTGGTATATCAGCAATTACAAACGATTGAAAATCTCTATAGGCTACAATTCCTAAATTAGGTTTAAGTGTAGTAAAGGCATAATCTGCTATTTTAGGCTTTGCCGAAGTTAACACCGAAAGTAATGTTGATTTTCCTGCATTTGGAAAGCCTACTAAACCTACATCAGCTAATACTTTTAATTCTAAAATAATATCAACTTCTTCAACTGGCATTCCGGGTTGAGCGTAACGTGGTGTTTGATTTACTGAATTTCTAAAATTCCAGTTTCCTAGTCCTCCTTTACCTCCTTTTGCTATGATTTTGGTCTCATTATGATCCGTAATTTCAAATAAAACATCACCTGTTTCTTTATCTTTTACTATGGTTCCAAGGGGCACTTCAATGTACTTATCATCACCGTCAGAACCTGAACTTCTGGAGCTTCCTCCATCACCACCATGACCTGCTTTTACATGACGCAGAAATTTTAAACTAAATAAAGTCCAAAGATTTTTGTTTCCTTTTACATAAACATGTCCGCCACGACCTCCATCTCCACCATCTGGCCCACCCTTTTCAATAAATTTTTCTCTATGTAAATGCGATGATCCTTTTCCTCCTTTTCCAGAAGATATATATATTTTTACGTAGTCGACAAAATTTCCTTCAGTCATAACAAAGTTTGAAGTTAAAAGTTTGAAGTTATAAAGACTCCAAACTTATGTTTTTAATTTTTGCAAAGGTATCAATTTATAACATAAAAAAAAGACCTTACAAGTTTTAAAAACGAGTAAGGCCTTATTATAAATTTTAATGCAATTATAAACGATCTAAAACTTCACTCAATCGTTTAGTGACCTCTTCTATTTTACCTATACCATCAACAGATTTAAATTTATTTTGTGCTTTATAAAAATCCATTAAAGGAGCTGTTTTTTGATTGTATTCGTCGTAACGATTTCTAATTTTATTCTCGTCTTGATCATCTGGTCTGCCAGATGTTTTTCCTCGTTCTAACAAACGTTGTACTAAAATTTCATCATCAGCTTCTAAAGCAATCGTAGCTGTAATTTTTTGATTTTTTGAAGATAAAAAAGCATCTAAGGCTTGAGCTTGGGCAATTGTTCTCGGAAATCCATCAAACAAAAACCCTTTTGCTTCTGGATTTTTATTTACTTCATTTTCTAACATTTTTATTGTAACCTCATCAGGAACCAAATCACCTTTGTCCATGTAGGTTTTAGCTAATTGACCTAGTTCAGTATCGTTTTTAATGTTGAATCTAAAAATATCTCCTGTTGAAAGGTGTACTAAATTATATTTTTCTTTTAAAAAATCGGCTTGAGTTCCTTTTCCTGCTCCTGGTTTTCCGAATAAAACTATGTGAATCATTTCTATATTTGAATTTGTACGTTTTAATTGATATACATCTGGTAAATTTCTTCCTAATTCATTGTAGTCTAATCCATAACCAACAATAAATTTATCTGGAATTCGCATTCCTATGTAATCTAATTTTATGTCTTTTTTATACGCATCTGGTTTAAAAAATAAAGTTGCAATTTTTAAATGTTTAACATTTTTTTCTTTAAAAATAGTTTTCAATTCTTCAACTGTGTTTCCAGTATCAACAATATCTTCTACAATTACAACTGTTCTGCCTTCTAAACTTTGGTTTAAACCAATTAATTGTTTTACTTGATTAGTAGATTGAGTACCTTCATAAGATGTTAGTTTTACAAAACTCACTTCACATTTACCTCTATAATATTTCATCAAATCAGCAATCACTTTAAATGAACCGTTTAATACTCCAATAAAAACTGGAACTTCGTCAATAAAATCATCTTCTAATTGTTTTGCCATGTTTTGAACAGCAAAATCTATTTCCTGTGAAGAAATAAAAAGTTGAAAATATTTGTCGTGTAATTGTATCATCGATGATTTAAAAATAAAAGCGTAAATTTAGTAAAGAAAAAAGTATTAAGAAGTAAGTATTACATTTTTTTTGTAAAATTGATATATTTACACAAAAAAAATACTTGAAGCACTTTTGATTCAACAAAAACAGATCTAAAAAGCTATAAAACATATGAAGTCTGAAATGTATAACAAAATAAATCAAAGTACAGCCTACAAAAAAAGCAAGATAACCGTTTGTAATTTTGCCATAAAAAACAATGAAAACTTATCCGAATTAATTGCAATCGCTTTTGACACCACACACGAAAATCACATAAAAGCTTTTTGGTCTTTGGAATTGGTATCTAAAAATAGAATAAAATTACTTGTACCTTATCTTGATTCATTTTGTAAAATTTTACCCTTAATAAAAGAAGATTCTGCCCTGCGACCCGCTACAAAAATTTGCCTGTTTTTGGCAAAAAGCAATAATCGAAAAAACGGAATTGAACTAACTAAAGATCAAGAACATAATCTTATAGAAGCCCTTATAGATCGTTTAATTCAAAATGAAAAAGTAGCCGCAAAAGTATATGCCATGAAGGCCTTATTTTTTTTAGGCAAAAAATACAACTGGATTTATGAAGAATTAAAGCCAATAATTACACAAGATGCTTTTAACCACTCGGCAGCATATCAAACTTGTGCACGAAACATTTTGAAGAAAATTTAAGTTTTTAGCTTTTAAAAATTGTAATTTATATCTTTGCATAAACTGATAATAATGAATTATTTTTCTTCTGATTTTAAACTAGGGGTTTTAGGCGGAGGTCAATTAGGCAAAATGCTTTTGGCAGACACCCGAAAATTTGACATCCAAACATTAGTACTTGACCCTAGTGACGAAGCCCCTGCGCGTTATGCTTGTAACGCTTTCTTTAAAGGAAGCCTTATGGACTATGACACGGTTTATAAATTTGGTAAAATGGTAAACGTATTGACTATTGAAATCGAAAACGTAAACCTTGATGCCCTAGACAAATTAGAAGAGGAAGGATTAGCTGTTTTTCCGTCGCCTAAAACATTGAGGTTAATTCAAAACAAAGGAAAACAGAAAGATTTTTATGTCGAAAATGGCATACCTACCTCAAAACACTTTCGTTTTGTTGATTTAAATGATTTAAAAAACACTTTAAGAACCGAAGAATTAGAATTTCCGTTTGTATGGAAATGCGCTCAATTTGGCTATGATGGTAATGGCGTAAAAGTTTGTCGCTCAGCCATAGATTTAGTCAAACTTCCCGACGTAGAATGCATTGCAGAGGCTTTGGTACCTTTTAAAAACGAATTGGCTGTTATTGTTGTCAGAAATCCTAGTGGAGAAGTAAAAACATATCCAGTAGTTGAAATGGAGTTTCATCCTGAAGCAAATCAGGTAGAATATGTAATTTGCCCTGCCAGAATTAATGCAAAAGTTGCCAAAAAAGCCGTTGAAATTGCTTTGAATGTTTCTGAAAGTTTTAACCATGTTGGGTTATTAGCAGTAGAAATGTTTCAAACAGAAAACGATGAAATATTGGTAAACGAAGTTGCACCCAGACCTCACAACTCGGGTCATTATTCAATAGAAGCAAGTTACACCTCACAATTTGAGAATCATTTACGTGCCATATTAAATTTACCTTTAGGAAATACCGCTAGCAAAGTTGCTGGAATTATGGTTAATTTGGTTGGCGAAGAAGGATACGAAGGACAAGTTGTGTATGAAAACATTGAAAAAATAATGGCAATTGACGGTGTTACTCCACATATATACGGAAAAAGGCAAACACGTGCTTTTAGAAAAATGGGACACGTTACCATAGTAAATGAAAATATGGAGGAAGCCCGAAAAATCGCACAAGATGTAAAAAACAGCATTCGAGTAATTAGCATTCAATAACTGGTTTTAAATAGTGTTTTACACTTAAGCATTTGCTTATAAAAATGATAAGGCCATTTACTAAATTATATTTTATTATAAGAAGATTTATATAAATGAAATAAAAAACGATTAAATTTTAAACCAAATAACTTTTAAACATACCAAATGAAAGTAGCCATCATAATGGGTTCAAAATCTGATTTGCCAGTAATGCAAGATGCTATTGACATCTTAAACGGATTTGATATTGAAATCGAAGTAGATATAGTTTCGGCACACAGAACTCCCGAAAAATTATTTGATTTTAGTAAAAATGCCCACACTAGAGGGGTGTCAGTTATAATTGCTGGAGCAGGTGGTGCTGCACATTTACCAGGAATGGTGGCCTCAATGTCACCACTGCCTGTAATTGGTGTTCCTATAAAATCGAGCAACTCTATTGACGGTTGGGATTCCGTTTTGTCAATACTTCAAATGCCTGGCGGTGTTCCTGTGGCAACTGTTGCCTTAAATGGTGCAAAAAATGCTGGAATTCTTGCGGCTCAAATCATAGGCATTTCAGATAAGTGTGTATTAGACAAAATTGTTTTCTATAAAGAAAGTCTTAAAGAAGCAGTAATTAAGTCATCTCAAGAACTAAAAAAATAAAAACCATTTTCTTAAAATAACCCTTTCAGCGTTTCAAAACCTGAAAGGGGTTTAGTTTAATATCTATATGAAAAGTTTAACACAAAAGTTTAACACAAAATACAATTCGGCTCCTTTTTTAAAAATAAAAATGGCTGATTACCAACCTGCTTTTTTAAAAAATATAGCAGCTGCAAAATCCGAAATCGATGCAATATTAAACAATTTAGAAGCACCAACTTTTAAAAACACTATTGAAGCGTTAGACTTTTCTGGAGATGCATTGGATAGATTGTCATCTATATTTTTTAACCTAAATTCGGCAGAAACTTCTGATGAAATGCAAAAAATTGCACAAGAAGTTTCGCCACTTCTAACCGAATTTAGCAACGATATTACCTTAAACAAAGATTTGTTTAAACGTATAAAAGCCATTTATGACCAAAAAGAAAACCTGACTTTAAGCGCCGAACAAACAACTCTTTTAGACAAAAAATATAAAGGTTTTGCCAGAAATGGCGCACTACTTTCAGAAGACAAAAAAACACGTTTACGTAAAATTGACAGCCAGTTAGCCAAACTAAAATTGACTTATGGAGAACATGTTTTGGCTGAAACTAATAATTATCAGTTGCATATTACCAACGAAAAAGAATTGAGCGGTTTACCAGATGGTACAAAAGAAGCTGCAAAATCTTTAGCAAAAAATAAAAATATTAAAGGTTGGATTTTTACATTAGACCATCCCAGTTATATTCCGTTTTTAACTTACGCTGACAATCGTGAGTTGCGAAAAAAACTGGCCATAGCTGCAGGAAAAAAAGCCTTTCAAGACAACGAGTTTAACAATGAATCTAATGTACTGCAAATTACCCAATTGCGTTTCGAAAGAGCTAATTTATTAGGCTACAAAACACATTCGCATTTTGTTTTGGAAGAGCGAATGGCTCAAAACCCTGAAAAAGTTACGTCCTTTTTAAATGATTTATTAAAAAAAGCCAAACCAGCAGCAGAAAAAGAATTTGCCCAACTTTCCGCTTTCGCAAAAGAACTAGACGGAATTGAAACCCTAGAAAAATGGGACGGAACCTATTATTCTGAAAAATTGAAACAAAAATTATTCAGTTTAGACGATGAAAAACTAAAACCTTACTTTCAATTAGAAAATGTTTTAAAGGGAGCTTTCAGCATTGCCGAAAAATTATATGGATTATCATTCATCGAAATTTTTGATATAGATAAATACCACAAAGATGTAATAACCTATGAAGTAAAAGACGAAAATGATGAATTAGTTGCCTTATTTTATGCTGATTTTTTTCCAAGAAAAGGCAAACGAAATGGTGCTTGGATGACTTCT
>NZ_CAWUTS010000060.1:0-35403 GCF_963925415.1 uncultured Flavobacterium sp. | reverse complement strand
AAAGCATAAGAAGTATAATAAGTATGTTTTTGAGTAAACATTGCAAGGTTTTCTCTTGCCCATTCTTCATTTGTGAATTTTTTATCGCAAGTTGCTTCCCATTCTTTTCGTAGTTCTTCACAAACAGATAAATAGTTTTTCTTAGAAAAATGATGAAAATCGGCATCTCTAATGATTTGTTCAAATTTGGTTTTAGGAACATAATTAAATACAGTAGCGTTTATTAAAGCAACTACTTCATTTATATATTCGTTATCGATGTTGTTCTCTTTAAGAAAAGCGGTTGCAATTTCGCAACTAAAGGCTTCATGGTTTTGAGCATTAATAGTGTAACCTGAATCATGAAACCATGCTGAAATTATTAATTTTTCTTTATCTTCGTGAGATATTTGATAATAATTAGCCATTTCAATAACTGCTTGAATCACCTTGTTAGTATGATTGAAGTTATGATACGTATAAGCGAGCGGAAGTTTTTCTTTAAATAATTCTTCTACAAATTTTTCTACTTTTAAAATCAAATTCATTGTTTACTATTTATTCGACTAATTTATGAAAATGTTTTCAGTTAAAATACATGTTTCGCTTTTTCGTTACTTTTCAGTTGTGTTGCTAACACTTTTTCTTTTTAATTCGTGTGCAACAATGCAATTGCAAATTAAAGAAGACAAAGAAAATAAAGTTATTCAATTAGATAAAAACCAGAAAATAGCACATACCATTTATTTAATCGGCGATGCTGGTAATGCGAAAGTAGATAGCACAACTGTTGCTTTATCACTTTTTTCTAAGAAATTAGATATTGCTAATAAAAATGCTACTGCTTTATTTCTGGGAGATAATATTTATCCACAAGGACTGCCAGAAAAAGACAGTGAAGAAAGAACTTTAGCAGAACATCAACTAAATACACAAGTAGAAGCTGTAAATCAATTTAAAGGGAAAACTATTTTTTTGCCAGGAAATCATGATTGGTATAATAATGGAGTAGAAGGTTTAAAAAGACAACAAAAATATATAGAAGACAAACTTGGGGAAAAGTCTTTCTTGCCAAAGAACGGTTGTCCAATAGAGAAAATTAAAATAGGAGAGGATATTGTTTTGCTTTTGGTTGATTCGGAGTGGTACATTACTAATTGGGACAAACACCCAACAATTAATGATGATTGTGATATTAAGACTAGAACTCAATTTCTTGATGAATTTAGAAGTGAGATAAAAAACGCAAGAGGGAAAACTACAATTATAGCCATTCATCATCCAATGTTTTCAAACGGACCTCATGGTGGTCAATATTCTTTTAAAAATACAATGCAACCTTTTTTTCCGTTAGGGAATATTAAAAACTTATTGAGAGAAACAACGGGTGTTGTAAATGCTGATTTGCAAAATGTGCATTATAATGAACTAAAAAAAAATATTGTAGCGGCTTCTCAGTTTAACGATAAAGTAGTAATTGTGTCTGGACACGAACATAGTTTGCAGTATTTAGTACAAGATAATATACCACAAATCATTAGTGGTTCAGGGTCTAAAACCACTGCTACAAGAAATGTAGGAGCTGGAAAATATGCTCATGCAGTAAATGGTTTCGCAGTGTTAGAAGTTTACGAAAATGGTTCCTCCTCGGTTAAGTTTATTAATGCAGAAAATGATACTGTTGAATATGAAACACAAGTTTTTGGAGCAACAAATAAGCAATATGTTGAAGAATTTCAGCCGATAGTTGATGATTCTATAAAAGCAGCTATTTATACTCAAGAAGAAACAACGAAAAGCAAGTTGCATAAATTACTTTGGGGAGATCGTTTTCGAAAACATTATAGCGTTCCAGTGCAAGTTAAAACAGTAAATTTAGATACTTTATTTGGAGGTTTATCACCTGTCAGAAAAGGTGGAGGAACACAATCTAGAACTTTGCGATTAGAAGCAAAAGACGGGAAGCAATATGTAATGCGTGCCATGAAGAAAAATGCATCACAATATATTCAAGCAGCGATGTTTAAAGATCAATATGTAGAAGGTCAATTTAAAAACACAGCTTCCGAAAATTTAGTAAAAGATCTGTTTACAGGTTCATACCCTTATGCTCCTTTTGTTGTTGGAACATTGTCTGATGCAATTGACTTACACCATTTAAACTCTAATTTGTATTACATTCCAAAGCAAAAAGCATTAGGCGATTTTAATAGTGAGTTTGGTGATGAATTGTATTTGTTTGAAGAACATGCTTCAGACGGACATTTGGAATTAGCTGGAAAACATTTTTCAGGAAAAATAATTAGTACACATGATGTCTTTAAAGAAATTCATGATGATGAATCTAAGAAAATAGACGAAAAAGCATTTGTAAAAGCACGATTGTTCGATATGTTAGTAGGCGATTGGGACAGACATCAAGACCAATGGAGATGGTTAGAATTTAAAGAAAACGGTCAAACCATTTACAGACCTTTACCTCGAGATAGAGACCAACCGTTTTCTAGAATGTCAGACGGTTTTTTATTAGGAGCAGCAGTTCGATTAATTCCAGCAGCTAAAATTCTTAGAAAGTATAGCGATGATTTAAAAGATGTGAAAGGCTTTAATTTTGAACCTTTTCCTCTAGATATTGCTTTTACAAATCAATTGGAGAAGAAAGATTGGGACGAACAAGTAAAGTACATTCAAGAAAACATTACCGATGAAGTAATTGATGCGGCTTTTCGTATTGTACCAAAAGAAGTGAATGATGCAACCATTATTGAAATAAAAGAAACACTAAAAGCAAGAAGAGGCAACTTGCAAGCCATTTCAGATCGATATTTTGCTGTAGTAAATAAATTTGCAGTCTTAACAGCTACCAATAAGGATGATTATATTAAAATTAATTGTTTAACAAACGGAAATGTTGAAGTTGCTTTCCTCAGAAAAAAAGATAAGTCTATAAAAGATCAATTTTTTCATAGGATATATAATCCAAAAGAAACAAAAGAGATTTGGATATATGGTTTAGATGACGATGATACTTTTGAAGTAACAGGAAAAAGTAACAAGATAAAAATTAGATTAATTGGTGGTCAAAATAACGACGATTATAAAGTAGAGCAAGGAAGGAACATTGTAATTTACGATTATAAATCGAAGAAAAACAATGTAGATGCAGCGCATAAAGCAACGTTAAATTTACAAGATGACTATAATGTAAACGTTTATGACTATAAAAAAATAAAAAACAGCACCAATCAAATTATACCAATAATAGGAGCAAATCCAGATGATGGTTTGAAAATTGGTTTTACAGATTTATATACCAAATATGGTTTTGAACGTAATCCGTTTTCAAGTCAACATGAATTGAAAGCAGCCTACTATTTTACAACAAATGGTTATGAATTAAGTTATAAGGTAGAAATAGCCAATGTTATTGGTAATTTTAATTTAGAATTACATACAGCATTGCAAAGTCCAAACTTTTCTCAAAACTTTTTTGGATATGGCAATGAAACATTGAATGAATATGACGATGATAATTTAGATTACAACAGAATCAAAGTAAGAAAAGTCTCCTTTTCACCTTCTTTAAAGTGGAGAAGTAGATCAGGAAGCATTGCAGCCTTAAAAACGACCTATGAATCGATAGAAGTAAACAATACACCTTATAGATTTGTAGAAAACAATACGCAATTGCCTAATTATATTTTTGATGAAGTGCAATTTATAGGAGCAGAAATTAATTACCAATTTGAAAATTACGATAACAAAGCCAATCCTACAAACGGAATGAAAACTGCTTTTTCATTCGGATATAAAGCAAACATTGATACAAAAAATAGAAATTTTGCCTACTTGATTCCAGAAGTTAGTTTCAATCAAAAGTTAATACCTTCAGGACTATTAGTTTTAGCTACAAAATTAAAAAGCCATATTATATTCGGAAACAATTTTGAATTCTATCAAGGAGCATCAATCGGAGGAGCAGATGGATTGCGTGGTTATAGAAACGAACGGTTTTTAGGAAACCAATCATTCTATCAAAATACTGACATTCGTTATAGCTTTAATAGTCTAAAAACAAGAATTATTCCAGTACAATTTGGGCTTTATGGCAGTTTCGATTATGGAAGAGTTTGGTTAGAAAATGAAAGATCTAACAAATGGAACAATTCATATGGAGGTGGTTTCTTTATTGATGGAGTCGAATTATTGACAGCTAATTTTGGAGTCTTTGGCTCTTCAGACGGAATTAGAGTAGCTTTTGGCTTAGGGTTCGATTTTTAAAACGGTAATAGGAAATTCATATACGTTGCCCAAATTTTCACCAGCTTCATCTGCAATAATAAGCAAGTCGTTGTTTTTAAAACAAATGGCTTCTTTTTGTGACTTGTGTTGTAAATCGTAGGTGCTAATTTTGCCATTCGTAAAATTATCCGATTCAAAATTTTCAAATAGCCAAACAATCGAATGAGAAAGTAATACCATTTTAGTGCCATCATTGGTTATTGATGCACTAGTAATTGTACAGGTTTCTTTGTTACTACAGGTTTTGAAAACATCAATTAATTCAGCTTTGTGACGTCCTGTTTTATTAGGCACTTTGTAAATTAAAACAGTACCGTCAAAATCTTTACTTCTGTTCTTAGTAAAAAGATAAAAACTGCCTTTCCATTCGAAAAAAGATTCACAATCGTAGAACATTTCTTTTTTATCAGAAGGAAATTTTTTTTGTTCAGGATAATAGAAACTAGTTTTGACTACTGTAGTAATTTTATTTTCACCTAATTGATTCGCATAAATTTTATAAATACATAAATTTTTACGCATATTATCATTGTTACCAAAATCGCCAATATATAAATTTCCAAAATTATCAGAAGTTAAGTCTTCCCAATCTTTATTTTTGACGTTTTCAATAATAAGTTCTTTGTCAATTTTTCCGTTTTGTTTCAAAAGGTAAATACTATTATTGTTTCCACTATCTTCAATAACATAGGTTTTGTTATCAACATAGGCAATGCCAGAAACTTCGTTTAATTCTCTCTGTAGTTTATATGTAACAGTTAAACGGCTGTTTTTTTCAGAGCAAGACATTACTAAAAATAACAAGAAAAAAACAGTAAAAAATAATAATTTCATATTAAGCCTGGTTCTGCTTCTTGTTCTCTTATGAATTCTTCGGCTAGTTTGTCTAAATATAAAGTGGTTACACCAGGTTTAATTTCTTTTGCAATAAGGCCTAGTGTTTTGGAAACAATTAAAGCGCTTTCACGCATCATTTCAATTTCTTCAAGAGTTTTTATAATAATCATAAACAAAATTTCATAATCACAAAAGTACAATATTCTATTTAAAACTATTTCTCTTTTTTTTTAAGTAATATTCAGTTGCTTACATGCTCTTTTTTTAAGCATTTTGAATGATTTATAAAGTAAATAAAAACATATGTATCAACAATACAGTTACATAGAAATCACCAAATGCTAATTGCGAATAATTAAAATTAACATTTAAATTAAATTTTGTATGATATTAAACACTATATTTGCCACAATTAAAACTATTTTAGATGAACATTTTCGTAGGAAGTCTTCCATTCAGTATTGAGGAAGCAGATTTAAGAGGTTATTTTGAAGAGTATGGTGCTGTTGATTCAGTAAAAATCATTTCTGATAAATTCACAGGAAGAAGTAAAGGATTTGGTTTCGTAGAGATGCCAAATGATGAAGAAGCTCAAAAAGCAATTGATGAGTTAAATGGAGGTTCAATTGATGGAAGAACTATCGTAGTTAACAAATCTGAGCCAAAACCAGAAGGAGAAAGAAGAAGCTTTAACAATAACCGCGGTGGAAACGGTGGTGGTGGAAGAGGTGGTTATAACGACAGAGACAACAACCGTGGTGGTGGTGGAAGTCGTTTTTAACAAATTTTTCTTAAAAACAAAATCAATCCCGCTTATAGCGGGATTTTTTTTTAAATTTTTGTATTTATCGTTTTAAAGCAAAATGATTTTTAAATTCAAGACTAACATTATTTTTAGTATAAATAAGCTTAAACCAATAGTCAGTTGCAGGAAGTAATGTGCCATTATAAGTTCCGTCCCAACCTTCTTCATTAGCATTTATTTGTTTTATAAATTTACCGTATCGGTCAAATATTTGAATGCTGTTAATATCCAGCAAACTAGAGCCTTTTATATTCCAAGTGTCATTATAGCCATCTCCATTTGGTGTAAAAAAAGCAGGAATACCTGTAACAGTAATTAGTGTATTTATTTGTTGTCCACAGCCAAATTTATTTTTAACATATAACATATTTTCACCTGCTTTTATATCTGTAAAGACATTGCTTTCTTGCCAAGAAAACCCATCAATCGAATAAAGGTAATCTGAAGATGTGGGTGTAGCAGTAGCAGTAGTTGTTATTGTATTTTCAATACCAAATGCTATAAACTCAGAGGGATTTGCAGTAATTGTATTGGGTATATAGGAATTTTGAGTAGTAAAATCATAGATGGCATCACAATTTATAGCATTTGGAACATTATGAGTAATCTTTACCGAATATTCACCTGCAACATTTGTACTATAAGAATTGTTGTTTGCACCTATTATTTCATTTCCTGCTTGGCCTGCAAAACCTGTGTACCATTGATGGCTATTGTTTGTCTCATCTAATAATGTTTCAATTTCAACAGAATAAGCAGTATTAGTAGATTGATCTATACAAATTATATAAGGTTTTTCTAATAAATTATTTATTGGATAAGCTCTTGCAATTACTTCTAATTCTAGTATTCTGAAACACGGAAGGCCAGATTCGCTATCAATATTTGTTAGACTATTTAAGCGGACAAATATTTTTTGATTATTTATGTCTGTATTGGTAAAACTCTCAGGATTTACTATAAAGTTATTGTTGTTTAAAATGGCATTGTTTAAATCAATATAATATTTAAATTCTATATCAGAAACTAAAGTTGTACCAGCCATTTCTATTTCTCTTATTCTTAAATTAAAATCATCATAACCAGAATAACTACACTGCTCAATATTTGTAGGGTTTATTGTTGCCCCGGGTATATATAAAACCTCTATTTCTAGTGTAGTTATGGCGCTGCAGTTGTTGTTTGTTGGGTCTGTTACTTCTATATAGATAATTGTAGATTCAGAAGTGAAGCTCATGGTGTTAGTAATATTATTTCCCGCGAGCATATCAGTTTCTGAAGCATAAAAAGCAACTTGATAATTTGTATTTCCAGCAACTATTTGATTGACTCTACTATCTAAATCAAATTCTGCAGTTGTATTTCCGCAGCGACTTATAGGATTCGGCTGAATAATTGTTGGACTTGGATAAACTTCTATGTCAAAATTTACAATTGAAAAACATTGGGTATCAGTATCAAAAAGTCTTATAAAATATGTTTTAGTGCCTATAACTAGTGGCAAAGCAATATTTTTGTTTATAAAGTCAATATTTGACCTTGCATCACTAAAAGAATCAAAAAAGGAAGCTGTTACTGTTGTATTTTGATCTAAAAGAGCTTCAGTTTCTTTCGAGCTAAGAAAAAATGAATCGTTTAAACAGAGTGTAATTTGCTGAATTGTTTTTTGAAATGGGGGTGTTTTAATGGTAGCGTTAAATGTGCCAATTGTTAAACAAGCTTTTGTTCCTGCTGAAATTATTTTCGTATAAATTACAGAAGTTCCTATAGAGATTTGGGAGTTATTTGTCAATTCTTCTAGGCCTGTAGATGCATTGCTAGATGTTAAATGAAATGAAATTATTACATCAGATGTTGGAAAATAGATGTTTTTTATTAAAATGCGTTGAGCATCAAAATCAATATATCCATAGTTTTGATTAATTTCTGGGCAAACGGGAGTATGGTCTGGATAAGATGCTGGACTTGTAGGGTTAATTTGTAAATTAATTTGACCTGTACCTGTAGAAGCACAACTTGGAACTATGTTTTCGTTTATTGCTTTTACGTATATCGTTTGATTAAATGGACTGGTATTAAAAAAATTTGTTGGGAGTGTTGTAATTGGTGATGTTAACCCGGCATCGGTATAATAATAAAGTGTTAATCCTTGTGTAGAATTAGTAAGCTCATCATACATTTGTGTTAAATTTGTTTCCGAAAAACCATCTATAGTAGAGTTTAAATAGTCACATTGTTCAAATAAAATAGGGGATGTTTTTATTACAGGCAATGCGTTTAAAGTAATGTTTACATTATTGGAAGTTTGACTGCAAATAAGTTGTTCTGTAGTTACTACATGATAAACAGCCGTTGTGTTTAATATTTGATTAGACGCACTAACCATATAGTTTGGCGTTGTAATGCCTGTTGTAATACCATTTTTAAACCATTCATATGCAATTGCAATATTCGTCCCAGCATTTGTGTTTGTTGAAGTTATGGTATAACTAGTTCCTTCGCATATGACTTGATCATTTGAAATAGAAACATTTGGGTTTGCAATGATTAAAATGCTATTAGAATTTACAACAGAACAAGGAGCGTTTGAGACTCTAACAAAATAATTTCCTTGTTGTATAGGCATAAAACTGGAAGCAGTTGCTCCATCTATTTCTATGTCATCTACAAACCATTGGTAGGTTAAAACATCAATACTGGGGTTCATTAATGTACTGTTATTAATTGTTGTACTTAATAAAGGGTTTGTGTTTAGACAAGTCGTATTTGTATTTGATATAGTAATATCTGGAAGGTTATAAAATTTAAAATCTACTTCAGCTTCACTATTAGTTGGGATAGGATTAGTTTGGTTTGGATTGTTTACAATGTTATACGCAGTTGTTACAACCTTATAAACTCCTGTCTCAGTTGTAGCAAGTACATTCGTAGGAAGTGTAGAGTTCAATATAGAACTTCCTATTTGTATGTTGTCTTTATACCAAGTAAAATTAAATCTCAAGTCTGCTGTATTTCCAGAAAAGTCACTTATGTCAATAGTAGCAAGAATCTCTTTAGTTGTTGGTTTGCAGTATTCGATTTGATTTATATCTGTATCATCTGTGTTTTTAATTTCTACATCTGAGAGAAAATCACAATTCGTTGTTCCTGTTCCTCCAGTTTGAGTTACTGTAATATTCCCAGCTGTTTCAGAAAAGTTATCAATCAATAAAACATACTTTTGACCGCTTAAACTAAAGGGAACATTAACAAACTCAATGCTACTAGTACTCCAACTACAATCAGCTTCAGTTCCAATATTTAGTTGGCTGCATATATTTGTAAGATTGTTAAAGGGACCCCATAGTACAAAATCTACATCTGATCCATTTCCGTTTAAATCGGTTTGACTTATTTCTAATACAATTGTTCCAGGGTCTTTTACCTCAAAAAAAAACCAAGTTGGACCCCTAAATGATTGTTCAATACATGTTGTGTCAAACTCTTCTAAGTTACTACCTGTAGAATTTGTAAAAGTTATAGTTGTAGCACATGATTGATATAAGTTTAAATTAGCTTCTAAAGCTGCACAAGAAGACGCACCTTGTTGTGCAAAAACAGTTAAACTTATAAAAAAAAAAAACAAGTATTCCTTTGGTTTTCATTATTGGCTGTTTTATTGAAAATAAAATTAGCATTTTATTAATCCTAATCAACCTTTTTCTCCCTGACAGTTTTTTTTTTAGATAAAACTACTATAAATTAGGATTAGCAATTGTTTTATATAAGTTTACACTCGCATTATAAAACTCGTTTTCTAATTGTAAAACATTTATTTGAGCAAGTACTAAATTGTTTTCACGTGAATTAATTAAAAATAAAGAACTTTCTCCTAAACTAAATAAGCGTTCTTCCCCATTAAGCATGGTGTTGTATTGGTCTACTAATTTAGTATTGATACTAATTTGTTTTTCTAATGAAGTAATTTCAAATTGTTGAGCTTCAATTTTATTTTTCAATTGAATTTGTTCAGATGCTAATGTAAATTCGGTATACTGAACTTTTAATTTAGCTAATTTTAGCTTTGCTCTTTCTTTTCTTAAAAATAGTGGAAATGCTAAATTTACCCTCAGTTTATAATCTTGAAAACGGTAGTTTTCAAAAGCACTAGGTTCTGAAAGATAATTGTAACTCAAATCGATTTTAGGCAAAAGCATGTTTGCATTTAGCTTTTGATCGACTTTTAATATGTTTATCTTAGAGTTTAAGGCACTAATTTTAGGATGATTGCTTATGTTAAAATCAATTATATTGTTAGTTTCTAAAGTGTTTTTAATGGTAAGCGATAAATGTATTTCAGGAAATAAGGCTTCGTTTAACTCTATAGGAATATTGTTTTCTAACCATAAATAATTAGATAATTCCAATCTGGATTTTTGAAGTTTTAAACTTGATTTTTCCAAATTTAATTTTCTTAAATGTATTGTTATTTGAGCTTCAGTACTGTCTATAGCCGGTTTGTCTCCTTGTTTAATTAGTTCTACAACACCTTCAAATCGAATATTTGCATTGTTTAAATATTTTTGATATAATGCCACTTCGTTATAATTTTTTGCCCATTCAAAATATGCTACAGCGGCTTGATAAAGAATATCTACGGTTTCTAAATTTCTTTCAGCTTGATTTAATTGTTGAATAATTTTAGCTTTTTGTAAATCAGCCATTCTTTGATTGATAAAAAGACCTTGCCCAAGAGGAACTGTAATTCCTAATGAAGTTAAACCAGCATTTGGAACCGTTAAATCGGGGTTTATATATACACCGTCGTTGTTGTTAAAAGCAGCTTTTATTTCAATTCCGTACCATGTAGGAATTTTGAAACTACTGTTAAAAACCGAAAAATAGTTTTGGTCTTTAAATTGTTTTTGGTTGTATTCGGCCTCTAATTTTGGATCAAAAGCACCTCGAGCTTCCATGAGTATTGCTTGAGCTTTATTTAATTTTAAATTGGCTTGTTTTACTAACGGGTGATTTTGTTTTACAAAACCTAAATATTCATTAAATGTAAATTCTTTTATTTGCTTTTCTTGAGCATAAATAAAGGAAATAGATAAAAGAAAAACGATATAAATTGTTTTGTTCATTTTAGGGAAATTCATGTGTAGACACGCTTTATGTTTGCGGTTACAATTTATTTTTTGCTTTGGTGTTGGGCTTGTAATAATTTGGTGGAAACCCATTTAAATTTCTCCAAATTTCAAACCAAATAGATACATTTTCTAAAAGTGCGATGGTTTGTGTACCCGCACCTATACTCAGTTCTTTTGGCCATACTTTGTCGCTTTCGTCTGGAGCAATAAGAACTCTGTATTTTCCATTCTCACTAATAAAATTTTCTTTAGCAACAATTTTGCCTCCAAAGGTCCCATAAGATGCTCCAGGCCATCCGCTAAAAACAATTGATGGCCAACCGTCAAACCAAACTCTAACTTTTTCTCCTTTGTGAATTAAGGGAAAATCTACCGGGTTTATATAGGTTTCAACTGCAATGTCAAAATTTGCGGGCATGATGCTCACAACCGGAGTTCCCTCTTTGAGGGTTTCGCCTAAGCCCGACTGTAGCGCTCTATTTATATATCCGTTTTGAGGGGCTAAAATGTAGTACATCCCGTTTCTAATTTGGTAATTAGTATACTGGTTTTTTAATTTATTAACCTGAACTTCAGTTTCATACTGAGAGCTTAAAGCTGTTTGTTTATCGCTTTCGGCTTTAGAAGATTTTTCTAAATATTCAGCTAAAATACGATTTAACTCCATTTTAGAATTAAGAACTTCGTTTTGTGATGCCAAATATTTATTTTCTTGTGTGATTATTTTGGCTTCAGAATTTTGAAGTTTTATTTTTTTTTCTTCAACATCTGACAAAGGTTTTAATCCTTCGTTGTTTAAATTTATTGAACGGTTATATTGTGTCTTAGAAACAGATAATTGGGTTTTTACGGCTTCAAAATCAATACTGTCGCTTTCTACTTTTAAATATGCTTGTTTTAATTTGTTTTGAGCTTGTTTAAATTTTAAATTTCTTTCATTTTCTATTGCTCCAATTTGGTTTTTTAAAGCCTCTACTTTTGAAGCATATGAGTTTGCAGAACTTTCCTTAGCAATTACCTGTTTGCCTGTGTTCTCAACAAGATTTGGATCTAAATAATCTTCTTTAATTTCAGATATAAATAAAATAGTATCTCCTTTTTTAATATAATCTCCTTCATTAACATACCATTTTTCAATTCTACCCGCTATGGCTGTTTGGATGGTTTGTGGTCTTTGATTGGGCTTTAAAGTAGTTACAGATCCCGCTCCAGTTACATTTTGAGTCCAGGGTAAAAACAAGAATACTAAAAACAAACAAATGAATGCCCAAATGGTTTTTTTTACCAACCTATAGCTCTTATTATCTATTAAAATTTTAGTTGATTTGTATTTTGTTAAATCAACCCATTTTTCAATTTTATTGTTTGTAATGTTTAACATAATTTAATTTATCGATTTAATTTGACCTTTTTTTAGCGTAATAACCTTAGTGCATTTTTTTTTCCAATAATTGCCTTTTGCAATCACTACTAGTGTCCATGGATTTTCAGGAGCGGTTAAGATGTCTATTATGTCTTCTGCTGAATCTTTATCTAATGAATCAACAGGTTCTTCTAAAAACAGAAGAGTAGGTTTTAAAATGATGCACCGGGCCAATAATATCTTTTGAGTAGCAGATGAATTAATTCCTTTTCCTTCTGAAAACATTGGTGTATCTAATCCCAGCGGTAGTGATTTAATTAATTCGGTTAATTTTAATTGATCCAATATGTTTTTAACATCATTTTTTGTGATGGTAGGATTGTTGCATGTAATATTTTCTAAAATAGTTCCTTCAAATGGGCTGTCATCAATTGTTATTACACCAATATTAGATCGAAACCCTTCAATGCAATATTTTTTATAATTGGTATCGTTTAAATAAATTGTTCCTACTGATGGCTCTAACAGTCGAGAAAGAATTCGTAATAAGGTAGTTTTTCCCGAACCGTTTTCTCCTTGAATTAATACTCTTTCATTTTTATTTATAGTCAAGCTAATGTCATTAATAATTGGGACTTCATTATCTGGAAATTGAAAAAATATGTTTTTTACTTCAATAGATAAAGCTTCGTTTTCTAAATGATGTTTCGCTTTGTTTGTTTCGCTTTCTAGTTCTAAATCTACAACTGTCCCTAGTTTTTCTAAAGATGTAGTTACATCATAAAATAATTCTAAACCATAAAAAAGTTTCTCAACTGCAGTAATGATAGTAATGATGATGATTTCGGCAGCTACAAATTGACCAATATTCATTTGTTGATTTAAAACCAATACACCTCCAATAATTAATAATCCAGCTGTAATTAGTACTTTGAAACCTGTTAATTGTATGAATTGTTTTCTTAAAACTCTAAAATGACTTTCTCGGTGTATTAAATATTCATTTACTAATTTGTCGTTTTTGTGCAATGAAAAATCAAAAAGTTTTTCGTTTTTAAAACTCAAATGATTATGAGCAATTTCTTGTAACCAATGGGCAACTTTATATTTGTATTTTGATTCTTTTAAACTGGTCTCTAGTCCTTTGTTAAAATTTATTTTAAATATAAAGTATAATAACACTAATAAAATTATACCAAAAAATATAAAAAATGAGTGATATAAGGACAGTAATAAAATTCCAAAAATGATTTGTAATGCAGCTGTTGAAATTTCTAATATTAATTTAGGAAACCCCTTTTGTACTGATATTGTGTCAAAAAAACGATTGGCTAATTCGGGTGGTGAAAACTTATAAAGACTGCTGAATTTAATTTTAGGAAAACGATAAGCAAATTCAAATGAAGACCTCACAAATATTTTCTGTTGTAAATTTTCGATAATTCTAAATTGCATTATTTTTAAAACACCAACAAATGCAACGCCCATCACGACAACAAACACAAGTACAATCCATGAAGTACTAACTTGACCCGCTTGAATAAAGTTAATTATAGATTGAATGCCTAATGGAATAGATAAACTTATTAAACCTGCTAAAACTGCATATATGAACAATTGACTAATGTCTTTTTTATCAACAGAAATTAGGCTTTTAAATCTTTGAATAGGTTTCATGATATTGTTTTTTTAACCATATGAATATAAAAGTCAGATAGACATTCATTATCGGTCAATGTCGTTATTGTTTTAAAATGTTCTTTCAAATAATATTGATGTAAAGAACCTTCTACGATCGATGAAGCCAAACTTTTAGCATAGGGATATTCTGAATTTGCGGTTTCTATCATTTCAATTATTCTATAAATTACTCTTTTGTATATTAAAAAAAAACCTTCACTGTTTTCTTCATCAACTTCTTTGGTTAAAAGCGTTTTTGTAAACTCTGAAATAATAATTCTATTTAAAACAGATTCGTCAATATGAAGTGTATTTTTGTCATCTTTAATATTTTGAGTAATGATTTTAATACCAATACATAATTTTTCAACAGGGTCAGAAATGTTATTAGTACCAAACACCAAATTGTATTCCATCCAAGACCAATACCACGATGATAGATAAATTAAGAGCTTATGTTTGTTTTCAAAATAACGGTAAATAGAACTCTCATTGGACTGAATTTTTTCGCCTAATTTTTTAAATGTAAATGCTTCAAAACCAATTTCATCTATTAGAATAATACTGTTTTGAAGTATTTTTTTTCCTAATGTAGATGTCTCAGGATCTTTGATAAATAATTTGTTATTAATGGTTATTTTAAAATTATGTAGCAAGGTGTTCATGATTTCAATTGATTTATATTTTACAAAAGTAATAGTATTACTATTAACATCAAGTAGTTTAACTTTTAATTGTGATTGGTACAAAAAAAATCCTGAAATACATCAGGATTAAAGCTTAAAAATATTTTCTATAAATTACAATAAGGGTTTGCAAGTCATAACATCGGGTTGTTTGATGCCAATTAATTTTAAAATTGTGGGTGCAATATTTCCTAAAACACCATCTTTAATTTCTTTTAAATCTTTGTCTACTAATATAATAGGCACAGGGTTAGTTGTATGTGCTGTATTTGGACTTCCATCAGGGTTAATCATAGTTTCACAATTTCCATGGTCAGCAATTATAATAGTTGTGTAATTATTTTCTAAAGCTGTTTCAACCACCTCTTTTACACAAATATCTACTGCTTCACAAGCTTTTATGGCTGCTTCCATTATGCCAGTATGTCCTACCATATCTCCATTGGCAAAGTTTAGGCATACAAAATCTACTTCACCTTTTTTAAGTTCAGTAACCAAAGCATCTTTTAATTCAAAGGCACTCATTTCGGGTTGTAAATCATAAGTAGCCACTTTTGGTGAGTTTTTTAAAATTCTACTTTCACCTGCAAAAGGTTTTTCTCGCCCACCAGAAAAGAAAAAGGTAACATGTGGGTATTTTTCTGTTTCGGCAATTCTAATTTGTTTTTTGTTGGCTTTTTCTAACACTTCACCTAGAGTTTCTGTGATGTTATCTTTGTCATAAACAACATGAACGTTAGAATAAGTATCATTATAATTTGTCATGGTTACATAGTACAAATTTAATTTGTGCATGTTTTGGTCCTGAAAATCTTTTTGAGATAAGGCTTCGGTTAGTTCTCTTCCTCTATCGGTTCTAAAATTGAAGAAAACAATAACATCATCTTCTTTTATAGTTACCAATGGGTTGTTGTTTGAATCTGTTACAATCAAGGGTTTAATAAATTCATCTGTAACATTATCTTGATAGCTTTTTTCTATATTTTGAATAGGGTTTTGAGTTTTTGTGCCTTTGGCATGTACTAATAAATCATAAGCTACTTTGACTCTTTCCCAGCGTTTGTCTCTATCCATAGCATAATAGCGACCTATAACAGAAGCTATTTTGGCATTGGTGTTTTTTAGGTAGTTTTCTAAATCTTCAATATATTTCACTCCTGATTTTGGATCAACATCTCGGCCATCAGTAAAGGCATGTACATACATTTTTTGAACTCCTTGCTCTTGTGCTACATCTATTAATCCTCTAAGATGTGATGTGTGTGAGTGCACGCCACCATCAGATACTAAACCTAAAAAATGTACGTCTTTGTCGTTTTTTTTAGCGTAGTCAAATGCTTCTATTAGTGATTTTTCTTGATGTAGGGTCTTGTTTTCAACGGCCAAATTTATTTTTGCTAAATCTTGATAAACAATTCGTCCCGCTCCAAGATTCATGTGTCCAACTTCAGAATTTCCCATTTGTCCATCGGGTAAGCCCACGTTTTGTCCATCGGTTCTTAATTGAGCACTTGGATATTGGGTATATAAATTATCAATAAAGGGGGTTTTTGCATTGTCTATAGCAGAGACTTTAGGGTCAGGAGATTTTCCCCAACCGTCTAATATCATCAAAATCACTTTTTTATTCATCGCCTAATTTGTTTTTACAAATATAAATAAATTGAGGGCTTAATGTTTTAATTTCAGATTTATATGCGAAAACGATTTAGTACTTTACTGTGTTTATTTATAGTGTTTTTTGTTTTTTAGTATTAAAAACCACATAAAATTTGTAAAATGCTGTTTAGCTTCGCGTAAAATTTTAAAAAGTTGCAACTATTTTTTTTGCCTGATTGTAGTCAATAAAATAGCGAATGCTTAAAGAAAAAGCATGGTTTAAATTATTTGAAATTACAGTATTAAAATTAGTATTGTAATTGGTGTCTACAATTCGAGAAAAATCGGAAGAATTATTTCGATATAAAACAGTAGCTTGACTTCCTGGTGCAAACCACCACGAATATGACAAATCTAAATTCCAGGAATTAAAATTTGAGTTTTTATTTTCTGTATACCCAAATTTTTCTATTAAATAACCGTTTTCTTGCAAGGTATAAAAGGCATTGTTTTCTGCAGATGACCAGTAATGTCTTACAGACAAATTAAAATTCATTTGACTGTTAATAGAAAACTTACCCGTTAAGCTTTGGTCAATAGTAGTTCTGTTTCTTTGAGCTATAATAATTTCATCTGAAGCACCTAGAAAATCAACCCAGCCTATATTGTTTTTTTGTATCAATGGGCTTATGGAGTGAATTAAAGAAAACTTGTCGTTAAAACGATAACGAGGACTTATGTTTAATCCAAAACTACTTCGCCCAGGTGCGTTTGATTTGGTGTAATTATAACTCAAATCAAACGCAAACTTGTTGTTGTAATTTGTTGAAACCTTAAGCCATATATTATTATATGTTGGTGTAATTAAAAAACGATTATCAATTCGAGATTCATAATAATCATAACTTTTAAACGGTTTTATATTTAATCCAATGCCAAAATAATTATTTTTTTTTGTAGTAGTATTTAGACCAATATTGATGTTATTTTGTTGTAAATAATTTGAATTATTATTAAATTCAAAATAATTATTTAAATTAACTCTAAACGAATTGAATAATTTACTGGGTTTTAAAATGCGATAACTTGTGCCTGCATAAATCACATGATAATTGGTTTGAAAGTTGATGCCTAAATCATTTTTGTCAAAATCTTTTGAGATGTATTGACCTTCTAAAGCAAAACGAAAATTCCCACTGTTTTCCGATAGATATAATGATGATTCAATTCCATTGGTATTTTTTACATCAATGATGCTGCTCATGTTAATTTTTCCTGCAGCACTGTAGGCATTGTCTTTTGTGTTTAAATCAAAAAGCAATCCGGTCACATTTGCATCTCTAAAACTACCGTTTCGGGTTACATTTGTGTTAATAAATGAAACAGATGAATTTTGATTAAAGCGTTGGTCTAAAACCGTAACATTATAATTGGTCAAAGGAGATACAGTTTCTTTTCTTTCTTCTATAACTTCTTCATTGACATCATTGAGGTAGGTTTTTTTTATAATCACATCTGTTTTTTCAGTAACGGCATTTAAAAATCCAATCCCTAAACCGTTGTTATCTCTTCCCGAAATCTTTATAGCATTCAGTAAGTTTGTTTTGGTTGGGTAGTGTTCTATTGCTTCGTTATCATCTAAATCAGGATATAAACTTGGTCCAGCTCCAATTCTTCTAGAGTATAATAAATTTCCTTTGGTAAATAAGTCTGTTCCCTCTGTAAAAAAAGGACGGTTTTCATTAAATTGTTGTTCAAAAGGGCCAAGATTAAGTTCTACATTATCAAATTTTGTTTGACCAAAATCAGGAATTAAAATAGCGTCCAAAGTAAAAGAGTCATTTAGTCCGTATTTTAGATCTAATCCACCTTTAAAAGTGTACGAGGTTTCTTGTTTACTTAAATTTAAATAGGCAGATGTGTATGGAATAATAAATAAACGAGTAGGTGGTTTTATGTTTTTAATTCCATTTAAAACACCTGCTTGTTGCGAAAAAGCACTTGTTTTATTGTCGATAAAGTTCCAAGTGTATTTCTGCCTATTTCGTTTTACTTCTCTATAAAAGTTAATGCCCCAAGTCTGATTATCAATACTTGGAAATCGCAAGGCTGCATAAGGAATTTTCATTTCAACAACCCAGCCTTCAGGTGTAATTTTTACTTTACTATCCCATATGGCATTCCAAGAGTAATCTTCCCCTTCTAGTGAAGTAAAATTACAATCAGCTTGACCGTTTGCTGCAGAAACATAAAACTGAAAATCTTGTTGGCCGTCGTTAAATCCATTTATATATACGCCAAAAGTATCAGATATGCCAAAATTATCACGTTCTGTAATTTCTTTTAAAATTTTTAAAGGTTCATGATCATATAGTTTTGCAGCAATATAAATAGCGGTGTTGTCATATAGTATTTTAACTTCTGTTTTTAATCCTTCAGGTTCAGATGATCCGTTAATAGGTTCGAAACCCACAAAATCTTTCGCTATTTGAGCTGTTTTCCAAATTTCTTCGTTTAATTCTCCATCTATAGAAATTGGAAATGAGCTTAAAGATGCAGTAATTTGTTTTTTAAAACCAGCTTTTTCCTGACTAAAAAGAAGAGAGGGTTTAATAAATGCAATAACAACAAGTAATTGAAAAAAACGCATGTAATATTTTTTAATAAAAATAATTTATTTTTTAGTTAAAAATAATTTTAATTTATTTTTAACTAAACTTTAAGACTTAATGGTTTTTTTCATCACAATATGAATACCAACTCCCTGTATGTCAAATGGTTTACCAGTAACTTCATAACCTAATTTTTTATAAAAAACTACTGCCTTCTCACGTGCATTAAACCAAATAGTAGTTGCCTTTTTGGCGCTGCAAACCGCTTCAATTTCATGCAACAATAAAGTCCCAAACCCTTTGTCATGATGCTCCTCTAAAATTGCCATTCCTCTAATTTGAAATTGTTTTTTGGAATTTATAAGTTCATTTTTTTGTTCAAATAACGATCCAACACCAACAATTTTATCCTCTAAAATTACACCAAAATGTAGGGTTGATTTTTTTTCATCATCAACAAAATAACAACTTTCTATAGGCTTTTCCTTTCTTAAGACTAAATGTCTGATGGGGTAAACACTTTTTAAACTAACTTTTTGAACAGTTGTCATAGTATAAATATTTGTATGTTAATTGGTTAAAGTTTCGCAAACAGTTCAGGCAAAATTATAATAAAAAAACAATTAAAATATTCATAAAAAATTTGCAATTGAACAAATATATGCATTATATTTGCACCTCAATAATGCGAAAGTAGCTCAGTTGGTAGAGCTCCAGCCTTCCAAGCTGGTTGTCGCGAGTTCGAGCCTCGTCTTTCGCTCTAAAAACCTCAAGCTAGCCTTGAGGTTTTTTTATTTTAAATTATTTAGCTCTGTTTCGGGTTCAATTTCTACAGCTAGCTCATTAGGTCTAAATAAACGAGCGGTTAAATGCCCTTTTAATTGTATAGAGTTTCCATTTACTTCTAACCATGATCCTTCTCTTAGGCCTATAACAGGCTGTGGATTGTAAAAATGAAATTCATTAATTCTAGTATCTCTGGTTTCTCCCATATGTGTTGATGGAACATCAGCATCTAAATAGTGCGGATTGATATTGAATGAAACCAAACCTAATGTTCTATAACTTGGCGGATAAACTACCGGCATGTCATTTGTTGTGCCAATAGTTAAACCGCAAATATTACTTCCGGCACTTGTGCCTAAATAGGGAGTTCCGTTTTGTACTGCTATCTCTAAGGCGTCTAATAAATTGTTTTTATACAACTCGCTTAGTAAAACAAAAGTATTTCCACCTCCTATAAAAATAGCTTCAGCATTTTCAATTGCTTTTATAGTATTTTCAAATTCATGAATGCCTTTTACATTAATATTTAATGATTCAAAAAACAAGCTCACTTTTTGAGTATATGAATCATGTGATAGTCCGCCTGGCCTTGCATAAGGTATAAAAATTAAATTTTTAACTCCTTCAAAATGTTTTTTTAAAGTAGGTGATAAATAGGATAAATAGCTCCCATTATGCAGTGTTGAGGTGCTGGCTATGATGATTTTTTTCATTTTCATTTTGTTTTAAAACACAAATTTAGTTAATTGTCTTAAGATAAGTTTATAATCCTTTTAGATTTTGTTAAGAATACATTTTTTACATTTACATTTATCTTTTATTTAAGTTTATGAAAACAATAGTACTCTTCTTTTTTTTATGTTTTCCTGTTTTATTTTGGGCCCAAAACGGCACAATGTTTAAGGGTAAAATAGTTTCTGAAGTTTTAGATTTAGAAGGAGTTCATATTATTAATATTTCAACAATTAATGGATCGGTTTCAAATAAAGAGGGTTATTTTTCTATTCTTGCTAAAGCATCTGACACTTTAATTTTTAGTGCTATTTTTTTAGAACAAAAAAAATATGTAATTCGCCAAGAGGACATGTCTCAGAAATTGTTTTTAATTGTCATCAAACCTAATTTGGAATATCTTAAGGAAGTTGTTGTTACAGAATATCCAAATATGAACGCCGTTTCGTTAGGTATTTTACAAAAACCCGCAAAAGTATACACAAAAGCAGAACGAAGAATTAAAGCTGCAGAAGTTTTTAAATGGTATAGCCCTTTGTTAATTCCTTTAGGAGGAATGAGCGTTGAAGGTTTAATCAATCAAATTAGTGGTAGAACTACTATGTTAAAAAAAGAGCTAATTGTTGAGCGTAAAGAATTAGTACAAAGTAAGACGGCAGCTTATTTTAATAAAAAATACATGATGGATACGCTATTGATTCCAGAAGATTATATAGCTGGTTTTTATTACTATATTGATGACAATGTGCCCTTTTCTAATGCTTTAAGGATTAAAAATAAAACACAAGCCACTTTTATTTTACATCAATTGGCCGTTAATTATTTAATTTTAAAAGAAATTCCATTAAAAATTGAAGACAGAAAAGAATATCTGTCTCAACAAATCAAAGAAGATAAAGATGAAAAATAAACTTTTTTATCTATTTTTATTGGTTTCATTTATTTCATTTTCTCAAGTTAAAGAAAGAGATTTAATTGTTGGAAAAATAAAATCTGATTCTCTTGATGTTGAAAATATCACGGTTTTTAATGTTTCTTCTAACATTGGAGCTGTAACAGATATAGACGGAAAGTTTTCAATAAAGATGAGAGAAAAAGACACATTAGTAATTCAAGGCTTAGCTTATTTGTCCGCAAAATATATCGTACAAATAACCGATTTAGATAAAGAAGTTTTAGAAATATATTTGCAAACAAAAATTAACGAATTAAATGAAGTGATGGTTTCTCCTTATACTTTAACAGGCGTTTTAGAAGTTGATACAAATAAAATAAAAACATATGGTTTTACTAGTTCAATGGAAGATTTAAAAAAATTAAAGGCGAACGACATAAGAAATACGAGAATAAGAAATACAGCTATGCCAACAATTTTAGCTCAAACACCAGTGAATTTTTTAGCGATTTTTGGTTTTATTGGAAAAGGAATTAAAGAATTAGTAGGCAACAAGAAAGAAAAAACATCTGCGATTCATAAAGCTTTTAATAAAAAAAGATTTAAAGATGTTGCCTCAAAACCTTTTGGAGAGCATATGAAAGAACAATTTTCGAATCATTTTTTTATAAGTCAATTAAAAATTAAAAATGAAGATATTCCAAATTTTTTAGCTTTTTCAGAAACCTCAGTAAGTGAATTAGTTGAGTTTTTAAAGCCAGAAAATCATTTAAAACTCATAGAATATTTAATTTTTAAAGCAGAAGCTTTCAAAAAACAATAAAAAGAAGAATAAAATTTTATATTTGCTAAATGAAAAGGTTTATAATCACGACTGTTTTTCTTTTTTTATCATTATCATTTACTTCATTTTCAACTCACAAATTTTATATAGGTGTTTTTCAGGTGGATTATAAACAAGATAAAAAAGAGTTTCAAATTACATCTAGGGTTTTTATTGATGATATAGAAAAGGCTTTAGAAACAAAATACAAAAAAAAAATTTATTTATCTACTGCAAAAGAAATCAAAGAATCAGATGTTTTAATTGCAGCATATTTGAATGAGAAATTAAAAATTTCCATCAATGATAAACCACAAGAAATGCTCTTTTTAGCCAAAGAGTTTGAAGATGATGTACTGATTTGTTATCAAACCTTAGCCTATTCAAAAAACTTAAAATCAATAACACTTTATAATGCTGTGTTATTCGAGCAATTTTCTGAGCAACAAAATTTATTACATACCAACATCAATAGCATTAAAAAAAGCTTTTTATTTACCAATACCAACATACAAGAAAAACTAGAATTCTAAATCCAATCAATTAAATCCATGAAAAATAAATTAACATTATTGTCATTTAGCTTCTTATTTGTGTTTGCGCAAATAAATGCACAAGAAAAAAATGACTCAAAAAAAGAAGCAGGACATTATAACGAAAACAAATTTCGTCAAATGTATGATCTTTTAGCAACTCCTAATATGTTTAGAGCAGCCTCTGGAACACCAGGGCCCGCTTATTACCAGCAACAAGCTGATTATAATATTGATGTTGAAATTGACGATAAAAACACAAAATTATACGGAACAGAAACGATTACGTATACTAATAATGCCCCTGAATCTTTAGAGTATTTATGGATTCAGTTAGATCAAAACATGCGTTCTCTTACATCTGATAGCCCTTTAGTAGAAAATCAAAGAATTAGCGAAGCATTAACAGAAGATAGATTTGCAAAAGAATTTTTGGAAAACGGCTTTGATGGTGGATTTAATTTAGACTATGTAAAAGATGCTAATGGAAACCCTATGAAATATACCATCAATAAAACCATGATGCGTATAGATTTAGACAAACCTCTTAAAAACAATGAAAAAACAACGTTTTCAATTAAATGGTGGTATAACCTAAATAACTATCGCCTTGATGGTGGCCGTTCAGGTTACGAACAATTTGAAGATGGTAACCGTTTATATGTTATTGCTCAATTTTTTCCAAGAATGGCTGTTTATAGTGATGTTGAAGGATGGCAAAATATGCAATTTTGGGGTCGAGGTGAGTTTGCTCTAACTTTTGGAGACTATGATGTAAACATTACTGTACCTGCAGACCATATAATGGAAGCAACAGGTGAACTTCAAAACAGAAGCGAAGTATACACAAAAGAACAAGTAAAAAGATGGGAGAAAGCTCAAAACACATTTGACAAACCCGTAATTATTGTAACACAAAAAGAAGCTGAACAGGCTGAAAAAGGATTTTCTGATCAAAAGAAAACCTGGAATTTTAAAGCTATAAACGTTCGTGATTTTGGTTTTTCAACCTCTCGAAAATTTATGTTAGACGCCATGGCTGTTCAATTGAAAACTGTTAAGCCAATGGCTATTTCCATCTACCCAAAAGAAGCTAATCCGCTATGGGGCGAGTTTTCTACTAGAGCAGTAGCTCAAACTTTAGTAACGTATTCAAAACACACTTTTGATTATCCGTATCCAAAAGCAGTTTCAGTTTCGGCTGAAGATCAAGGAATGGAATATCCAATGATTTGTTGGAATTATGGGCGTCCTGATAAAGACGGAACCTATACAGAGAAAACAAAATATGGAATGCTGGGTGTAATTATACATGAAGTAGGTCACAATTATTTTCCTATGATTGTAAATTCAGATGAAAGACAATGGACTTGGATGGATGAAGGCCTAAACTCATTTTTAGAATACCTAACCGAAAAGGAATTTGATTCTAAGTTTCCAACCCGAAGAGGTCCTGCAAAAAACATTGTGCCTTATATGAAAGGAAATCAAGATTTTATTTCGCCTATTATGTCAAATTCTGAAAGCATATTTCAATTTGGAAATAATGCTTACGGAAAACCCGCAACGGCTTTAAATATTCTTCGTGAAACGGTTATGGGCCACGAACTTTTTGATCATGCTTTTAAAACCTATGCGCAACGATGGATGTTTAAGCATCCAACACCAGAGGACTTCTTTAGAACCATGGAAGACGCTTCAGCTGTAGATTTAGATTGGTACTGGAGAGGATGGTTTTATTCTACAGATTACGTAGATTTAGCAATAAAAGGAGTAAAAGAATATTATGTTGCAGACAAGCCTACATCAGATTTAAAAGATTATAAAATGAAAACAGGTCGATTTACCTTCAACGAAGGACCTTTCGTTTATTTAATTGATGCAAATCATAAAGAATTTAATAAAAAAAATAAAAAAGCATTTGAAGTAAAAGATGTAAAAATATTGGCAAATTATATAAATGAACATTACTCTGCAGAAGAGAAAAAAGCATTAAAAAACCCAAAATTCTTTTACGAAGTAGAATTTGAAAAACCAGGAGGATTGATAATGCCTCTTATTGTTGAATTGCAATATGAAGATGGAACCAGTGAAATTCAAAAGTTTCCAGCGCAAATTTGGAGAATGAATAACAACTCTGCCAAGCGGGTATTTGCTACCGATAAAAAAATAGTAAAAATACAATTGGATCCAAAATTAGAAACAGCAGACATAGATCTTGAAAATAACATGTGGCCCAAAGAAGCTGTAAAAACAAAATTTGACGCTTTAGAAAAAAACTAATTTTATTTTAACTTTATAAAAAATAACCTTTGACTAAATTTAAAATGTAGTCAAAGGTTATTTTTTTCTTTGTAACTTTGCTATTCAAAATTAATTTATCATACCATGTTTGGAATAGGAGGCGGAGAATTATTCTTCATCATATTAATTTCTATAATGATTTTTGGTTCTAAAGGAATACCAGATATAGCTCGATTTCTTGGGAAAAGTATGGCGCAATTAAAAAATGCAACCAACGAAATTAAACATGAAATTCAAAAAAGTGCTACAGAAAACGGTATGGATTTAAACACACTAACCGGCGGCATTTCAGAAGAAATTAAAAAAGCAAAAGAAGGAATTAAAAAAGCAGTGAACCCCATGGAAAACATTGCTTCAGATATTGCAAAACCCATTCAAAAGGTTAAAGAAGACATTGAAAATTTATCAGGACCTATAAAAAGACAATAAATGGTAGACGAGCTAATACGATTAGATAAAGATTTTTTTATTTTTTTAAACGGATTAGGCAGCAGTCCTTTTGATAATCTTTGGTTGATGATTACAAAACAATTTAATTGGGCACCTTTTTTTATAGCTATTTTTTATCTTCTGCAACGCAAAATAGGCTGGAAAAACATTGGAATAGTCATTCTTTTTTTAGCGCTATTGATCACCGCAACAGATCAAATTACCAATCTTTTTAAAAATGGATTTCAGCGGCTAAGGCCCTGTAGTGACCCAGAAATAAATGAGTTTATAAGAATTGTAAAAAGCAGTAAAACCTTTAGTTTCTTTTCTGGTCATGCATCAAATTCTACAGCTTCAACCGTGTTTATATTTTTAATTATAAGAACATATTATAAACATACTTATTTGTTATTTTTATTTCCTTTAATATTCGCTTATAGTCGCATTTATTTAGGACTTCATTTTCCTTTAGATATAGCGTCAGGTTATGTTTTTGGAATTATAATCGGTTTTATTTTTTATAAATTATATTGTTTATTCATAAAAAAAACAGAATAAAATAGTCTTAAATTTTTTATACATCATTTAAGTTAAAAAGCAAACCCTCTAGAGCACTCTTGTAACCGTTAAGCCATCTCTAATGGGCAATAAAACTGTTTCAACACGTAAATCTTCATTGATTAATTTATTGTACGATAACAAAGCTTTAGTGCTTAGGTCTTTTGGGTTTAAAGTTTCCAAAACTTTACCACTCCACAATACATTGTCCGATAAAATTATTCCACCTTTATTCATCATTGGTACAATCATGTTGTAATAATTGATGTAGTTTTCTTTGTCGGCATCAATAAACACTAAATCATACTTTTTGTTTAAAGTTGCAATAATCTCTAACGCATCGCCTAAGTAAGCCGTAATTTGATTTTTATTTTTTGATAAATTAAAATATTTTTCTTGAATTTCAACCAACTCTTCATTAATGTCTATTGTGTCCAAAGATCCATTTTTTTGTAAACCTTCTGCCAAACATAAAGCCGCATAACCTGTATATGTTCCAATTTCTAATATATGTTTAGGATTGATTATTTTAGATAACATACTCAAAACACGACCCTGAAAATGACCACTAAGCATGCGAGGTTGCATGATTTTTTGATGGGTTTCTTTGTCTAATTTTTTTAAAAGTTGAGGTTCTTGTTGACTGTGATTTGCAACATATTCTTCTAATTCTTCGGATATGAAATGCATATATTATATATTTTACACAAAAATACAAATTAACAATTTAACGACTAAACAAATTAACCTAACTTTGCGCCATGCAAACCACAAAAAAAGACATTAGAGCTTTAACTAAAGAACAACTCCGATCATTTTTTCAAGAAAATGGAGACCAAGCCTTTCGGGGCAATCAAGTATATGAGTGGCTTTGGAGCAAGCGTGCTCATACCTTTGAAGATATGACCAATGTTTCTAAAGAGACACGTGCTATGCTGCACGACCACTTTGTAATCAATCACATCAAAGTAGATGTTATGCAACGCAGCGAAGACGGTACAGTAAAAAATGCGGTGCGTTTACACGATGACTTAATTGTAGAAAGTGTTCTGATTCCTACAAAAACAAGAACAACAGCTTGTGTTTCCAGTCAAGTGGGTTGTAGTTTGGATTGTAATTTTTGCGCTACAGCTCGTTTAAAACGGATGCGAAATCTAGATCCCGGTGAAATTTACGATCAAGTTGTAGTTATTGATAACGAAAGTCGTTTGTATTTTGACAGGCCTTTGTCTAATATTGTTTTTATGGGAATGGGTGAGCCGTTGATGAATTACCCAAACGTTATGAAATCTATACAAATGATTACCTCTAAGGAGGGTTTAGGAATGTCACCAAAACGCATCACGGTTTCTACTTCGGGTGTTTCAAAAATGATAAAAAAAATGGCAGATGACGAAGCAAAATTTAAATTAGCCGTTTCGTTACATTCTGCTATTGAAGAAACGCGAAACAAAATTATGCCTTTCACGAAAAACTTTCCGTTACCCGAATTACGTGAAGCTTTGGAATATTGGTACAGCAAAACCAAAAGCGCGATCACCTATGAATATGTTGTTTGGAAAGGAATTAACGATGATAAAACCTCTATAGATGCGTTGGTTAAATTTTGCAAATATGTACCTTGTAAGGTCAATCTTATTGAATATAATCCAATTGATGATGGCGATTTTCAGCAAGCATCAGAGCAAGCAACTAACGATTACATTGCCGCTCTTGAAAAAAATAAGATCATCGTAAAAGTTAGAAGAAGTAGAGGTAAAGACATTGACGCTGCCTGTGGTCAGTTGGCCAATAAATCTTAAAACGTATACTCTTGTAGTATTGTATCTGCAGTAGTATTTACTTATTTGAAGTTAATTGAACCAATCACGAGTTGTTTTACGAGTTTAATAAGTTCATTAAAGGCTTCTGTTTCTTTTAGGTCTATAAAAGATAGGATTGCTTTGATACAATTGATGTTTTTAACTACTTTTGTATTTGCAATGATATTGTAAATACATACGCTCTAATTAACAAATGCACATTTGAAAATAGTAGAACAAATAAAAACACCTATTGCTTTAGAAATGGAACTTTTTGAAAAAAAGTTCCACGAATCTATGGCCTCTAAAGTTGCTTTATTAAACCGAATCACCTATTATATTGTAAACCGGAAAGGAAAACAAATGCGCCCTATGTTTGTTTTTTTGACTGCTAAAATGATTTCCGAGGGACTTGTTAACGATCGTACCTATCGAGGTGCTTCTGTAATAGAACTGATTCATACCGCAACCCTTGTTCACGACGATGTTGTAGATGAGAGCAATAAGAGAAGAGGTTTTTTTTCTATAAATGCGCTTTGGAAAAATAAAATTGCCGTTTTAGTTGGCGATTATTTACTTTCAAAAGGTTTGTTGCTTTCCATTGATAACAACGATTTTGATTTATTAAAAATAATATCTGTTGCCGTTCGTGAAATGAGCGAAGGTGAATTGCTTCAAATAGAAAAAGCCCGAAGGTTAGACATAACAGAAGCTATTTATTACGAAATAATTCGACAAAAAACAGCCACATTAATTGCAGCTTGTTGTGCTTTAGGGGCTTGTTCTGTTGCTCCTGAAAACACGGAAGTAATTGAAAAAATGCGAAAATTTGGCGAACTTATTGGTACAGCATTTCAAATTAAAGATGATTTATTTGATTACACCGATGATGCCATAGGAAAACCAACCGGAATAGACATCAAAGAACAAAAAATGACCTTACCGTTAATTTATGCTTTAAATAATTGCTCTTCAAAAGAAAAAAGATGGGTAATTAATTCGGTAAAAAACTACAACAAAGACAAAAAAAGAGTCAAAGAAGTCATTCAGTTTGTTAAAGACAAAAACGGCTTAATTTATGCCGAAAATAAAATGGTAGAATTTCAGCAAAAAGCCCTAAAATTACTTCAAGATTTTCCCGAATCAGAATATAAAGCCTCATTAGTTTTAATGGTTAACTACGTTATTGAAAGAAATAAATAGTATTTTTTTAATTTTATTCAAATAATTTTTACTGTAAAAATACACCTGTTACTGTAAAGAAAATCTTTGTAACTTAGCGGTTCGTAAATAAATAATTTGATTTCACAAGCATCCATAGAAACCGTTTTTGAAACTGCTCGAGTAGAGGAGGTTATTGGCGATTTCGTAAACTTAAAACGTGCAGGAAGTAACTTAAAAGGCTTAAGTCCTTTTGTAGATGAAAAATCTCCTTCGTTTATGGTTTCTCCAGTAAAGCAAATATGGAAAGATTTTTCGAGTGGAAAAGGAGGTAATGTAGTTTCATTCTTAATGGAACACGAACACTTTACTTATCCAGAAGCTATACGTTATTTAGCCAAAAAATACAATATTGAAATTGAAGAAACCATTCAAACAGATCAAGATTTGGCCGTTGCCAATGAAAAAGAAAGTATGTATTTGGTTTCTGAATACGCCAGCACCTATTTTCAAAATATTTTACTAAATAATGAAGAGGGTAAGGCCATAGGATTATCCTATTTTAAAGAAAGAGGCTTTACGGCTGAAACCATTAAAAAATTTAATTTAGGTTATTCTCCCGAAAGTTGGGACGCTTTTACTAAAGAAGCTTTAGGCAAAGGGTATAAGCTTGAATTTTTGGAAAAAACAGGACTGTCTATCGTTAAAGAAGACAAACAATTTGACCGTTTTAAAGGGCGTGTTATGTTTCCTATTCAAAGTATGAGTGGAAGGGTTTTAGGTTTTGGGGGTCGAATTTTAACGAATGATAAAAAAGCTGCCAAATACTTAAATTCACCAGAAAGTGATATCTATCATAAAAGCAAAGTGCTTTACGGAATTTTTCATGCCAAACAATCCATTGCTAAAAACAATAATTGTTATTTGGTAGAAGGTTATACAGATGTTATTCAATTTAACCAATCAGGCATTGAAAATGTTGTTTCCTCATCTGGTACAGCATTAACACCAGATCAGATTCGATTGATAAACCGATTAACCCCAAATATTACCGTGCTATTTGATGGAGATGCTGCAGGTTTACGCGCCTCTGTTCGTGGAATTGACTTAATTTTGGAGGCAGGAATGAACGTAAAGGTTTGTACGTTTCCTGATGGCGAAGACCCAGACAGTTTTGCAAAAAAAACCTCTTATGATGACTTGATGCGTTATTTAGATGAAAATTCTAAAGATTTTATTCAGTTTAAGGCTTCGTTATTGATGAATGATGCTAAAAACGACCCTATTAAAAAAGCTGATTTGATTCGAGATATGGTGGTCAGTATTTCTAAAATACCAGACCGTATTAAGCGTGAAGTATATATTAAAGAGTGTGCTCGAATCATGGATATTTCCGAAGAAGTTTTGTTTAACACTTTGGCTCAATTGGTCAAAAAGGATATTTCAGAAGCAAGTAAGCAATTAAAAACAGAACAAAAAGCATTTGATGTTGTTAAGAATAATACACTTACTTCAACCTCAAAAGTTGATGTTCAATATCAATTAGAGCATCAAATAATTCAAATTTTATTGCTATATGGAAATATAGAAGATGATTTTGAAGATATTACACACAGAGCAGATGAAGAAGGTGAGCTTTTTGAATTTAAAGAGATTAACAGGTATAAAGTTCATCAACGTTTATTTTTAAGTTTGCAAGAAGATGAAATTGAACTTGCGAACCCTTTATTTAATCTTATATATAAAGATATAATTGATTATTATAATCGTACAGAAAAATTTGAAATTGAGCATTATTTGCAGCAAATTCCAGAAGAAATTGCACAAGAAGTTACCTCTATTTTAATGAATGAAGAGCGTGAAGTTCTTCACAATTGGGAAGCGCAACAAATTATAGTAAAACAAAAGGAAAAATCAATATCTCAATACGTTACAGAAACAATTTTAACTTTAAGATGGTATTTGGTCAATAAAATTATTGACGACTTAAAAGTGGAGCTAAAAGAAAAACAAGACCAAGACAACAAGGAAATTCTATCCATGGTTGTTGATTATTTAGGACTTACCAATATGTTTTCCAAAAAACTTGGAAGAGTTATGACAAGGCATTTTTAAATTAAGTCAAAACTTTTAGCTTTATTTATTAAGTCTATTAAATTTGTAACACTTAACTTGTGTAACAATCGAAGTTTATAGGTGCTTATTGTTTTTTCGTCAATATTTAAAATTACAGCTATTTCTTTATTTTTTTTTCCGCTTGCTAAATATTTTAAAACTTCCATTTCCCTTGACGACAATTTTTTAAATAAGCGGTCGCTTTTTTTGGTAATTTTTTCGTTTTGTGTTTTAAGAAATTTACTAATAAAAACATTACCCATTGCAACCGATTTAATCGCAGTTTCAAACTCTTTTAAAGAAGCACTTTTTTCTAAATACCCTTTAACCCCTATTTTTAAAGCATTATTGGCATATAATGATTCAGAAACATTGGAAAAAACAAAAAATTTAATGTGAGAAAATTCTTTTATTAAATTAGAAATATCATTAATACTTGTTAATCCTTTTAGTTCAATGTCCAAAACTACAATGTGTATCACTTTATTGTCAAGTAAGTCATACAAATCTTCTAAATAGTTTACATATGCTAGTACATTAAAATCATTCGATTCCTTAAGGTACGACTTTATACCTTGGTGGGTTATTGGGTTGTTGTCAGCGACACATAATTTTAACATTTTGTTTTATTTAATAATTATTTTATCAAAAATAAAACACTTTTTACTCAAATATGTTAAAATTATGTTATTTTATTGTTTATTTTTTTAAACAAACCGGAATTGGCTCTATTTTATGTTTATTTAACAAATTAAGCCGCTTATAAATAGCTATCACTTCTGCTTTTCTGTCAGAAAAATCTTCAACAGACTTACCGTTTTCTACTTGCGCCATTGCCCATTCTAATTCATCATAACTTGCACCCAGTTGATCTTCGTCACTTCGCTCATCGCCAAACAAGCCATCTGTTGGTTTTGCTATTAAAATGCTTTCAGGAACACCTACATGTTTTGCTAATAGGCGTACTTCACTTTTCAATAAGTCGGCTATAGGACTCAGGTCGACTCCTCCGTCACCATATTTTGTGTAAAATCCTACGCCAAAATCTTCTACTTTGTTGCCTGTTCCAGCAACCAACAAGACATGTATGCCTGCCAAATAATACAGTGTAGACATGCGTAAGCGGGCTCTTGTATTAGCCAATGAAAGATGGTATAAATGTTCGTTTTCTGAAGCCAGTACTTGTTTTTTAAATGTTTCAAAAACAGGTGTCAAATCTACACGTTCATTTGAAACATTTGAAAAGCGTTTTTTTAATTGCTCCATATGCTCGTTTGCTCTACTAACATGACTTTCTGCCTGATGAATCGGCATTTCAACACATAAGGTACGCAAACCCGTTTGTGCACATAGTGTAGAAGTTAACGCACTGTCTATACCGCCAGAAACTCCTACAACAAATCCGGATATCTTTGCATTAGTTGCATAATCGAACAACCATTTTACAATATGTTTGTTTATTTTTTCTGGATCAAAGTGTGTTGATTGTGCCATTTTTTCAGATTTATATGTGGTATTATTAAACTATATTTGCATATTATTTATTTCTATAAAAGTATAAAATTTATTTTCCATGAAAAAGTATTTCTTTTTAATTATTTGCTTTTTTATTCTAAGCTCATGTAAGAAAAAGGCAGTATCAAATGTTGATGTGTCAGATATTTCTGTAAGTTTTAATATTGAGCGTTTTGACCAAAAATTCTTTGAATTAAAACCACAAAATTTATCCAAATTAAAAACGGAGTTCCCATTTTTGTTTCCTGATATATATGCAGATTCTGTTTGGATAAACAAACTAAACGACCCTATTTCAAGAGAATTATACAATGAGGTTCAAAAAGAGTATGCCTCTTTAGGCTCCTTAGAGTTTGATATTAAAAAGCTGTTGCAACATATTAAATACTATTATCCTGAAACTAAAACACCCCGAATAATTACTGTAATTACTGAAGTTGATGAAGATGCAAATGTTATTTATACAGCTGATTTTTTATTTCTTTCTTTAGATTGTTATTTAGGTCAAAAACATCCTTTTTATGCTAATTTTGATGCGTATAAAAAAAATAAGTTCAATAAATCTCAAATACTACCCGATATTATTGGCAGCTTTTCGTATGGAAAAATTGCAGCCCCAAAAAATAAAAATTTACTTTCTTTTATGATATATAAAGGAAAAGAATTATACATGAAAGATTTATTGATTCCAGATGTTGCTGATTTTGATAAAATTGCATACACACAAAGTCAACTGCAATGGTGTCAGGAAAATGAAGATCAGATGTGGCGATATTTTATTGAAAACAAACTACTCTATGATTCAAATCCTAAAAACGAGCAGCGTTTTATGAACGATGCCCCTTTTTCTAAATTTTATTTAGAAATAGATGCCGAATCGCCAGGAAGAATTGGTGCATGGCTGGGCTGGCAAATGGTGCGAAGTTATGCTGCTAACCACCCTAATAAAACCTTGCAAGATATACTTGCGTTAGACGCAAAAAAATTGTTTGAAGAATCAAAATATAAACCCAAAAAATAATGTTAAAAACATCCGAAATTAAATTCTTAGTTGAATTAGACGAAAATAAAATTCCCGAAAAATTAACATGGACTGCGCAAGATGGCGGCATAGAAATGGAAGAAACTAAAGCCATAATGTTATCTATATGGGACAATAAAGCAAAAGAAAGCTTGCGTATAGATTTGTGGACCAAAGACATGCCTGTTGACGAAATGAAATTGTTTTTTCATCAAACATTAGTAGCCATGTCAGACACTTATTTTAGAGCTACAGACGATGAAAAAATGACTGAAACCATGAAAGATTTTTGTACTTATTTTGCAGAAAAGTTGGATTTAGTGAAGTAGATTTTAATTTTTTTTATCATTTTTATTTCATCGAATCAAAGAAAAAGGGCCTTTTATAAGCCTGCCCTTTTTAAATTCAATAAGATTCCAATAATATGTAACAAGGATAGTTTGTTTGTGTGCCTAATTTTTCAAAATTATAATTTAGTGTAAAACTTGTGCCAAAATTAGAATTAGCATAGCCTCCTGTAGTAAAATTATCTAGAGAAGCCCATATATCTTTCATTTCTTCATTGGCAGTAACCGTTACTGTAAAGGGTTCGTCTATAACCACATTAGTACTTGATGCTGTTACTTGAATAGCAAAAGTACTTTCGGTAGTAGTATTGTCTTCTGATGAGCAGTTGGCTAACAGAAAACATAGGGCTAAAAGTAGGATTGGGTAAGTTCCATTAGTAAATGCAACTTTGAGAAGCACTTCATATTGTTTACTATTCGCAAAATCCGCTCCGCATTCTATGACAAAAAACAACTAAAAAGTGTTAAATTTTTTATTTTATAAATATTTTTAAAATCAAAAAGTAAAAAGCAATAACAATAAATAATACAAAAAACACCCAAAAATAGCGCAGCGGTTTATTGTAATTTTTCCGTAACAAATTTACATTTATAACAGACGCAACACCACCAAGTGCACCACCAACCATTCCGCCAAGAAAAACTAACAAAACAGGTATGTAAGCTAAAAACAAATCTAAACCTTTAAGCCTTTTATTGATAAGGTTTTCTTTTTCATCTATTGTTAAAATTAAATGCGAAAAATCTGGAAAACTTTTCTTTTGATAGACTTTAACAAGTGTACCTAAATCATTTTTTAACAATAATGGTGTTCCTTTTTCTTTACTCTTTTCTACAAGACTCCCGTTTTGGTAAAACGTTATAGCACCCGTAAACCAATTGTACTGATACTCTAATTGAGATGTTGAAAAATTGGGAAGATTAAATTTAGTTTTCATTTGATAATGTTTAATAATTTAATTAATTTTTATAAAAGAATAAAAATTATTACAAATAAATGATGCATCCTCATTTGACATACCTATAAAAGGCATAACAAAAATAAAGCCTGTACTCTTTTCAATACAAAACGCATCACCACCACCATTAGTGCCAAAAATAAAAAATTTAGAGGCATATTCTAAAACATTATAATCAATATTCAATTGAATTAATTCATTTATTGCCCATATTAGACAATAATCCTCTTCCCTATAAATTTCAGCACCATTAGAATTGCTGTAAAATTCTATAAACCCGTCAGGTAATATGAAATTAATATTTTTTAAAAACATATTTATTTCTTCCACCTCTGCAGGATTATTTTTTTTTATTTTAATCATAATATTATCTATTTTTTTCTTAATAAAGCGTTCCAATAATTAGTAAATTTAGCGTGTTCTGGTTGTGC
>NZ_CAWUTS010000059.1:0-13704 GCF_963925415.1 uncultured Flavobacterium sp. | reverse complement strand
AGAACAATTTCTACCACTACTAATTAAAGCGTGGTTTTTTTATAATAAAATAATTATATTTATTATTTTTTATTTCAAAATTTACTTTATTAATATTGTTTTGTAGAATATTAAATCTATTTTAAGTAGCTATAAATCAAGAAACGATATAGTTACTTAACATTTTCTTTATGCTGAACTACATTATTTTGTAAATTAGTATCAATTAATTCTTCTACCCTAACTTCAAGCATGTTTGCTATTTGTATTAAACGCGTTATTTTTAATCGATTGTCTTCTTTTTCTAAGCGTGCGTAACTAGGTTGAGTTATACCTAACTCATTTGCTAAATTCTCTTGTGACAATCCTTTTTTTATTCGTAGTAGCTTAATTTTGTGTCCTATTTCGTTCATAACGTATATATATTTAAACAAATTTAAACATAATATTTACAATTTGAATCAATTATTGCTTTTTTATCACTTTAAAACAATATTAATTTTAATAGTTAAGGGGTTTAGCTTGTTGTTTTGTTTTAAAGAATAGGATGATTAATAAATTAAATTTCTATAACTAAACCTGCTATTCTTAGTTTTTTTATTATTATATAGCGGTTTAAAGTTAGTTTTGTTATTTAAAACACTTAAAGGAAATCAATTATGTTTCTTATTCAAAATATTGCTATATTTTGAGATATTTAAATAATATCAATTTTTTAATAATTATACTTGTCTTTCCAACGATTCTTTAAAAAATGGCGAATTTCTTTTTCACGATTATTTTCACCAGGCTCATAGAACTTAGTTTCTGAAATTTCAGTTGGTAAAAACTCCTGTTCTATAAAATTATTATCAAAATCGTGAGAATATTTATATGCATCTCCATAGCCTAATTCTTTCATCAATTTGGTTGGTGCATTTCGCAAATGTAAGGGTACTGCCAAATCGCCTGTTTGTTTTACTGCTTGTTGTGCTTTGCCAATTGCGACATAGCTTGCATTACTTTTGGCCGAAGTTGCTAAATATACCGCACACTGACTCAATATTATTCGACTCTCTGGATATCCAATTATTGTTGCAGCCTGAAAGGTATTGTTTGCCATTATTAAAGCCGTTGGATTTGCATTTCCAATATCTTCACTGGCAAGAATTAACATACGTCGTGCTATAAAATTGATATCTTCGCCACCTTCAATCATGCGAGCTAACCAATAAACCGCACCATTTGGATCACTTCCTCGTATTGACTTAATAAATGCTGAAACTATATCATAATGCATCTCACCAGATTTATCATATAAAACCGTATTTTTTTGAGCCAATTGCATTACTTTTTCATTCGTAATTTCAATCAAATCTCCTTCGCTAGCATTAACAACTAATTCAAAGATATTCAACAATTTTCGTCCATCACCCCCAGAAAGGCGCAACAAAGCTTCGGTTTCTTTCAGTTGAATGTCTTTTGTTTTTAAATACGCATCAGTTTTAATCGCTCTATGCAACAAAGCTTCCAAATCATCTTTAGCAAACGGATTTAAAACATAAACCTGACATCTTGACAACAACGCCGGAATCACCTCAAAACTCGGATTTTCGGTCGTAGCACCAATTAAAGTTACCCAGCCTTTTTCTACAGCTGCCAATAACGAATCTTGTTGTGATTTACTAAACCGGTGAATTTCATCAATAAATAAAATAGGGTTTTTTGCCGTAAACATACCGCCACTTTGTTTTGCTTTGTCTAAAATTTCCCTAATGTCTTTAACGCCACTATTGATAGCACTCAACATAAAAAAGGGTCGTTTGCTTTCTTCGGCCATAATTTGAGCCAAAGTTGTTTTTCCTGTTCCTGGTGGCCCCCATAATATTAAGCTCGGAATAATTCCTCTCGCTATCTGATGCGTCAACAATCCTTGTTCACCTACCAAGTGTAACTGGCTTATATATTCTGACAATTTTTTGGGTCTAATGCGTTCGGCTAAAGGTGCTTCCATAGTGTAAATTTAGTCATTGCTGGTTTACGAAGCAATCTTTTTTTTGGAGCACTAACTTTTAGGCATTTTTATTAAGGCTTCTTCCTGCTGTTCATTCTATCTTTTTTTTTGCAAAAAAAAAAGGATGCCATTTCCATCAGGGCTAAAAATTTTCTGTAGGCTTTTTTAGAAAGGTCTGACAAAAAAGCATAAAAATACATTTGGCGTTATCTTTGAACAAACACAAAGTATTCTATGTAAAATTTTGCGTTTCTTTGAGAAACTCTGTGTAATAAAAAAGATTTCCGTTTTCACGGAAAATAAATATGAAAAAAATACAAGATAATCCTTTTCAATTTACACCATCGGTAATTTTATATCCGTTGTTCTTTGTGTTGGTTTTATGGATCGTCTTTTGGGTTGAACATCACTATCATGTAGATTTTTCACATTATGGCATTTATCCACGTAAGGTATTTGGATTGAAAGGAATACTTTTAAGTCCGTTTATCCACGGAGATTTGGAACATTTATTTAACAATTCCGTTGCCTTGTTTGTGCTTTTACTTTTTTTACGTTATTTCTATAGAGCTCAATTTTTAACCGTAGTAATAGTAGGTATTTTGTTTTCAGGAATTGGCACTTGGCTTATCGGAAGACCCAGTTATCATATTGGAATAAGTGGATTGGTTTATGCTTTAGTTAGTTTTATTTTTTTTAAAGGTCTTTTTACTAAATACTATAGGTTAATTGCGGTTTCTTTAACAGTAATTTTATTGTATGGAGGATTGGTTTGGTACATGGTACCTGAAGTAGGTAAAAACAACATTTCTTGGGAAGGCCATTTATTTGGTTTCTTAACTGGATTAGTTTTAAGTTTTTTTTTAAAAACGCCTCAGTTTGAAAAAACAATTTCCTACGATTGGGAAAGTCCAGATTTTAATCCTGAGTTAGACCCATTCATGAAAAACTTTGACGAAAACGGAACATTTGCTCCACCACCAAAACCTGAAGAGGTAATTAAAGAATATTTTAATTCTTCAATACGCGTGATTTATGATTTTATAGGCAGAAAAAAGGAATAAAAAAATCGTCTTATATAAAGACGATTTTTTAAACCATGTAAATTGGTTTTATTCTAAAGTAAAACTTAAAAAGGCCATTTTATTTTCATTGTTTACCACAGCTGCTGTTAAAAGTCTATTGGTATCAGGAAAATAATAAACAACATGGTTTACAAATTTATAATTTTCATTGTCATACATTTGATAATGGTACTTTAAATTAGAAACAGTAAATTTATTATTTGGATTTATTTTATACAACCAATTGTGTAAAATGTTTTCTTTATAATATGTTCCAGGATGGATTATATAGTCTCCTTTTATATTTAACATACCAAATGAATGATATAAATTAGGTTCAGATTGCAAATTAATTTCCAAGCTCATGTTGTTGGTTAAGGTGCCTTCATTCGAAAAAACTAATAAGTTTGACGGTCCAAATTTAAAAATAGGATCCTTCATAGCAGAATTTGGAAAAGTTGCATTAGGTTTTGTTCCTGATTTATATTTTCCTTCAACAAAAACCCTGATTTCATTGTTTTCTACAAAAACACCTCTAAAATTGACTTCTTCGATATCTTTAGTTTTGTCAAAATCATCTATGGCATTGTTTTTTAAAATCTTTCCTGCTTCTAAATCATAGATTAAAATAGAACCAAAATCGCCTCTTCGTATGCCTTTATCTTTATAATTAAAAGCAATTAAATAATCTTGAGTTCCAATTGAAATTGCAATAGGTTTGTGTACTCTTGTGTTTTCTTCAATTGTTTTTTTAGTTTCAGTATCTTTAGTAATGACTGTAAAATAATTGGTTTCTTTATAACTTCGAGGTCTTCTTAGAAATATAAAGTTACCGCTATTTGAAATTATTTTTTCACCTGTAAAAAAGTCATCTTCAAATAGAACAGTTTTTTTAAAAACTACATTAAAAGAGGAACGCTGTAATATTATACATTCAGTAACTTCGGGTTCTTTCTTTTTGCTTCTAGCTTCATAAGCAACTCCTATGTAATTGTTGTTTTGAGATTTTGAAACATGATAGTATCCAAACTTTTTTAAGTCAGTACTGGCATATGAAGTAATTACATGAGAACTATATAGCCCTGTTTCTTTATCGAAGATGTATTGAATAAGTTCATTTATTTTTCTTTTATTTGAATAGGATTCAATTAAAAAGGCAATTTTTGCAGAGTTAATTTCGTAAGCTCCATGAAAATTATGTAAGGTAAAAATATCAATGGCAAAATCTTTAATATAAGTATCAATCAATTGATTTTTTTGATCAAATTTTCTTAATGTTAATTTATGACTTGATGCCATACCGTCTCTATTTGTGACCGTAAATAAATAATGGTTGTAGTTATCAACTAATACAATCTGGGGTTCTTTTTCGTTTTCCTTGTCAAATTCAAAATTATCGCCCTTTATATTATCCTGTGCCTGTAAAAAACTCAAAGTAAAAATAAGGAAAAAAGTTATTTTTTTTAGTTTCATTTTCTTGGAATTCAAGATTATTTTGATTTGTATATTTGAGTTTCAATGTTTTTTAAGTCATTGTCATCGTCATAAGACAACTTCATATAAATCATATTTTCTTGCATCTCATTTAAATACATTTCTGCATCTTTTTTATTATTCATTGCCAAATTCAAGCGGATAAGATTAAAGTATAAAAACTCACCAATTTTAGCATTAAATACTGCTTTTTTATTTTTATAATCAACTTTAGCAAGGGTATTGGTCCAAATGTCAATTCCTTTTTGTAAACCTTTTTTTGCTATCTCAGTTATTTCAGGGTTTTGTGGATTAAGTTTTCTAAGATTTGTAGAAATGTAAATGTCTGCTTTTTCAAGTTCATCATATGTGCCTTTATTTTTTACGCTTAATATTTTAACCTTACTCTTATAAGATTGGTATCCAAAAGTGTCATTTAAATACTTGTTTACGGTAGCTATTACTTCGTTTAAAAAGTTTTTTTCAGTTAGGGGCTTGTTGATGTTGTTGCTTGGCGAAGAAGATACAAATTTAAATTCTTCATAGAATGCTGTACTAACTTTCTCAACTCCTTTTATATCTACTTTTAATTTTGTAGGTTGTTTCGCAAAAGTTTGCCCTGCATTGTCCTGAAATGTAATTTCACTAATATTTAAAAAGACTTTTATGTTTTCTCCCAAAGTTGTAAAGCCATCAATTTTTATTTGTGTTTCCAAAACGTTATTGTTTACTATTATATAATCGTTAAGATTAGGAGATTGATAAATCGGCTTTGCAGGTTTTACATAGGTTGGTTTTGTTGGCGATGTTAATTTAGGATTTTTTCCTTGATCAGTCATCGATAAACGTTCTAGTAATGAAAGTTTTTTAAATTCTTGAGATTCTAACTGAAATTTTTCATTAGCTTTTAAAACTTCAGTTTCATGATTTTTTAATTTTTGTAGAAATTCTTTTTCACTATCCAAAACTTTTTTATCGTAATTTTTTAATTCGGTATCAAAGTCAATTTTAGATTGATTTATTACATCTTCTGAAGTTAAGTTGTAAGGTGAAGTTACATTAATTTTATAAGTTCTCATTGCTTCTTCCGTGTTGTAAACAGGAGCTTTTAGTGATTCAAACTCAATGTAATCACTAGAGATGTTTTGTGCAAATAAAGTCGTTACATTTAGTAATATTAGCAAGCTTAATGCTGAGATTTTTTTTAATTTCATTCGTTTATAAATTTAAATTAATAGATATTTATTTTTTTATTAAAAGAGCACCTCAATTTAAAGGTTCTGATGTCGATAAACGGTTTTGAGTTAGTTAAGGAGACAGGGGGTGTGTTTAATTGTATAGGGTGCTTTAGGGATAATTGTATTTTTTTTATTGTCTTTGTCGTACCACTTCATATAAAAATGCCCCACAGGCAACGGAAACATTTAAAGATTCTATTGTTCCATACATAGGTAATTTTGCTTTTTCATCAACTATTTTTAATACAGACGGGTTCACACCACGGTCTTCACTACCCATAATAATGGCTAAAGGTTCGTTTAGTGCTAAACTATAAATAGTACTATCTGTTTTTTCTGTGGCAGCAATGGTTTTTATACCGCTTCCTTGTAAATGAAAAATGGCATCTTTAATATGGTCTACTTTGCAAATAGGCACATTAAAAACAGCACCAGCACTAGTTTTTACAGTATCTCCATTTACAGGAGCTGAACCTTGTTTTTGAACAATAATACCGTCGACACCTGTACACTCGGCAGTTCTAATTATAGCACCAAAATTTCGTGCATCAGACAATTGGTCTAATATTAAAAATAAAGGCGTTTTTTCTTTAGCTAAAACAGTTTCAATTAATGTTTCTAAATTATGAAAAGATACTGGAGAAATTGTAGCTACTGCACCTTGATGATTTCCTGAAGTTAAGCGGTTTAACTTTTCTACAGGAACATAAGAAAAATTAATATTGTTTTGTTTCATAGCTTTCATCAAATCCTTCATCAAGTCACCTTGAAGCTCTTTTTGTAAAAACACTTTGTCAATTTCAGTTTTAGATTGAATAGCTTCAATTATTGCGCGTATTCCAAATATTTGATTGTCTTTTTCCATTTGGTAAATGTATAAAAAAAACCGTCACTTTTTGGTGACGGTTTTTAATATTAATATTATTTAAAGATTAGCTTAATTTGCATCCCAAAATATTTTTGTTGTTTGATTGTCTCCACCTATAGCAGCTGAAGCAGCTGTATAATTAGTTGAATTTAAGTTTTGTTCAGCAATTGGATATGTATATCTTGTAGGAACAGGATCTCCAGAAACAGCTGGTAAATTAAATCCAGGCATGTCATAAGTTCTCCATGCAGTCCAAGCTTCGTAACCTCTGTTGTACATAGCTAACCATAATTGGTTTCCTATTTTTACTTTCCAACTTCCTGGAGCTGTTGTATAAGCTACAGCAGGATTTGCAAGATAAGCAGCTACACCAGTTGTACCCCAGTATTCAAAAGAAGCTGTAATACCTGCGTTGTAAAATCCTTCAGCATTTGATGTGTTTCCTGCACGTTCTGCAACGTCGGCTAAATAAAAGCTTACTTCAGAATAATCCAATAAACATGCTGCGTTTGTAGGGTCAATAATTGAAGCACCTACATGCGTATAAGAAGAAAAACTATTGTTATCTCCATAAGGTCCACCAGTATATAAACCAGCTCCTAAGTTTTGATCAAAATATTGTTCTCTTCTAGGGTCGCTTAAGGTATTCATAAAGTCTACTAAAGTATTTGCTGCAACAAAATCAGATCTTCCAGACTGAACTAAATCAACCCAAACAGGATTTGTATTAGGACTAGCACTAGAATAACTTAATGATGCATTATCTGCATTAGATGTAAATACACCTCCTGCAACAGCAGCTTGAATAGTTGAAGAAGATAATGAAGCCATACTAGGTGCATCAGCTATACGTAAGCCCATTCTTAAAAGTAATGAATTACCAAATTTTTTCCAAGCTACTGAGTCACCACCATAAATTTTGTCAGCAGATCCAAAGCCACTACCTGTTAAATTTGGAATTGCAGCTGATAAACGCCCAATTAAATCAGTGTAAATTGTAGCTGCATCACTATATGCCGGTAAAGCATAAGCTCCAGCATTTAAAGCTTCTGTGTAAGGAATGTCTCCAAAAGTTTCAACAAGGTTTGCCCAAGCATATACAGAAAGTATTTCTATTTGTGCATTTCTTGATTGCTTTTGAGCAGTTGTTAAACTAGAATCTTCATCTGTTACATTTTTTGCAGTTGCTAAATCTAACAATATATCTCTGTACATTTCAGACCAATGACTACCAGTAATACCTCGAGTATTAAAATCATAATTAGCTTCGTCTACATAAGTAGTTTCTGTCCAATGTTGACCCAACATTCTGAAAATATTAACATTAACATTAGTACTTGTCATTTGATCTACTAAACTCTTTGCAGCAGAATTGAATAAAAATTCTGAACTGATTGAGGTAGGATTTTTTGGGTCTCTATTTAAGTCTTCATATTGTTCATCTGTTTGACAAGAAACAAACGCTAGAATACTTAAAGTTAAGATTGCTATTTTTTTCATATTTTTATTTTTTAGAATTGTAATTTAATGCTTGCTCCAATTTCTTTTACAGATGGGTAAGCCCCAGACTGATATCCTTGAACATTACCTGAACTTAAACCAGCTTCAGGATCTGCATAAGGTGTACTTTTATCGATAATCCATAAATTTCTTCCGATTAAAGATACAGATGCATTTGTGAAAAACTTACCTAAATTTTTAGTGTCAATATTATAAGTAATACTTGCTTCACGTAATTTTATATATCCAGCATCATAAACGTGTGCTTTATTAGGAGCTCTTGCATAACCCCATGGGTTTGCATAAATATTTGTATTTCCTCTAACTTGGTTCGTAGTTCCATCAGGAGCTACACCAGCTAAAATAATACCACCTGAATCTGCACCATAATTTCCTGGAGTACCTGTAACAACATCTCTTATAGGGTTGCCTAAATCATTTGTACCTGCAGAAAAATCATATAAACCAGTTGCATAACCATACCATGTGTCAAGTGAGAATACATCTCCACCTTTTTGCATGTCAATTAAGAAACTAAAATTTAAGTTTTTATAGGTAAAACTATTCACAAGACCAGCTTTCCAGTCTGCATTAATATCACCAATTACTTCATTATTAGTAGATGTTCTTTGGTAAGTACCTATTCTAGATGCAGAACCAGTTTGGTTAACAATAGGTTGACCGTTATCGGCATAGATATAATCACTACCTCTAATAGTTCCGTATGGTTGACCTGGAGTAGCATTAATAGATACACCACCTTGTAAACTTGCTAATTGTAAATTTTCTATACCATTTAACAATTCAACAACTAAACTTTTATTTTTAGACCAGTTTAATGTAACATTCCAATTAAAATTATTTGTTGAAAAAGGAGTTGCATTTAATTGAAGCTCAACACCTTTATTTTCAATAGTACCTGCATTTAATAATGCTGCACTATATCCTGTTGCAGTAGAAAGAGGAATACTTGTAATTTGGTTTATGTTTTGAGTGTTGTAAAATGATAAATCAAAACCAATTCTTTTTCTAAAAAAGTTCATTTCTAAACCAAATTCATAACTATTTTGTCTTTCAGGTAATAAATCTGGATTACTAGCGACAGATGGATTACTAGCAGTACCAGTTCCGTTAAACGGTGTTCCAATACCATAGGTGTTAAATACATTGTATGGATTAGTAGCACTTCCTACTTCTGCATAATTTGCTCTTACTTTACCAAATGATAACCATGGAGCTTGAATTAGATTAGAAAAAACTAAACTTCCTGAACCAGAAAAATAACTGTATCTGTTATTTGCTTTTGGAAGTGTAGAAGATCTATCACTTCTAAACGATCCTTCAAAATAAGCAAAGTTATCATAACCTAAACTTGCTCTTATGTATTGTCCATCTACCATGCTGCTTGAGTCATATTCTGATGGGGCATTTATACCATTAACACTATTTGATAATGCATAAAGACCTGCTAAGTTTAAACCTCCATTAGTAGCAGCCAAAATACTATTACGTTGGTTGTTTCTTAAATTATATCCAATGTTACCTTCTAAGTTTAATTTATCAGTTAAATCTTTATTGAAGTTTAACATTAAATCATAATTGTATTCAGAAACATTGTTGTTAAATCTTGAATAAGATGATACATCAGCACTTCCTACATTAATTCTTTCTTCTTGTAATTCAGAATAAGTGTCAAAAGAAAATCTACCCATAACACTTAACCAACTGTTTATTTTGTCGTCTAAAGCAACATTACCAAAATAACGTGATCTTGTGTCTGTTTCATAATTTTCATAAAAAGTCCAATATGGATTATCAGAATAAATAGGAGATAAATTATCAATACCGTTTGGATTCCAAGTAATATTTTCTCCTGTTTGAAAATAAGCAGCTTTTTGTTGGTCAAAATCAACATTCATTTGACTCCATTGTCTAAATTGTTGCATTACATTTCCACTAGAATAACCTGTACCGTTTCGTCCTTTACCATCTGTAACAACATAATTAAAGTAAGTTGATACTTTTAATTTTTCTGTTAAGTCTTGAGTCCCAGAAAATGAAATGGTGTTTCTTTTTAATTTACTGTTTGGCAAATTACCTTCTTGTAATAAATTAGTAAAACCTAATCTAAAAGATGAAGTATCGGTTGCTTTATCTAATGATAATGAGTTAACACTTGTGCTTCCTGTTTTCCAAACAGAGTTTGGATTAGCTTTACCAGCTATCCAAGGAGAAGCTACTCCATAAGTTTCAGTTAATTGAGGATAAATAGAATTCCATTGATACACCATTAAGCTAGGGTCAAATGCTGCACCATAAGAAGCATCTTCTGTAAATGGTGTTGTTAAATCGTCTATACCATCTCCATTTACATCAGCTAATCCAAAATAACCTGTTGCATCGTCATAATAAGGACCATATCCAGCTCCATATTTATTTTGATATTTAGGTAAAGTTTCTTTGTCAGCAGTTCCTGAAGTATAACTTGAAGTAAAAGATACTCCAATGTCTTTCCCTTTTTGTCCTTTTTTTGTTGTAATCATTACAACACCATTAGAAGCACGAGAACCGTATAAAGCAGTTGCAGCAGCTCCTTTAAGAACATTGATTGATTCAATGTCATCAGGATTCATGTCTGAAGCAGCATTACCATAATCATAACCACCTCTACCTGATTTTTGACCACCAGTATTAGAATTAGCATTGTCTATTGGAATACCATCAATAACAAATAATGCTTGATTATTTCCTTGAATAGAGTTGTTTCCTCTAATTACTACTTGGGTTGATCCTCCAAAATTTCCTGAAGTTTTTATTTCAAGACCTGCCACTTTACCAGAAAGTGAATTCACAAAATTAGAACTTTTAATATTAGAAACTGCATCTCCTTTTACTTCTTGAGTTGCATAACCTAATGCCTTTTTTTCTCTTCTTATACCTAAAGCAGTAACTACTATAGATTCTAATTCTTCAACGTTTTCTTTAAGTATAACGTTTAGTTTGTTTGAATTTACCACAACTTCTTGTGTTTTCATTCCAATAAAAGTAAAAACAAGTGTTTGACCTGTTTTTGCTTCAATGCTATACTTACCATCGAAGTCTGTTTGAGTTCCAGTAGATGCGTCTTTAACCATTACCGTTGCTCCTGGTAAAGGCCCGTTTACATCAGATACTACACCTGATACCGACTTTGTTTGTGCATAAGACATGTGCACAACTAACACCATTACAAGTGTTAAGAGCCTTAAAGCTTTTGATTTCATAAAATTATGTATTAAAGTTAATGCGTCAAATTTAACATAAATTTAATAATAAATAAACATTTTCTTACTTTTTTTTATACATATCAAAAATAATAATAAAATAAAACTTACAAATTATGTTTTATTTATTAAACATTTGATTTACAGCGTTATATTAATTTTTTTTTATTTATTAAAAATTAAAAGCTACCAGTTAAATCTAGTTTTTAAACTTTATTTCATTTATAAATAAAGAATTATACTAATTAATAATATCGGTTTCTTAAGTTATAATGTATTTTTTGGATTTATTTTATACATTTAATTTAAAATTTTGGGTATAATTTAAAATTTTGATAAAAAAAAGTAAGTGCCGCTGTTTTTTGTTAAAACTAACATAAATAAATTGTTTAGTTTTAAAACATTAACTTTTATTTATGCCTATAGTGCTCAAGGTTATTAAGCCTTTGAGGGGTTACAAAAAAGGTATTGTAGATTATTTTAATTGTTTATGTAAATGACATAAAAAAACTGCCTCTTTTAAAATCGTCATTTATATAAAACTTGCAACTACATGTTTCTGAGTTATATATATAAGTATTTATTCTAATTCAATAAATTGTGTGTCATAGAGTTCTGTAATTGATGTAAGATGATAGATCTGATGATAAAGATGTTCTGTTTGTAATAACACCGTGTCAATTTCAGTTTTACATTGAATGACTTCAATTGTAGCACAAATTCCAAATATTTGATTGTCTTTTTCTATGGTGTTAAGGCATAAAAAAAACCACCTCGTTAGAAGTGGTTTTTTTTTATGTAAATTGTTTTTTATTGAAAACTATTGTTTTGCTAACCTAAGTCTATACCCTGTATATGGTCCAAAATTTAAACCTAAATTTATAGATCTATCACAAAAGTTAACTGTTCCATTTCCTGTTACGGGAAGTGTTTGCCAGCCTATGTATGCAAAATCTTCGTTTGAAGCCACGGTACATTTACCGTCAGTACTAATTGTAACCTCTATATAAGAAGTTGTTGGGTTGCTAATATAAGGATTATTAGTACTTAAAATTTTAAATTTATAAAGACCTGAAGCAGCATCATATTCAACTGGAACTACATTTCCAACACTATAATCATTCCATTGGTCTAAAGTTACAACATAGTTGCCATTAAATTTAGTAGCATCTAAAGAAGATTTTCCTATAGACTCAATAGTATAATTAGTACCAACTTTAGTTAAAGAAGCTAATTTAAAAAAGTTGTTTGGACAGGTAAATTGAGAATTTAAACCTGCAGGAAAAGTGTAAGTTAAATCATTAATTACACCTATTTGGTTAAATATGACAGTCAAATCTATATCAAAGAAATTTATAGTTGTAAAACTCATTGTATCATATAAGTCTGCAACAATATAGTAAGTGCCATCTGGTGCTGCTGGATTTAACATAAAAGTTTCAAAGCTTGAACCATCTGACCCAGCTAAAATAGCAGATTGGTTATAATTTTGATCAGTAAGAAGTAAACGTAAGTCAGCAGCTGTTGTTGGATTAATTAAAACGCCATTTAGATCATATACATGTGTTGCCCATTTTAAATCTATCATCAAACCATTTTCTACATAGTTTGAAATGTTGAAAGTAACTTCTACTGGAGTAACTGAACCATTTGAAGTTTGACTATTCCCAATTTGTAATGTAAAAAATTCTGTTTCTTCAGCCAAATTATCACTAAAAATTGTAATAGAACCAGTTCCTGATAAAGTGTTTGCAGGTATTAACACATCTGAAGTAAATTCAAAATCTGCTCCATCTGTTGCAGTACCGCCTACTTGTGTTACTTTTACATGTACATCTACACTTTGTGATGCACTCATTAAAACCGTAAAAGGATAAGTCGCATCCGTTTCAATTAGGTTTTGCGGAGAAGCAAAAGGCACATTTACACTTATTGTAAGATTTTCTCCTACCTCTTGCACAGAATCTCTTGTAGCATCGTCTTGATTACATGAAGTAAATAAAGAACTAACTATAACAAAAACTCCTATGCATAGAAATTTTATTTTATTATTTTTCATATTATTTTATTATTAAAATTAGTCTACAATTTTTTCAAGTACTTCGTAAAATTCTCTAGGTCCAGAGCCAGTTGTGAAATAACCATACGTCATATATATTTTGTCTTTCCCATCTACGTTGTCTCTTACAATTGTATTATTTGGTGTTGCCCAACTACATGCGTTTGGTAAACTACCTGGTGTTTCATCACAATTAGTAGCACCATAACCATTAATAAGTTGTGCTGTACCATTGTATAATACAGGAACTTGAACGTGGTCTAAATT
>NZ_CAWUTS010000058.1:0-7687 GCF_963925415.1 uncultured Flavobacterium sp. | reverse complement strand
TTTTAAGTTCAAGTACATCATTTGGCTTTTTTATTATAAAAAAAGTCAAAGTCATGATGTTTATAGTTAATAAAGCAATAACAACTGCTGTTAATAATTTTGATTTGTTCATAATATTAATATAATTGATTATCAGCTGTTACTACTAATTTTGACACATCATTAATTGAATTAGAAATTTGTTCGTTATGATACAAAACTTCAACATTTATAAAAACCAATAACGATATAGAAGCAGCTACAAAAAATTTGGCATAATTACTGACTTTTTTTTCATATGCTATTTGTTCTTGAATTCGAACATACAAACTGTCATCTGGAAAAACTTTTGTTATTCCATTTGTGCTGTTTAAAATGTTTTTAATAAAAATTTCGTTGTTCATTTTGTATTAATCTGTCTATATATTTGACGAAGTTACTTACTTTTTCTTGTTATATTCCTTAAATTTATTTGTTAACTTTTCTTTTAAACTGTTTTTTGCTCTAAAAACTAACGATTCAACAGCAGAAATACTCAATTCCATAATTTCGGCAGTTTCAGGATTACTCAATCCATCTACTTTTGTGAGTATAAATACTGTTTTTTGTTTTTCGGGTAATGCGTCTATCGCTTCAAATAAAATTTTAGCATCTTCTTTGTTTTCCATCAGAATACCAGGATGCTCAAAAGAGGTAGAGTTTAAAACCTCAAATTCGTTATCTGATTTAATACCAAAAACAAAAAAATTTTTTTGGCTTTTTTTTCTTTTAATAAAATCTAAAGATTGATTTATAGCAATTCGATATATCCATGTTTTTAAACTCGATTTATCTTTAAATTTATCAATAGATTGATGTATTTTTATAAAAACATCTTGCGTAACTTCTTCAGCATCTTCTATATTTTGCATATAATGTAACGCAATATTATAAACCAAAACCTTATACGTTTCATATATACTATTTAAGTCAAATGGTGTTCTGTACATTAAAAAAAATATTTATATATGTTGATAGACCAAAAATAGATGTTTGACATTAAGTTTAGCTAATATTTCATTTTTTTTTAATATTAAAATAATAGTATATTTGGGCTTTATATTTTAAACTTAAATAACATATATATTTATTAGTTAAAAATGATTTGAATATTATATTTGACTTATAAAAAACAATAAAAATTTTTACATGAAATTATTAGACGGTAAAGTTACCATAATTACAGGAGCAAGTAGAGGAATAGGAAGCGGTATAGCAAAAGTTTTTGCAGAACATGGATCAAATGTTGCATTTACTTATAGCTCATCTGCTGAATCAGCTTTAATTTTAGAAAATGATTTAAATGCTTTAGGCATAAAGGCAAAAGGCTATAAATCAAATGCAGCAGATTTCAATGAAGCTCAAAAGTTAGTTGAAGATGTAATGGCAGATTTTGGCAATGTTGATGTTTTAATTAATAATGCTGGAGTTACTAAAGATAATTTATTGATGCGCATGAGCGAAGATGATTTTGACAAAGTTATTGAAATCAACTTAAAATCAGTTTTTAACATGACGAAAGCTGTTCAAAAAATCATGTTAAAAAATCGTAAAGGTTCAATTATTAATATGAGTAGTGTAGTGGGAGTAAAAGGTAATGCTGGGCAAGCTAATTATGCTGCATCAAAAGCAGGAATGATTGGTTTTACCAAATCTATTGCGCTTGAGTTGGGCTCAAGAAATATCCGCTGTAATGCTATAGCTCCAGGGTTTATTGAAACTGAAATGACTGCAAAACTAAACGAAGATATTGTAAAAAGTTGGAGAGAAGGAATACCTTTAAAACGAGGTGGAACACCTGAAGACGTAGCCAATGTTTGCGTGTTTTTATCAAGTGACTTAAGTGCTTATGTAACCGGTCAAGTAATAAATGTTTGTGGAGGAATGCTTACATAATTGCTAAAATTTGGTAGATTTATACTCTTTTAAAGATATTAATTTTAATCATCTCATAATAGAATACACTAGCATGTCCCAAATCACGAGCATTCTTCTCATTTTATCTGTATTAATTGCTGGTTTATTGTCGTATTATCAGTACCTATATAAAGCTACGAGTAAGTCTAATTTGAATTTGTTTTTAACTTTTTTGCGGTTTACATCTTATTTGACAGTCTTTGTATTGTTAATCAACCCAGTTATAAGTCAAAAATCATTAGAAATAGTAAAAACACCTTTGCCTATTTTTTTTGATAACTCACAGTCAATCAAAGAGTTAAATGCACAAGAAAATATTAAAAGTGTTTATGAGGCTTTAAAAGATAACAAGAAGTTAAAAACAAAATTTGATGTTCAAATTTATTTATTTGACTCCGAAATACATCAAGACAAACCATTTGATTTCATTGGAAAACAAACCAAATTGGATGATGTTGCACAAAATGTAAAACAACTTTTTAAAGCTCCATTTATTCCTGTATTGATCGTTACTGATGGAAATCAAACTCAAGGACGAGACTATGTATATTCCTTTCAATCAAACGTTGCCGTTTTTCCTGTAATTGTAGGTGATACAACCCAGGTTGAAGATTTAAAAAATAACCAAATAAATATAAACAAGTATGCTTTTCTGAAAAATAAATTTCCAGTTGAGATATTTGTACAATACAACGGTCCAAAATCAATTCAAGCAGATGTAATTATTTATGAAAATGGCAAACCTGTTTTTAAAGAAAAAATTAGTTTTTCGAGCAAACAAAAAGTAAAAACGATTACTGCTTTTTTGAATGCCAACACTGTTGGAATAAAAAAATATAAGGCAACAATTAACAGTAGCCTCGTCGAAAAAAATAAAACCAATAATACCAAATATTTTTCATTAGAAATATTAGATCAAAGAAAAGAAATTGCCTTAATTTCAACGATTACGCATCCTGATTTAGGAGTCATTAAACGAAGTATCGAATCTAATGAGTTACGCAAGGTAAAAATAGTTAACCCTAAAGAAATTAATGACTTATCAAATTTCAATGCTTGTATTTTTTATCAGCCAAATGCAGAATATTTACCTCTAATAAGTAAAGCAAAAAAACTTAAAATAAATGCGTTTTTTATTACAGGAAACTCCACTAATTATGATGTAATGAATCAATCTCAATCTGATTTGGTTTTTAAAATGACCAATCAAAAAGAGAATTATAACGCATCTTATAACGAACAATTCAATCTTTTTGCACAAGATAATATAGGTTTTGATTCTTTTTCTCCTTTAGAAAATGGATTTGGATCAGTTCAAATTAATGCAAATGTTTCTGTTCTATTGGGGTCAAAAATAAACAGAATTGATGTGAACAACCCAATGTTGTGTTTTTCTGAAAATGCATCTTTCAGAAAAGCTTATTTGTTGGGAGAAAACATATGGAGATGGCGAATTGAAAGTTACGTAAAAACTAACAATTTTACACAATTTGACATGTTTATGGATAAAATCATTCAATTTTTAACATCTAATAGTACCAACACATCTTTAGTTGTATCGCATGAATCTTTTTATAATTCGGGAGAACCTATAGAAATTAAGGCCCAATTCTTTAATAAAAACTACGAATTTGATGAAAATGCTCTATTGCGTATAACACTAAAAAATCAGGCAAATAATAGCTTAAAAACATTTGATTTCTTAAAAGCTAATACTGAATATAAAGTAAATTTAGACAATTTAGTTCCAGGTAATTATAGCTTTACCGTTGTTGAAAAAAACACAAAAACTTCGTTTTCAGCTGCTTTTGAAATATTAGATTTTGAAATTGAAAAACAATTTGTAAATGCTGATAAAAAGCATTTAGAACAATTAGCTCAAAACACCAATGGAATTGTCTTTTATCCCAACACTGTGGATGCTTTAATTGAAAATTTGATGGACAATAAAAATTACAAATCCATTCAAAAAGAAATTATAAAAAAAACACCTTTAATCGAATGGACTTGGTTGATGATTTTATTGGCAATTACTCTAGCTACAGAATGGTTTGTTCGAAAATATAACGGATTGTTGTAATTATTGATGTTTAATTAAGGTCTTACGTTAGTTTCTACCACAATGGTTTTAGCCCAAACATCTCCTAAACGTTGATTTTTATCTGTATTTTTAATTAAAATGATGCCTATAAAACCGAAAAGGAACATGTCTATTGGATCTAATAAATGTCTTTTAAAAGATTGACCAAACGATAATATGCCGCTGGTTCTAAGTAATGATTTTGGTTTTAATCCAACAATAGAATTACCAATTGTAGCTCCAAAATAAACTTCTAATAGCACCGTCATAAAAAACCAAAAAAATATAGGAATTAAAGCTAAAGGCCCTGTTATTTCATATGAATAGTTAGCTACAGGCTCACCTAATTTCATTGTAAAAACAAAGAAAAACATATAAATTATAGCATAATCTATTAAACAGGCTATACACCGTTTAAGTAAAAAAGGTTTGGTACAAATGATCATTTTTTAACAAACTTATAAAAATTAATCTAAAGATTTATTTAATTTAGATTTGTACTAAATTAATGTTAAATAAAAAAAATATCATTAAATTAACAATAAGAAAAAAAATATATGTTTATTTTGTATTCAATAAATATAAATTATGAAAAAGTATAGTGTATTAATTTTTATATTGTTTACAGCATTTGTTTTTTCTCAACAAAGTATTATTTCTCTTAACGAGGCTAAAACTCAAGCCTTAAAGGAATCTAAAAATATTATTCTTATTTTTTCAGGCTCAGATTGGTGTGCACCTTGTATTAAATTAGATCGAAGTATTTTTCAATCGGATGAATTTAAAAAAGCAGCTGAAGAAAACTGGATTGTAATTAGAGCAGATTTCCCTAAAAAGAAAGCTAATACTCTAAGCCCTGAACAAAAAGAAGTGAACAATAAATTAGCTGAAAAATACAATCCCGAAGGAAATTTTCCAAAAGTATTGGTGCTAGATACTAAAGGAATAGTTCTAGGTATTATGGGTTATGAAAAAGTAACTTCTGAGGTATATATACAAAAATTAAAAAAATTCCATAAATAATGAAACTCCGTTTTATTATCCTATTCTTAGTGATTTCAAGTTTGACATTTAGTCAAATTACCTATAAAAAAAAAGCTTCTCTTTTAGGAAGTCCTTTTGACATTACTTTACTCGCAAAAGACTCTACAGAAGGTGCTTCTTTCGCTGAATTAGCCATTAATGAAGTAAAACGGATTGAGAGTCTTATTTCAGATTGGATTCCGTCCAGTCAAATATCACATGTAAATCAAAATGCAGGTATTCATCCAATAACAGTTGATTTGGAAGTTTTTCAATTGGTTGATCGGTCTTTAAAAATTTCAAAATTAACCAAGGGTGCCTTCGATATTTCTTATGCATCTATGGACAAAATTTGGAAATTTGATGGCAGTATGACCCAAATGCCTACCGATGAAGAAATTAAAAAATCTGTAGAAAAAGTTGGCTATCAAAATATAATTTTGAATGAAAAAGATACTACAATTTTCTTAAAAAATAAAGGCATGAAATTAGGCCTTGGAGGTATTGGACAAGGGTATATAGCCGATAAAATTAAAGAAGTTTTATACTCTAAAGGCTGTATGTCAGGTTTGGTAAATGTTTCAGGCGACATCAGTACCTGGGGTAAACAATTGAACAACGAGCCTTGGACTATTGGTATTATCAATCCCATGAATAAAAACAAGGTTTTTGCCACTTTTCCTTTAGAAAATACTGCTGTAGAAACTTCAGGTAGTTATGAAAAATTTGTTACTTTTAACGGCGTACGATATTCACATATTATAGATCCTCGTACCGGTTATCCAGCAAAGGGAATTGTAAGCATTTCTGTTTTTGCCAAGCAAACCGAAATGGCAGATGCTTTTGCAACAGGGATTTTTGTAATGGGTGTAACAGTAGGGCTTGATTTTGTGAATCAAATTAAGGGTTTAGATTGCATTATAGTAGATGATAAAGGAGCAATTCATGCTTCAAATAATATAGATTTAAAAAAACACAACTAATATATGAAAACAGCATTGTATGGATTAATTGTAATACTGATATTGCAATCGTGCGGTTCGGTTAAAGAATATGACAAACAACAAATTAACGATCCAACCATGAAATTAAGTGCGCAAACTACTGAACGCTATGAAACCGCATTTCAGGTTTACAGAGAAGCTGCAGCTGGAGCAAATGGTGGAAAAACCGGTGGTGGATGTGGCTGTAATTAATTGTATTATGAAAAAAAACATTCTTTATATTTTAATTATTGGCTCAAGTATCTCTTTTGCTCAAGTAAACGATTCTATTGTTTATAAAAAACGTGTTTTAGAAACGGCAGAAGTCGATTTTTTAATGAGCTATTACAATCAAGATGGTATACATTCATCTGTAAGCGGTGGAATGGGGTCTGAAAAATTAAGTGATATTGCATCTAATATTGTAATTTCTGTTCCTTTAAATGATGACGATATTTTAACAATTGATGTAGGTATTTCTGCTTATACATCAGCTTCATCTAGTAATATCAATCCTTTTTATTCTTCACGAATATCAAATGATGATGATGATAATCAAGAAGATTACTACATGAGCAATTCAAGAGGTAATGGAGCGTCATGGAATGCTGCGACTGCAGCTTCAGGTGGACAAAATACGTCAACTATTCCAGTTGGTACACCTTGGCAAGCATCATCTGGTGCTTCAGCTCAAGATGCCCTAGTGTCTTTAGTGGCTAATTATGCCCATAGTAGTGATGATCGCAATTTAAATTGGAACGCAGACCTATCTGTTTCTAATGAATATGATTATACATCTGTAGGTTTTGGAGGAGGAATAGCCAAACTATTCAATGATAAAAACTCTGAAATTTCTTTAAAAACTAATGTGTATTTAGATCAATGGCGCCCAATTTATCCAACCGAATTGAGTGAATATGCAAAATATGGAACCAACTATAATTCTCAGGGATACTTTGCGGGAGTAACCATTTACAACGAAAATGGCCCAGATGCAACAGAAAATTATTTACCCATAAAATTTAGCAAAATTGATAATGTAAAACGAAATTCGTATTCAGCTTCATTTGGTTTTTCGCAAGTAGCTACAAAAAAAATGCAATTTTCATTGTTTTTTGATCTAATAAAACAACAGGGTCTTTTATCATCACCATATCACAGAATATATTTTGCCAACAAAACTAATTTTTATGTGGGCAAGTCGGAATATATTTCTGTATATCAAACTGCTGCAAATGTAGCTGTATATCATTTAGCGGATGACATTGAACGTTTGCCCGATACCCGAACTAAAACTCCCATAGGAGCACGATTAAATTATTACTTTAATGAACGCATAACGATTCGATCGTATTACAGATACTATACCGATAATTGGGATTTATCATCCCATACAGCCAGTTTTGAATTACCTATAAAAGTAACAGATGAGCTTACTGTTTTTCCTATGTATCGCTTATATACACAAAAACAAAGTAAGTATTTTGCAGGTTATGAGCAACATTATTCTACCGAACAATATTATACTTCTGATTATGATTTATCTACATTTAAAGCCAACCAGTTTGGTTTTGGAGTCAATTATGTAGATATTTTTACCTCATTTAAAATAGGAAATTTTGGACTTAAAAATATTGATTTTCGATTCAATCATTATTCTAGAAAT
>NZ_CAWUTS010000057.1:0-8994 GCF_963925415.1 uncultured Flavobacterium sp. | reverse complement strand
AACTTGTATATATGTATGACAAAATCATACATAGCCACCCAATATGAGGTAGACATGTATGACAAACGTCATACTTTTTTGTTGTTTCAAATATATAAATAAATTAGTACAAATCGTCAAAAGGACTTTTTATTTGCTGCAAACTTTTTGTGCTTACATGTGTGTAAATCTCAGTAGTTTTGCTACTGTTATGGCCTAATAATTCTTGAATGTATCTTAAATCTGTACCACTTTCTAGCAAATGAGTTGCATAACTATGTCGCAGCCAATGCAAGGTTACTGGTTTTTTTATATTGGCTTTTTGTAAGGCTTGTTTTAATACGCTTTGTAAGCTTTGTTCAGAATAATTTGTTCCTATTTTTTGGCCTTCAAATAGAAACTTAGTGGGTTTGTGTACTTTGTAATATTCTCTCAATAACTCTAAAATTTTAGGTGATAAAGGTGTAATTCTGTCTTTTTTCCCTTTTGATTGTCTTATAATTACTATGTTTCTTTTAGAATCTATATCGGTTGTTTTTAGGTTTAATAACTCACTTCGTCTTAAGCCTGAACTATAAATCATAGAAAGCATGGCTTTGTGTTTAATGTTGCTATGTGCTTCTAAAATTGATTTTATTTCTTCTTTGCTTAAAACATTTGGTAATATTTTTTTTCTTCTAGGACGATGAACTTTCTCTATATCTAAATTTTTTTCTTGAATGGTTTTAAAATATAATTTTAGGGCATTTACAATTTGATTTTGATATGACTCCGACAGTTTGTTTTTTAAAATGTATTCGTTGTTATACTCAATTACATCGTCATTATTTATATGTATCAATAACTTTTTATTATGAAACACTAAAAACGAACGTAAAGCATCTAAATAAGTGCGTATAGTGTTTTCGCTATATCGTTTGGATTGTAAGTAGTTTTTAAATTTTTGTATATGTAAAAAACCTTCTTTTGAAGGCAAAAAAGTGCTTTCGAGATCTAAATTAAAAAGTAATCTGTTTTTGTCACTGTCTAAAACGTACCATGATTTTTTTTGTTGGCTCCAAATGCTTCCGTTAATTTTTTTGACTTCTTCAATAAGCTTGTAGTCTTTTTCAAATTGAATAAATATAACTTTTTGGGTCTTATGAATTCCTGTTTTATAAGTAAATAAGTTTTTCATCTGTGTGGCGTTTAAGGATATAAAAATAAAAAAAAATATTTCTTTAATTGTTAAACGATGAGGATTATTTATTTAAGTTGAGATTTTTTTTATTTTTTTATTAAAAAAACCTTTGTTAGAGCATTTTTTAATCTACTTTTTAGCAAAATGGCTTCCTTTGTTTTTATTAGTTGGTTTAATTAATATATTTAATTTTTAAGGCTGTTAAGTTGCTATATTGCCCAACGCTGATGTTTAATGTAATAGTACTATTTGTGTTTGCCTTTAAGTCATAAGACCATAATTAACAAATTTATAATTACGATTTTGACGGTTTAAATCTTATGTTAACATAATTTTAAAAATGGTTTTACTAATTTGTTCAGCTTTGCAAATACTTGTTACATGGCAACAGCTTTTTTATTTATTATAAATAATACATATGCATACAACCAATTCGTTTTTTAATAAAACAATGTATAAAAAAAGCCTTTATATAATTACCCAAAAATTAAAAACAATATGGGAAAGAGTATCCCGGCTAGAGCCAATTTCCAACCTCTTTGTTTAAAAGTATATTTGCCATGTTTGATCATCATAGCACCTGTTAGTGCAATAAAAATTAAAGAAATGCCAAATACATCCGAAAAGTAAATCCACCAATTTGATGTGTTTTTGTGCAACTTCATCATTTGGCTTATTACAGGTGTTTTTACAAACGTTGTAATTTGTCCTATTCCTGTAGCGAGGTCAATTTCAACATCGTTTTTTTCATATGAAAGGCTCAAAATGTTTTTTTTTATTTTGTGTCTTCTAAATTGATCTTTTATGCCTAATGATGCACCAATTGCTTTAGCTGTTTCTTCGGTTATCTCTTTGTCTATAACTACAGAAATCTTAACATTACTGGTTTCAATGGTAAACTTAGCCGCATCAAAACGATCTCTGTGGTTCATAAAAATGCCCGATATGGCAAAAGTAATGATTAAGCCCAAATAAAAATAACCCAAATCTCTATGCAGTTCTCGTGTGTTAACTTTTTTCATGTGTGATTAAAAGTTGAATTCTAATGTTGTATAAAAACTTCTTGTTTCTGACGGAATAATTCCTGGTCCAGGATATCCTGTTGCTCTTCTTGTAAAATATTGTTCATTAGTAAAATTGTTTACTCCAGCTTCTAATTTCCAGTTTTTATGTTTGTAAGAAGTTGAGAAATCAAAAACAAAATAAGATGGTATTTGCCCAAACACGCCAAAAGTGTTTTCGGTATTATCTGTTGTTGAATTGTTAGCATTTGTAAATTGATCAGACAAATAAGTAAACTGAATATTTGATAAAAAGTTTTTATAGCCTAAGTTCATTCCTGATTTAACATTTATATTTGGTACAAATTCTACTTTATTTCCTTTAACATTAGCAATGTCAGATTTTAAATATTCTGAATCTGTAAAAGCTGTATTTATAAAGACTGTCCATTTAAAATTTTCATTATTCATAAAAAATGTTTGACTAATATTCCAATCAATAAAGGTTTCAATTCCATAATTAAAAGCTGTTCCTACATTGTCTCTAATTCTAACTACTGCAGCAGCACCATTTGGGTTTAACCCTTGATATTCTCCAATTTTATCCTTGTAATAAAGTGCAAAAATACTACCATCAAATGAAATAACTTTTCTAATTTGACCTCTAAAACCTAAATCTGCTGTAAACCCTTTTTCATCTGTTATGTCAGATGCAATAATTTGACTTGGAGTAACTGTTCTAATATCATTAAAAGTAACGGAACGATAATTTTGAGAAATATTTCCGTATAATTCGGTATTGTTTTTTGCTTTATAACTTAATCCTAAACCTAATAAAACAAAATTTCTGTCTTTTATGTTGTTTTCATTTTCTTGAACGTCTAAAATTATATTTCCTGCTAAATCTGTATTAATTCTTCTATAAGAACCAATGGCTTGAGTTTTAATTTTTTCAAATCTAAAACCTGGAGTTACTGAAAATTTAGAGGTTAATTTAAACATGTTTTCTCCAAAAAAAGAAAAATTTAAGTTGGGATATTCATAATTAGACTGACTTCCATAAGTTGGAAATTCATCTGTGGCTAAATTAAAATTGGCATCACTACCAGAACTTCCTGGACCTTGAATTCCGTTATTTTTAGATTGATAATATTTTGCACCTAATAAAAAAGCACTTTTGTGATCGTTGATTTTATAAGTTGTTAAATATCGAGCTTCTGCTCCCCAATTTACAAAATCACCTAAAATTAAATCTCTAACAGAGCCTTCAACATCATTTGATGAAACTCTATTGTCTCTATATCCAACAGCATTTCTTTCTGCATTAAGTCCAAATAATTGTAATGAAAAGTTGCTGTTATCTGTGACTTTGTGTTTTAATTGTACAGCAAATAAGTTCCAGTTTACTTCAAACCAATTGCGTTTTCTATTGCTTTGAAAAATATCTTCATAAAACATTTTGTCTGTTAAACCACCAGCTTGTTGTGCTAAATAAGTAAAATAAGTATAATCAAAATGTAACGATGTTTTATCATTAATTTGATAGTTTATGTTTGCAAAATAGTTCTTGCTTTCAAATTTTGAATTGTTTCTAAAACCATCTCCTTTTTTGTAATTATAAAAAGTATAACAACTCCATTTTCCTTTTGTTCCGCTTAGTGAAGTAAAATTTGTAAACAACCCAAATGAACCAATTGTATTTCTAATTTGTAGTTCAATAGGTTTTTTACTAGGTGCTTTTATTTTAAAATTTACTAATCCACCAAACTGAGTTCCATATTGTAAAGAAGCTGCACCACGTATAACTTGTATTTCTTCTAATGCTTCTGTGGGTGTTGCATAATAACTTTCTGGATAGCCTAAAACATCTGCACTTATATCATATCCATTTTGTCTTGTGTTAAAATTTGAAGTTCTATTTGGATCTAATCCACGACCTCCAATGCTTAATTGCAATCCGCCATCTGAATTTTCATTGATCGTTAACCCAACAACTTGACCAAAAATTTGACGAGCATTATTTGTTGATTTATTTGCAGTTAGTTTTTCAACTGAAACAACTTCTGTTTTTTTACCTGCATAAATAGCAGTTTCTTCAACATCTTTTAATCTGTTTAAGGCAAAAATCTTATCTTTTTGTGCCATTAAAACTATTTCATTTAAGAAATTTACTTTTTGTAATGTTACCTTGTAGTAAGGTGTTTTTGAGCGAACAGTAACTTCTAAAACTTCGTAATCTGTATTATAAAAAACGAGAGTATTGTTTTCTTGCCCTTTTAATTCAATTGTATAATTTCCGCTTGAATTTGTTGTTGTGCTTTTTCCGTTTGTTTTATTGTAAATGTTTACTTCTGCAATAGGAATTCCTGAGAACTCATTTACAAGTCCGCTTATTTTTTCTTGTGCTGTAGTTGTGTAGCTAATTAAAACTAACACTAGTATTTTAAAGACCTTTAATTTCATCGTTAAATGGTAAAATCCAATTTTTGGGTTTAAATGATTCCGTTTCGTTTGCTAAATTTACACTTGGGTCAATATATTTTTGACTTAATCTTCCGTTTAATGCAACATAACTTTCAACATATATTTGTGGGTTTATGACTCCTTGTTTCTTGTAATGATTTTCTAAAATATGGGCATATTCTAAAATAAAATCGGGTTGAAATGCCATTTGTTTCTCTTGAAAAGTTGTAAGGAAAAGAGAATTATTTACTCTTATTTCTTTATTGGTTTTTGAATCAACAACTTTAAATTGCGTATAGCCAGCTTTTTCCATTAACATCACCCTCCATGAAAATCGAAATCCTTCTTCTGTCCAAAATAATTCATTAGCATACAATAGATATCTAAAAGGAAACAGCAATTGAAAAACTATAAATGTGATTAAAACTCCTTTGACTAATTTTGAAGTTACTTTTGAAGTTTTAAGCTCTAAAGTATTATTAAAACGTTCAAAATTGATTTTGAAAAATAATGCAATTTTTTTCAATACATTTTCATGAAAAGAAGGTTCAAAAAACACTAATGAACTAACAATCATTACAAACGGAAAAACACCAATTGGAAACAATAAGCGTGTTAAAACATGAAAAAGCACAACTAAAATAAAAGCAAATTTACGAGTAGGTTTATAAAGTAATAAAAACGGAATTGCTAAATCGTAAACCATTCCTGCCCAACTAAAAGCATAATGAACCCAATTTTGATTTAAGATTATTTTTATAATAGGTAAATCGTTATTTGTAGGTAACCATATTTTTAAAGGCATAGCTTCAAGTAACCAATCAGAATTTATTTTAGCTAAACCTGCATAAATATAAACGATTGCTATTAAAACTTTTAAAATATCAACATTCCATTTAGGAATATCTTGAAAAATTAATTTTGAATTTTGCTTTGCATCAACAGAAAAATAAGCATTTGCAGGAAGAAATATAAATACAAAACTCACTATAGAAATAAAATAATAATGATTTAAATAAGTAGTTTTGTCTAAAAGTTCTATATAAGTAAAGCATAAAAAAAAAGTAAGTATTGCAACTCTATATTTATATCCAATAGCAACACAAAAGGCTGCAATAGCAGCAATTAAAAATAGAAGATAAGTATAGTTTCCTAATCTAGGAATCCATTCAAAACCATAATATGTAAAACGATTTATAGGTAAGATGTATAATTTTTCAATCCATCCTAAAGCAGCAAACCTTACTAAACTGAACAGCATCATCAAACCAAACGCTAACCTATAAAAAGCTAGCGTTGCTGTTGATGTATAAGAATTAAAATATGTATTCAGTATTTGTTTCATGATTAATCGCCATCACCATCCACATAATCAATTGTAATATTTAATGCTTGCATCATATCTAATTTTATATAAACAACATTTAATTGCAATGCATCATAAGCATTAAGCATTTTTGAATTATCATTTGTAATTTGAGTCGAAAAATTATTATCTAATAAATTATTAGATGTATAAATGTTTAAAAATTGATTGTTTATAATATCACTCAAATTTTGCCCACTTCTAACTGTATTTACATAATCTAAATATGATTTTAAACTTGGACCTGTTGAAGAATTACTAAAGTTTTTTCCGTTAAAAAAATCTTGTTGCGCTTGTACAGCAGTGTTTAATAACTCTTTAGAAATATCATTTTTATAATAAGCTTCAACTTTTTCAGGATATAAAACGCCGCTAGAGAATATGCCAGAAGGAATGCCTATTTTTCCACTTCTAATATCTTTTTCTAAATTTTTCACAAATAAGTTAGTCATTTTATTAACGGAACTGCTGACAGCGTTTCCATTACTAGATATAAAAGTAGCTCTGTATGAAGTAGTCCAGTCAGTTAAAACTGAGTTGCTATTTGTTTTTAATTTAGCAGTTACATCAATTAAATATTGTTTGTAGTTATTGGCGTTAGAATTTGAAGTGTAAAAAACAAGAATATTAGCGTCGGAAGAGCCTAAACCATTTAATAAATAGTCTAAAGCCGGAAACCCTTGTTTAGAATATTGAGAAATTAAACCTAAATCATAAACACCTGTCGCTATGTTGTTTTCTAATGCTACAACATCTGTAGGATATGTATTTGATGCTTCTTTTACATTTATTTCCAATGCTTTACCAACATTAAACATTGCTACTTTTTGATAAGCATTGTATGCGTTTATCCAAGAAGTTCTAGCAACTAAAAGATTAGCTTGTGTTGGATTTGAAGTAAAATTTGAAACATCAGTAGATAATGTTTGTAGTTTACTATCATAATTAGCAAAACTTGGAATGATGATATTATCAGCCCATTGATTCAACATTGCTGTTCTATCATAAGCATCAGTTAAAGAATCATCACTGTTGTCGCTTGATGAACAAGCAAAAACGATTAATGATATTCCGATAAATAAAAATATTTTCTTCATTTTAAATTTATTTTTTTACAAAAATACAAATGTTTCTTTTCTTATCTATATTTATTCTAAATAAATTTAAAATATTTTTACCTACAGACATAAAGTTTTAAATAACTTTGTATTCAATAAAATTGGCGATTTATTAAAAACCACAATAATTAAATATAGTAAGGTTTATTTTTTTTTTAATTAATTAACAGTTGCAGCTTGAGCTACTGTGAATCCAAATTTAGTTGCAATTTGTGCTGAAATAGCATCTAATTTTGGAGAAATATTATCAATATCCCATAAACCGTTTGGACCACTAATTAAAGAATTTAACATAGTATCAACTTCAGTTTTTGTAAAATATGGATTGTTTGTTCCAGGCTTGTTAGTATATCTTAATGACATAATAAAACCGTAACCTTCAGACAAAGCATGAAAAGCTTTTGCACCATTATCTGTAATTAACTTTGCCTTACCTTCTTGTAAATAAAATACAGCTCTTACAGCAGGAACTAATGCAAGTTTTTCTTTAATAATTGCAATTTGTGCATCTCTAGTTGTGTAATCATTTGCTACAATAGCTGCTCTACCTTTTCTAAAGGCTAAATCAATAGCTGCTTTTAAAGTATTAAAGTCAGTGTCATTATTTACTTGGTTTATATAACTAGACCAAAATTTAAAAGAATTTGTTGAAGCAATATCGCCACCATAAATATAACCATAAGCTTCGTCCCAATTGTGCTCCATAGTTGTATAGTTTTTACCAGCTTCTACAACTTTATTTGTATTGTCAATTACGTTTGTTCCAGCATCTAACTTGTTTACACTTAAATAATTATTTGCAATTTGATCCATAAAAGAAGCTCCCATCATACCTTTTAATACAACTTGTTGTGGCTCTAATCCATTGGCTGCAAATAAACGAGTAGAAGTGCCGTCTAAGTATTTTCCGGCAACACCAACGGCTGCATTATTACCTAAACTTGCGTTGTTTCCTTGAGTAAATTGAGTTTGAAAAAAAGTTCTTACACTAGCTTGTTCAACAGTAGATCCACCACCATATAATAATGTAAAGTAATCTGTAGATGCAGCTGTTTTGTCTTTTAATTGTTTACCAGATGTGTTTAAATCTGTACTAGAAAATGGATTTCCAGAATTAGAATACATGTTGTTTAAGACAGTTTCGTTTACTTCATTTCCAGCTGTTGCTTGAGTTTTGTAATAATCACCCATTTCTTGTAACATTGATATTCTTGAACTTTGACCAGAATAATCAACAGATGTAGTGCTGTTTCTATCAAAAGTATACGTATCAGGTATAGTATAGTTTTGTGGAACTATATCAATATCGTTTTTTGTACATGATATAAATAAAGAAGAAAATGCTACTAATGCTAAAATTTGTTTTTTTGTATTCATTGCTTATTTAGATTAAATTAAAATAACGAGACAAAAATAATACGTCTGTTTTAATTTACAAAATTTATTTAGACTTATTTTAAATAAAGTTTTTAAGATATTGATTTTAATTATTTTAAAGAAAAAATTTATTATAAAAAGTATGATTTTATATATAATTTTAAATTAATTATAGGTTATCAAATAAAAATTAATGAAAACAATAGTTGTTTTTGTTCTTTTGTTTTTGTCTATTTATTTCTTGTAAAAATAAAGTTAAAAATGTTGAAATAGCCTTTTATTAATGGAAGAGTAGTGGTTGGGGTTTAAACGAAGATGAAACTACAACAATTGATACAACTAAAATTCAAAAACTTTATGTTAATTTTTTTGAAGTTGAACATAATGAATTGATGTGTAATATTCCTATTTCTAAAAATAGATTACGTTTTTACAATGAAAAAATAGAATTAATTCCAACTGTTTTTATTAAAAATAATGTATTTCTTGTAAGTAATACAAAATAATTAG
>NZ_CAWUTS010000056.1:0-12425 GCF_963925415.1 uncultured Flavobacterium sp. | reverse complement strand
GAGCAACTCTAAAAACCAAAAAACCCGTAAGTCATTGTTTATAAATGAGTTACGGGATAATTTTGTGGTACCTCCAGGGATCGAACCAGGGACACATGGATTTTCAGTCCATTGCTCTACCATCTGAGCTAAGGTACCTTTTGCATTATTCACTTTTAAATCTTAAAATAAAGATTACGTTGTGCTTTATTGCGGGTGCAAATATAGAATGATTTTTAATTTATACAAAACAATTATTAAAAAAAATCAATTTGTATATTTGAAGATTCAAATTATTAAAATGATACTAACTATAGATGTTGGAAATACAAACATTAAAGCTGCTGTTTTTGAGCAAGATACCCTAATTTACAAAGAAATATTTTCAACAGACACTTTGTTTATAGGATTAAAAAATATTTTTAAAAAACACCCAAATAGCCTTGAAACTATCGTTTCTAGTGTTGCAAACATACCTGATGAGGTTATTTTGTTGCTAAAAAAGCACTCAAATTTGTTTTATGTGTCGCTAGAAAGTAAATTTCCTTTTAAAAATAACTACGCAACACCAAATACCTTAGGACTGGATCGTAAAGTTTTAGTTTCGGGTGCTGTATTGAGGTATCCCAATCAAAACTGCTTGATTATTGATGCAGGTACATGCATAACGTATGATTTTGTAGATATGCATAAAAATTATTTGGGAGGCGCTATTTCGTCAGGTATTTCAATGAGGTACCAGGCTTTAAATTATTTTACAGCAAATTTACCTAAACTACAAACCGAAGAGCCTAATTCTTTTATTGGAAATTCAACAAATCAATCCATTCATTCAGGCATTGTTAATGGGCTTGTGTATGAAATTGAGGGATTTATTAACGCATATTTAACGCAATATAAATATTTAACAATAATTTTAACAGGTGGGGACACACTTTTTTTGGCTAAAAGATTTAAAAAGCCCATATTTGCAAATTCAAATTTCTTGCTAGAAAGTTTGAATTTATTATACCAATACAATAAAAAATGATAAAGAAATTATTTCTTGCATTAATTCTTATGGCAACTTTTATAGTTTCCGCTCAAGAAGGAACGTCTTCGCCTTATTCTTTTTATGGTTTAGGAGATGTAAAATTTAAAGGAACTCATGACCAAAGATCAATGGGAGGTTTAGGAGTTGCTTATGATTCTATCCATTTAAACTTATTAAACCCAGCTTCGTATTCAAAACTTAGAATTACAAATTTTGTTGTAGGTGGAACTTCTACTTTTAGCAATGTTTCTAATCAAGACAGTAAGGAAAGTGCAAAACGTACATCGTTAGATTATTTAGCCTTGGGTTTTCCAATCGGTAAATTTGGAGTTGCTATTGGACTGATGCCCTATTCTTCGGTAGGATACAATATTCAAAACAGCACTTCTAATGTAGACTTAAGAACCAGTATCTTTAAAGGTCAAGGCGGTGTTAACAGAGTATTTACAGGTTTTGGATTTAATTTATCTGAAACTGTAAGTTTTGGTATGGATTTGCAATATAATTTTGGAAACATAGATACTAAAACTATTGTTTTTATTCCTAATGTTATTTTAGGCTCAAGAGAATTAAACGAATCAAGTATCAATGGGTTTTCATCAAATTTTGGCTTGTTGTATAGTAAAAATTTAAAAAACACCTTAACTTTTTCATCGAGTATAAATTATACACCTGAAGCAAAATTAAATTCAGTCAACACCAGAAACATAGCTACTGTTTCATATACGTTAACAGGGTCAGAAATTATAAATGATAATAATGACATAGACGTTAATGATACAAAACTCGTTATCCCGTCTACTTATAAATTAGGCGCAGGTATTGGCGAATCAAAAAAATGGTTTGTTGGTTTCGAATATGCCTATCAAGAAAACAGCAAACAAGGCAATAGGTTTGATGACATTTCCGGAACAACTTTTGAAAATTCAAATAAATTTGTACTTGGTGGATATTATATACCTAAGTATAATTCGTTTTCAAGCTATTGGAGTAAAGTAGCTTATAGAGCAGGATTTCGTCATGAAAACACAGGTCTTGTGTTAAATTCTGAATCAATTAATGATTTTGGCATAAATTTTGGATTAGGTTTCCCAGTAGCCGGTAAATTATCAAATATAAACATAGGATTTGAATATGGTAAAAAAGGCACCATAAAAAACAATTTGATACAAGAAAATTACTTTAGTTTAAACATCGGTTTATCTCTAAATGATTTATGGTTCGAAAAAAGAAAATATGATTAATACAAATTTTAACAAAATGAAAACAAAATCTACATTATTAGTAATGGTTGCATTAGTTGGTTTTTTTACGAATGCTCAAAATCAAGAAAAATGTTCTGAAGACTTACAATTATTTGCTCAATATTCAAAATCAAAAGAATTTAATGAAGCATACAAATACTTACAACCTTTAAGATCAAACTGCCCAAAAATAAATAAAGCTATTTATTTATATGGCGAATATGTTTTGTTGAATAAGATTGATAACGCAGCAACACCTGAAGAAAAAGTAGCGTTTGTAAATGACTTAAATGTATTATACACAGAACACGATCTTAACTACCCTGACAATAATAAAGGGAATACCTTAAAAAAAGGGATGAATTTATTTGACAACAATGTGGGGTCTAAAGATGAAGTTTATAATTTATTAGACACAGCCTTTAAAACAGATAATGCTAATTTTACTTCAGCAAAAGCATTGTATACTTATTTTGAATTATTTGTAAATCAATATGAAAACGGAACTAAAGGCATCGAATTGCAACAAGTTTTTGATAAATATGATGAAATTACTGAAAAATTAGAATTAGAAGAAAAAGGTCTTTCAGATGACTTAGATATTTTACTGAACAAAATTGAAAATAATGAAGAGCTGTCAGATAAAGAAAATCGCATAAAAGAAAAAAACGAATATAATTTAGAGCAATTCAGCACGGTTAAGGGCAGTATGGATTCAAAAATTGTAATGCTTTCGACTTGTGACAAATTGATTCCGTTTTATCAAAAATCATTTGAAGAAAAGAAAACAGATGTTCTTTGGCTTAAAAGAGCTGCCGAGCGTTTAGAAATAAAAGAATGTGACTCTGACCCATTATTTACAAAAATATCAGAGCAACTGCACCGTTTAAACCCAACAGCTGAATCTGCTTATTTATTAGGAGTAGCTGCTCAAAGAGCAGGAAACACATCAAAAGCATTAGAATACTTTAACCAGTCAGCTGAGTTGTTTACTGACGGTACTAAAAAAGCAAAAGTATATTACAAAATAGCAACTATGTTTGGCAAAAGCAATAAATCTCAAGCACGTAGTTATGCTAAAAAAGCATTGTCTGCTAAGCCTTCTTTTGGTCAATCCTACATGTTGATTGCTCAATTGTATGCAAGCAGTGCTAACGAATGTGGATCATCACCTTTTGATAAAAGAGCCGTTTATTGGTTATGTGCTCAATATGCAAACAAAGCTGCTGCAGTTGACCCAGCATTAAAGGCTACTGCAAACAGACAAGCAGCTTCTTATAATGCAAGTGCGCCATCAAAAACAGATATTTTTAATGAAAATAAAGGAGGACAAAGAGTGTCGTTCAATTGTTGGATTGGAGAATCTATAACGGTACCTTCATTATAAGATGTTTATAAATTTTAAAAATATAATTTCTACCATAGTCACAGTTTTTACTGTGACTATGTTTTTTTCATGTGAAAGCAACTTTAAAGCCATTCAAAAACTCAATCAAAAAACCTTTACACCATCAGGTCAAGCAGACACTATTAATTTGGTTTATACAGATTCAGGAAAAGTAAAAGCCATATTAGTAAGTCCTAAAATGATTGACTATGGTTCTTTAGAAAACCCATATACCGAATTTCCAAAAGGAATTAAACTCACTATTTTTGATGACAAAAACAATAAGAGTTATGTTGATGCAGATTATGCAGTTTCTTATAAAAAAACAAATCTTATTGATTTACAGGGCAATGTAAAAATAACATCTTACGATAATAAAATACTAGAAACCGCTCAATTGTATTACGATCAAAAAAATGAATGGTTTTTTACTGAAAAACATTTTAAATACTATGACGCTCAAGGCGATTTTTTGCAAGGCCCTGGTGTAGATTTCAGCAAAGACTTTAGCATATTTAACATGCAAAAGAGTAATGGAGAAGTAAATAATATAGACGAATAGTAGTATTTTTATTTTTTAAATTATACATTTGAAAAAAAAACACATCATGGAATTTTTAAAATATTTTCATTACGTTTATTTAATATTTGCGGTATATTTTGCATACGATGCTTTTGAACATTTTCAAAACGATCAAAGTGTTTTGATGAGCTTGTTGCTTTCAGGAGCAGCACTATTTATGTTTTTCTTTAGAGGTTATTTTAATGATAAATTCCGAAAATAAGAACTGCAATTAATCCTTATGGAAATTACAATTATAGTTATTTGCTTGCTGCTTTCAGCTTTTTTTTCAGGAATGGAAATTGCCTATTTTTCATCAAATAAGGTTTTTTTGTCTATTGAAAAAAGGCAAAATAATTTTAACTCAAACATTTTAAGCAAACTTACCGAAAAGCCTTCGCAATTTATTACTGCAATGCTTATAGGAAACAACATAGCCTTGGTAATTTATGGTTTTGTTACCGGAAAATTAATTACCACTTGGTTGGAAAGGGTTTCACCCTTTTTTAATGATGAGCTTGTAAGTCTATTTTCTCAAACATTACTTTCTACCTTGTTGATTTTATTTACAGCAGAATTTTTACCAAAAGTTTTTTTTCAAATATATTCAAATAAGTTAATCAAGTTTTTTGCTGTTCCAGCTTATTTTTTTCATCAGCTATTTTATTGGGTTTCAAAATTTATCATTTGGATTTCAGATTTTATTTTAAAAAAATTCTTTAAAACGGAAGGAGATCAAGTGCAAGATTATTTTAGTAAAGTCGAATTAGGAAACTACATCAATGAACAAATGAGCTCTGTATCCGATAATGACGAAATAGACTCTGAAATTCAAATCTTTCAAAACGCTTTAGAATTCTCTGAGCTAAAAGCTCGTGACATTATGACGCCAAGAACAGAAATTGCAGGTGTTGATATTGAAGATAGTATAATCGATTTAAGCGATTTATTTATTAAAACGGGCTATTCAAAAATAATTGTTTATCAAAACTCTGTTGATGATGTATTAGGTTATGTACATTCTTTTGAATTGTTTAAAAAGCCAAAAAACATCAAATCAGTTCTGATGACTATTGAATATGTTCCAGAAACGATATTTATAAAAGATCTTTTGGATATTTTAACCAAAAAAAGAAAAAGCATGGCTGTAATCCTTGATGAATATGGAGGAACTTCAGGTTTAATTACTGTAGAAGACATAATAGAAGAATTGTTTGGCGAAATTGAAGACGAACATGATTTACATGAAGAAACAATTGATGATGAAATAGAAGAAGGTGTATACTTGTTTTCTGCCCGTTTAGACGTTGAATACATCAATCAAAAATACAATTTACAAATTCCAGAAAGTGATTCTTATTCTACTTTAGGTGGTTTTATTGTCGATTATACGAAAGACTTTCCTCAAAATGGAGAAAAAATTAATATTGAAAATTTCGAAATAACGATACATTCTGCTACTAATAAAAAAATAGAATTGGTAAAACTTTCAATTTCTGAAGAAAAAAGATAAAAATAACGCTTAAGTGCTTTTATTATCTCATAGATAATTGTATTTTCGCCCTCAGTAAAAAAATTAAACAAATTATAAAATGGCAATTTTATCAAAAATTAGACAACGTTCATTTTTTCTTATAGTAGTTATCGCATTAGCATTATTCTCTTTTGTGTTAGCAGATTTAATTAAGGGCGGTTCATTTGGAGCTGGCTCAAGATATGCGGGTACTGTTAACGGTGCAAACATAATGGGGCAAGAATTTCAATATAAAGTAGGACAAGCTGAGCAAAGAGGAATGAGCAATGTTCAAGCTTCAAATGGAGTTTGGGATCAAGAAGTTAAAAAAATTATTTTAGGAACAGAATTTGACGAATTAGGGTTGAGCGTTGGTAAAGACCAATTGATTAATTTAATGAAGCAAAACCCAAACCTTGCTTCAAATCCTCAGTTTCAAAATGCAGCAGGCACATTTGATGAAGGTAAGTTTAAAGAGTTTGTAAAAACGATGCTCTCGAGTCAAAATGTTGAACAAAAAAACCAATGGAAAACTTTTGAAGTAGACGTTGAAAATGAATATAAAGAAATTTTGTACTATACCATGATTAAGTCAGGTATGCAATCTACTCAAATAGAAGGTCAAGTGTCTTATGAAGATGAAAATAACAAAGTTGATTTTGATTTTGTAACCGTTGCATACTCTACAGTTAATGATGATGAAGCTAAAATTTCTGATGATGAAATAATGGCATACATGAAAGAAAACAATAAGAAATTTAAATCAGTAAAAATGGCTGATTTAGATTTAGTTTTTATCGAAAATAAACCTTCAAAATCAGATGAAGATGATATGAAATCATCAATCGAGGGCTTATTGAACGGAGGAAAAGTCATATACAACAAAGAAACGGGCTTAAACGAGACCATTGTAAGCTTTAAAAATGCGACAAACACTACTGAATACATAAATACGTATTCAGATATTAAATTTGATTCAACCTTTGTAGCAAAAAAAGATTTGCCATTAGATTACCAAGAGCAATTATTTGCCTTAGCTAATGGAGAAGTTTTTGGACCATATGTTGACAACGGTTATCAAAAATTATCAAAAAAAATAGCCAGTAAATCTGGATCTGCGGTTAAAGCAAGTCATATATTAATTGCTTTTGAAGGAGCTCAAAGTGCAAATCCTTCAATTAAAAGAACAAAAGAGGAAGCAAAACTTAAAGCAAATCAATTACTAGTACAGGCTAAAGCTAATCCATCTATCTTTGGTATTTTAGCATCTGCAAATACTGATGACCCTGGCTCAAAACAAACAGGAGGTGAGTATGATAATATTGTACGTGATCAAATGGTGAAACCGTTTAATGATTTTATCTTTAATAATTCAATAGGTAGTATTGGTGTTGTTGAAACTGATTTTGGTTTTCACGTAATTAAAGTTACAGACAAGTACAACTCAGTTTTATTAGCAACTGTAGCTCAAAAAGTAGAGCCATCTGAAACCACATCTGATCAAAATTACACAAAAGCATCAAAATTTGAAGCTGAAGCAAATTCAAAAGATTTTGCAGAAGTTGCAAAACAAATGGAATTAGAAGTTAAGCCAGTATCTAATATTAAAAACACTGACGAAAACATTTTATCATTTGGATCTCAAAGAGGAATTGTTCTTTGGGCTTTAAGTTCAGATACAAATAAAGGAGATGTAAAACGTTTTGATGTTCCCACAGGTTTTGTTGTTGTACAATTAAAATCATTAAATGACAGTGGATTATCTACTGTTGAAAATGCAAGAGCACAAGTTGAGCCTATTTTAAAAAATAAAAAGAAAGCCCTAATCATTAGAAAGAAAATGACAGGTAAAACTGTTCAAGAGGTTTCTAAAGTTACAAATGCTGCTGTTGTTTCTGCAACTGGGGTAACAATGAAAAGCGCTTTAATGCCAAATATAGGTCCTGAATTTAAAGTTGTTGGAAAAGCATTTGGACAAAAAGCAAGTGAAACATCAGGATTAATAGACGGTACGTATGGTGTTTATATGGTTAAAACGAAAGTTTTTGAAAAGGCAAATACTTTGCCAAATTATACGTCATACATCAACCAATCTAATACACAAGCAAAAAACTCAACGAACTATAAAGTTCTTGAAGCTTTAAAAGCAAAATCTGATATAGAAGATTTAAGAATCAAATAATTTAATTTTTTTCTTATAAAAAAATCCCGAACAATACATTCGGGATTTTTTTTGCAGTTATATTTTCTATAAAACCATGTCTTCATATTTCAATACCGTTTTGTATCCCTTGTTGTTAAAATATAAAACAGGGTTTTCTTGAGATATAGCCATAACAAAATCACCACCCCAAGCACCTAAGCTTTTAATAGACCCTTTAAAATCAGGAAAAATAGATTCTTTTATAGTAAGCTGTTCTAAAACATCGCTAATTATAGCTTCATGCATATCTATAGCATTCATAAATTCATTTATATCATCAGTTTCTGAAATACATGTTGTGATGTCATCAATTCTACTTATAGCCTTGTCTAATGAAACTTGTTTTTTTAAATAATTGTTAATGGCAGATTTGCTGCTTTGTTTTTTATTGAGATAAACAAAGTAAATATGTTTTCTAAAAACGGGATTAAAATCCACGGTTTTGAAACTTGGTTTTTCATTATGTAATTGATAAATAATAGGTGTGTCAGTTTGTGCACAAGCAATGTCGTAACCACTACCTCCAAAACTGTTTTTAAGCAGCTCAAACGCATCAATTTGAAGCCATTGTGCTATGTTGTTTATTAATGTAGAAGAAGTGCCTAAGCCCCAAAGCCTTGGAAATGTTAATTTTGTATGTAGCGTATAACCTTTTGATTTAGAAATAAAATCAGTATTCATTAAATAAGCATGATGTAAAATTTTTACTAAGGTGTTTTTTATTTTGTGTTCATCAAATGAAGTTTTTGCAATAATGTCTTCAAATTTTATTTCATCTTTAAACCAAATACTTCCATCAAAATCATAACTTTTCCAATTGAGAGTGTTTCCAGCAGAAAATGTAACGTCTAAACTTTGTCCAAATTTAGTAGGTACAGCCAATGATTTAGCCCCATTTAAAACCAAATATTCTCCTGTAAAAAGTAATTTTCCGTTGCTGTAAAAGGTTTGTTTATTCATTTAAGCTTATATTTTTCTTGACATTACTTTTGTGCCATCAAGTAGTCTGAACTTTCCTAATTTGCGCATCTACTTAGCATATTTAAAAACAAAACAATTAATTTGTGGTATCGCTATTATTTCTAATGACATCCAAATAATCTACTACTAAACTATGCGATACGGTTGTGTCAACAAAATGGCTCAGTACCTTTTCTTTTTCTTCTTTTGTGGCTTTAAATTGGTTTAAAATGTTGTTGATGTGCATTTTCATATGCCCTTTTTGAATTCCGGTAGTTGTTAACGACCGCAAAGCCGCAAAGTTTTGAGCTAATCCTGCTACTGCCACAATTTGCATTAATTCTTCGGCAGATGGTTTGCCTAGCATTTCTAATGAAAATTTAACCAAAGGATGCAAAGAAGTTAACCCTCCTACAGTTCCAAGCGCCAAAGGTATATCCAGCCAAAATTTAAATATACCATTTTCAATAGACGCATGAGATAAACTTGAATAGCTGCCGTTTCTGCTGGCATAAGCATGTGCTCCCGCCTCAACTGCTCTAAAGTCGTTACCTGTTGCTAATACTACCGCATCAACACCATTCATAATGCCTTTGTTATGCGTTACGGCTCTGTAGGGTTCAATTTCGGCAATTTGTACCGCTTTTAAAAATTTTTCAGCAAATTCTAAAGGGTCTACATTAGTCTCTTCATTTAAATCTTCAACTTTGCAGGCAACTTCGGCCCGTACAACACAATTTGGGACAAAATTACTCAAAATGCACATGATGATCTGAATGTCTTTTTCTTCAGCAGAAAAATCATCACAATCCGCCAATTCGTGTTTTAATGTTTTAGCAAACTGTTCCAAACACGAGTTTATAAAATTGGCGCCCATGCTGTCTTTTGTGTTAAAAGTAGCATGTAATTGGTAATAATGTTCTAATTTATCTGTTTTGTTAATTAATTCAATATCTAAAACGCCACCACCGCGTTTTTCCATGTTTTTTGTTATGTAATTTACATCGCTGTAAAACTGTTCTTTTTTTATACTGAACCATGTGGCTAATTTTTTATGCTCACCCAAGTAGGTAAAATGTACGTGACCTATTTTTTCTGTTCCTAAAACGCTTGCTTTAAATCCACCTCGAGTTAACCAAAACTTCGCCGACTTACTTGCTGCTGCTACTACAGAGCTTTCCTCAATAACCATTGGTATGGTATAGGCTTTTTTGTTGATCACAAAATTAGGGGCAACGCCAAGGGGTAAATAAAAATTAGTTAATGTATTCTCAATAAATTCATCATGTAGTTTTTGTATGGCAGCATCTGTATTCCAATATTGTTTGACCAATTGTTCTGATTCTATTGGATTTGAGAAATAAGTTGTAGTAATCCAATTTATTTTTTCGTTTTTACTAAGTTTAGAAAAACCTGTATTTTGTGGCAACATGTATTTTTTTTGTAAAGATACTAAATTTGTAAATATATGGTTTACTCTCGTTTTTAATTTACCCCAATACTTTAGTAAATTTAGTATCTTTTTTATCATCAAATCATACAAGCTTCGAGATTTTAAAGTTCTTTTTTGATTATATAACAAGGTATAATTTACACATTCATACTAATCAAAAATGTATTTAATATGTAGCATAATTACACATTTATGATATTTATTATACATAAATGTTTTATATAACAATTAATATATATATATTTGAACTTATCAAACAACAAGTAGAAGAAATACTAAATAATAGCCCCAGAAAAAGATATAATTATCTAACACCGAATGAAGTCTTTGTAAACGCAATCAACAATAATGGAATCGTTGTGTTTATGACTTGAAACCACCTAATTAAATTATTGTCTCATGAATAAAATTATTTTAACAGTCATGCTATTAGCATCGACTCATCTGTTTTCTCAAGTGGGTATTGGAACAACAAATCCCGAAGGAGCTTTAGATGTTGTATCTTCAAACAGTGGTGTAATAGTGCCTCGTGTGGCTACTAATGCTGTCATTACAACACCCGTGAATGGGATGATAATTTATGACATCTCAAATACCTGTATTCGTGCATACGAAAACAATGCTTGGTCTAACTGTTTGAGCGGTAAAACAACTACAACAGCAGTATTATCACCAACTGGTAGAATATGGATGGATCGAAACCTAGGGGCTACGCGAGTGGCAACAAGCAGTACAGATTATTTAGCTTATGGAGATTTATACCAATGGGGTAGAAAAGCAGATGGACACCAAATAATAGTTCGTACGGCAGCAACAGAAACAAATGGTTCTGCACCAGCTGCAGGCTCTTCTAGTAGCAGTGCAGGGCCAGTAGTAGCAGGTACTGAAGGTGTAAATTTTATTACCAATTCAGTACAACCTTATGATTGGTTAGCTACTAAAGACAATACACGTTGGCAAACCGTTGCAGATATTAACAACCCATGCCCAACAGGTTATAGAGTACCAACATCAATAGAGTTTAACAACGAGCTTTTGACTTTTACTACTAACAATGCTGCGGGTGCTTTTGCTAGCCCATTAAAATTGCCAGTTGCTGGCAGGCGTAACTTTAGTAACTTCTATGACTCCGTGGGTACCCAGGGCTACTATTGGACAAGTACGACAGGTATTGGTGCTTCCGGACGCACCATGTACTTCAGTAGTACTAGCGCCTCCGTGGGTTCTACTAGCTCTCGTGCACAAGGCTTTAGTATACGTTGCATTAAGGATTGATACGTAGATATATTAGTACACTTTGTACCCTTTAACAGGCTGTCCCCTAGTACAGCCTGTTTTTTTTTTAATTTACCCCAATACTTTAGTAAATTTAGTATCTTTTTTATCGTCAAATCATACAAGCTTCGAGATTTTAAAGTTCTTTTTTGATTACATAACAAGGTATGATTTACACATTCATGCTAGTCAAAAATGTATTTAATATATAACACAATTATATAATTATGTTATATATTATACATAAATGTTTTATATAACAATTAATTTATATATATTTGTACTCATTTAACTATAGCATCTTTCTTTATCGCTTTGTTAAACGGTATGTAAATATGTGTTATAAAAAAAAGAAGTTGTTTCTATAAAATTGTAATAGATGCCTTTTTAAAGTTTTTTAATTATTAATACGAATTGATTAATTCTGTTTACAAGTTATAATCTTTTAATACTATAACTTGATTGTTCAATAAGTAATTAATAATAATAATTTTTCCTTTTTAAGGAATATGACTTTATCAGGTAAAAAATGCAGTTATAATTAAAGCTTTTACTTGTGTTAATTCACAGTTTTTTTTCTGTATAATATTTGGGAGTACTTTATGTAACTTTTTTAAAAGTCGTGTTTTTTATATTAATAATTAAATTATTGTCTCATGAATAAAATTATTTTAACAGTCATGTTATTAGCATCGACTCATTTGTTTTCTCAAGTGGGTATTGGAACAACAAATCCCGAAGGAGCTTTAGATGTTGTATCTTCAAACAGTGGTGTAATAGTGCCTCGTGTGGCAAATGTAGCTGCAGTAGCAGTAC
>NZ_CAWUTS010000055.1:0-5782 GCF_963925415.1 uncultured Flavobacterium sp. | reverse complement strand
TGGCAGTATTTCTTTATATTTTCATCAAGAATCAAGCAATCCAAATCTGTATTCAAAAATTGATTTTAAGAAAATTAACAAAGTAGAGGGCTTGGTTATTTCTGAGCTTAAACCCAATGCGTTTTACACCAAATATGTGATGCAAATACATGTATTCAACAATCAAAAAGCTTCGGGAAAAATACTTCTTTATTTTTCTAAAAAAAACAAAAAAACACTTTCTATAGGCGATAAAATTATTACAAATACCAAGGTAAGTCCAATTCTAAAAAACTATAATCCCTATGGTTTTGATTATGCCAATTACATGGAAAATCAAAATATTTTTCACCAGATAAAGTGTTTTGAAAACACTTATTTTATTGGCAATAAAGTCAAAAACACATCGTATTACATTTATAAAATACGTCAAAAATTAATGTCGAGTTTTGATGTACATCATTTTTCTATAAAAACAAAATCAATTATAAATGCATTGCTTTTTGGCCAAAAGCAAGAACTTGACCAATCTATAATGAATGATTATAAAAACGCAGGTGTGATTCATATTTTAGCCATTTCAGGTTTGCACATCGGAATTATTTATGGTTTTTTAAATTTCTTTTTTGGTTTTTTAAATCGCATAAAAAACGGAAAAACTATAAAACTAGCAGCAATACTTTTTTTACTATGGCTGTTTGCCCTCATTTCGGGTATGTCGGCATCTGTTACAAGAGCTGTTTTGATGTTTAGCATTATTGCTTTTGGGAATTTTTTAAACACTCGAAATTCTATATTCAATGCCATTGCGACTTCTTTTTTAATCTTGTTGATTTACAATCCTTTATATCTTTTTGATGTAGGTTTTCAATTGAGTTATGCTGCTGTGCTTGCTATAGTTTTGTTTCAACCTTTTTATGGCAAATTTTATTTTAATAAACATAAAACTACCATTTATGTCAGCAATTTATTTTTAGTATCCATGGCGGCACAACTGGGTGTTTTGCCTTTAATGTTGTTGTATTTTAAACAAGTTCCTACTTTGTTTTTACTGGCCAACCTTGTAGCAATACCTGCGGCAACACTTGTTTTAATAACAGGCATTATAACATTAATTAGTAACTTTCTATTTACGCCTGTTGCGCTATTGTTTGGCAAAATAATTACACTTATTGTTACATTCATGAACAACTACATTCAATGGCTAGCTGGTTTTGAGCCATTTATAATCAAGAATGTTTCTTTTACTTCAGTGTTAGCTTTTTTGTTATACGGCATACTCATAACTTTTATTTATTGGATGTACCAACCTAAAAATAAACGCTTTTTATACCTGTTGTTTTTTATTTTAAGTTTTCAATTGGTTTATTTTACAACAAAAAAACAGGCTTTAAGTCAAAACGAATTAATTGTATTTAATCATAAAGAAAGTGTTATTTCTGTTTTAAATTACAATGCTTTAACCGTTTACTCAAACGACAGCTTAATTAAGCAAAATCAGAGTGTTTGGCAATATGCTAATGCAAAATTTAAACCTAAAATTCAGTTTAAACCTTTAGATAATTTGTTTTATTTTAAAGGTAAAAAAATATTAATTGTAGATAAAAACGGTATTTACAATACATCTATAAAGCCCAATGTGGTAATCCTAAGACAAAATGCATATATAAACTTGGAACGCTTAATTTTAAGCACAAAACCAAGCCTAATAATTGCTGACAAAAGCAATTCGTTTACATCTTTAAAAAGATGGAAGGCAATTTGTTTACATTACAAAATCCCTTTTCATGCCATTGCCGAAAAGGGATTTTATAAAATGTAACTGCTAAATTTGTTTATTAAGAATTCCGTTCGCTACTTCGAGCCATTTTACTGGCCCACCTGCTACGTAACCTGTACTGCCTAAGGCATTTAAATTTATTTTATTTCCTTCTAATACTTGTGGATTAACAAACCAAACCGTTGGATAACCTCTCACTTGAAAGGTTTGTTGCAAATTTTTATTTTGAGCTTTTAAAGTATCATCTTGAGGGGTTCTTCTAGGAAAATCGAGTTCTACTAAAATAACATTTTCTTTAGCCCAAGTAATGAATTCGGTTTGCTTAAAAACTTCTTTTTGCAAACGGATGCACCATCCACACCAATCTGAACCTGTAAAAAACAAAAACAATGGTTTGTTTTCTTTTAAGGATATTTCAGAAGCTTTAGACACGTCTGTATGCCACGTTAATCCTTCTTGAGCTTGAGCCACAAAAGACAAAAGGCTTATAGATAATATTAAGATAATTTTTTTCATTATATTTTATTTGTGTAAAAGTATGCAAATAAGATGCCAAAAAATGTTAGTTATTTAACGCCGTGCATTAGTTTTTTGATAACTGGTGTCATTAAAATTGATAAGGCTGCCATAACTAAAGATATTATAGTTAACATCCAAAAGAAAGAACTTAACCCAGATTCATTCGCAATTTTATCAATTTTTTCTCCAAACATACCTGCACCTTTCATTCCAATAGCTACAGCTAAGTACCAAACACCAAACATAAATGCAATCATTCTTGCTGGCACTAATTTACTTACATAAGACAGCCCAACTGGTGAAATACATAATTCTCCCATTGTATGAAACAAGTACACTAAAATCAACCAAATCATGCTAACTGAAGCTGTTTTTGCTCCAGGCTCAATACCTGATGCTCCAATTGCAACACATGCCATTCCTAGTGCTAATAATCCCATTCCAATTCCATATTTCATATTAGCATTTGGATTGTATTTACTTTCCCACCATTTAGAGAATAATGGTGCTAATGAAATAATGAACAATGAATTTAATGTTGAAAACCATGTTGCTGGAACTTCTGTAATTGCTTCTGTTACTTTACTGATTTTTAACATCTCTAAAGTTGAATCTGACAATGATATAAATCCTGCAGTATAGAAATCTTTTGTAAGCATCCAAATTGCAATTGCCCAAACTATAACAAAACTTGATGCTAAAATTAAATTAGCTATAGCATATGTTTTGAATGTTTGTTTGAATAATAAGTATAAAACCCAACTAATAATTGCTAAAGGAACTACTGTAATTAAGGTATTTATAAATAAGAAAAAAGTACTCCAATTTCCTTCTAGTACTCGATCTGTATAGTCACTAGCAAAAATTGTTAATGAGTTTGGAGATTGTTCAAAAATTGCCCAAAAGAAAATTGTTAAAAAAGCGAAGAAAGTAACCGCAATTAATTTTTCTCTTGTTATTTGCGAGTATTTCATTAAACGAGTAACAAGCAAATAAATAAATAATAACAATGCAGTTATAATTGCAATTGCATTTCCGTTTTCACCTAAGAAACCAAAAACATTAACAGCTCCACCAGAAATTTTAGATGCTGGATCATTTACAATCCATAATAAACCTAAAGTTGCACTAACGGCAATTATTCCTAATTCTATTTTTGTAAAAGGATTTCTTGTATCTGTATCTTCTGCTTCAGCTTTAGCTTTACTTTCAATAGTTGGTTTTAATCCAATATCGCCAAATATATTTTGTGACAACCAAAATTGTAACATTCCGAAGAACATAAAAATTCCTGCTAATCCAAATCCATAACTCCATCCTACTTTTTCTCCTAAATAACCACAAAGTAAAATTCCGAAGAAAGCTCCTGCGTTTACACCCATGTAGAATAAAGTATACGCACCATCTTTCTTTTCTGGTCTGTGTTTGTACATTTCAGAAATAATTGAAGTCATATTTGGTTTAAAAAAGCCATTTCCAAATACTAGTAAAACTAAACCTAAATAGATAGAAAATTCCGTTTCAACTGCCATAGAAGCATGACCTAAAGTCATTAAAAGTGCACCAACTACAACCGCCCATCTAAAACCAATGATTTTATCGGCAAAATATCCCCCTAGCATAGTAGATAAATATACTAAACCTACATAAGAACCAAATAATGCTGATGCATTTTCTCTAGTCCATTCCCAACCACCATCTGTAAAAGAGGCTGTTAAAAATAAGATTAATAAAGACCTCATTCCATAGAATGAAAATCGTTCCCACATTTCAGTGAAAAACAATACAAATAAACCTGCTGGATGGCCTAAAACAGGATTTTTAAAAAATTGATCGGTTGAATTTTCTTTCATAATGTAAGGGTTTATTACTGTCTTTTACTTTTCGTTATCTTCTGCTCCGTGTGTTAATCTTTTTAAAGGTTTTAATAAAGCTATTACAAGTAGTCCGAAAATAATTGTAAATATAGTAATTCCTGCAAAAATATTGTACTCTCCAAAACTTTCCGATTTTTCACCTAAAATTCCTGACACTTTTCCGCCAAGTCCGGTTGCGGCAAAATATAATCCCATCATTAATGAAGCATATTTTACAGGGGCTAATTTTGTAACAAATGACAAGGAAACAGGAGACGAACTTAATTCGCCAATGGTATGAAACAAATATGCTAAAACCAACCATTGCATGCCTGAACTTCCATTAGCTTCAAATTCTCTAACTGCAAAAATCATAAAAACAAAACCAAGACCCATAATAATTGTTCCCGAAGCCATTTTAAATAAAGAAGAAGCTTCTTTGTTTTTTAATTTCCGTTTAGCCCAAATGTTTGCAACCCAAACAGCTAATAAAATAATAAATCCTGCATTTAAACCCTGAAACATAGGTGTGGGAATTAAATATCCAAACAACATTCTATCGGTTTTAGTTTCTGTATAAACACTCATTAAGCCTCCTGCTTGCTCAAAAGCTCCCCAAAATACAATTACTAACAAAAAAGAAAGCAGTAATACCAAAAAGCGGTCTTTTTCTATTTGCGATTCCAAACTTTTAAAAATCATCATCATAAGTCCTATTACAAAAGAAAGAAAAATAAACAATGCGCCATAACCCCAATGATCAACTCCTTCAAAAGTAAAACCTGCATAAATAGATATCCCTAAAAGTAATGCAAAAACTCCTAATTGTAAGGGTGAATTAAAAATATTAGAAAATAATTTAACAATCGAAACATCTGTCTTTTTATCTTCCACAGTTGGTTTATTACCTACGTGGGTAATATATTTTTGACCCCAAACATAAACAATTAAACCTAAAAGCATAGCTATACCTGCCATACCAAAACCAGCATGCCAGCCCCACTTAGCAACCACCATACCTACAAAAGATGTAGCTAATAAGGACCCTAAATTAATACCAATATAAAATATAGAGAAACCCTTGTCTCGTCTAATATCATTTTTTTTGTACAATCCTCCAACCATGGTTGATATATTAGGCTTTAAACAACCTACTCCTAAAACAATTAATCCCAATCCTACAAGAAATGACCATGAAGCCTCAATTGCTAATGTACCATGACCCAAAACCAAAATAACTGCTCCTAGCATTACTGCCTTCTTTTGACCTAAAACTTTATCCGCTAAAATTCCTCCAGGTATAGAAACAACATAAACTAACATTATATACCAACCGTAAAGTTGATATGCCTCTAACTTTGTCCAACCTAAGCCAGGACCGTCTATATGATCCGCTTGAGCAATCATGTAAATAACAAGTAAAGCCCGCATACCATAGTATGAAAATCGTTCCCACATTTCGGTAAAAAATAACACATATAGCCCTATAGGGTGTCCAAATAATTCTTTTTGATTGACAGCTGTTGTTTGATTCATATATTATTATTTTTACCCTATTTTATTTCTTTCGTAATATGTTGCAATATCTTTATTTTCGGTCATTAAAAATTGAATTGCGTCAAAAATATCATCAAATTGATTATCATAC
>NZ_CAWUTS010000054.1:0-4685 GCF_963925415.1 uncultured Flavobacterium sp. | reverse complement strand
GGTCACTAATCCTGAAACAGAGTATAAATATGATATTACTAAACATTGGTCTGAAATCAATGAATTTAATCCTGAAAATGGGGATATAAAATACGTTTGGGAAAAATCTAGATTTTCTTATTTATTGACTATACTACGATACGATTATCATTTTGAGGAGGATCATGCTGCTTTTGTTTTTTCAGAAATAGAAAGTTGGATTGACGCTAATCCTATTAATCAAGGCCCTAACTGGAAATGTAGTCAAGAAATTTCCTTACGATTGTTTAATTGGATGTATGCTTTGGAATTTTATAAAAATTCCAAAGAATTAACTGAAGAACGTTGGAATAAAATTCAAAATACCATTTATTGGTCTTTGCATCATGTTTACCAGAACATCAATTTTTCCAGAATAGCGGTAAGAAATAACCACGCCATTACAGAAACATTGTTGTTGACCTTAAGTGAACTTTTTTTTCCTTTCATCCCGGAAACAAAAAAATGGGCAAAAAAAGGCAGAAAATGGTTAGAACAGGAAGTGGCTTATCAGGTATATGACGACGGCACTTTTTTGCAGTTTAGCATGAACTATCACAGGGTTTTGGTACAATTATTCTCTTTAGGGATTTCAATGACCGAAAGCCACCAAAAACCATTTTCTGCTGTATTCTATGACAAAGCATATAAAAGCTTAAACTTTTTATACCAGTGCCTGCAGGAAGAAAATGGGTGTCTGCCAAATTATGGAGCCAATGACGGTGCGCTGTTCTTTTCGCTCTCCGATACTGCTTTTAGAGACTATAGGCCACAATTAAATACGCTCCATCGAATATTAACAAAAGAAAAATTATACGAAGAAGAAAGTATCAATGAAGATTACAATTGGTGTCAGCCGATAATCAATAATTCAAAAAGAAAACAGCCTTTAAAAAAACAATTCGGAACAGTGGCTTTTGAAAAAGGAGGCTATTTTATATGCCGAACAAAAGAATCCTTTACTTTTATAAGATGTGGAAACCACAAGGACAGACCATCACACGCCGATAACCTGCATTTAGATGTTTGGATAAAAGGCGAAAATGTATTGAGAGATTCCGGGACGTATAAATACAATACCACCAAAGAATTATCCGATTATTTTACTGGAAACCAAGCGCATAATACTGTTATGGTAAACGGACAGTCTCAAATGATAAAAGGAAATCGATTTATTTGGTATTATTGGTCACAGGCTAAAGAAGCAAAATGGTTGGAAACAGAACAAAGCTATGTTTTTAAAGGAGCTATTAGTGCTTTTCGTTATTTAAACCAAAATTGTACCCATTCTCGAACCATAACAATAGCCAAAAATGATTTAAAGTGGGTCGTAGAGGATGAAGTTACTAATACCAAAGGTTTGTCAAAAAGTCAAATTTGGCATCATGATAATTTTATTTGGCAACTCAATGCGATTACAGATAGAAATGAAGTGGTGAAAGGAGAAGATACAGTGTCATACAATTCAGATAGTTACGGTCAAAAAGAAAACGGTAAGGCAACTGTGTTTTTGTTTGAAGATAAAATAAAAACTACATTGCTTTATAAAGAAATAGATTAAGAAAATGAAAGTATTATATTTCCATCAACATTTTACTACTCCTGCAATTGGTGGAGCAACCCGTTCTTATGAATTTGCACAGCAACTGATAGAAAGAGGTCATCAAGTGACTATAGTATGTGGGGAGTTCGCAAAATTAAATTTGGATAAAACAGGTATAAAAGGAATTTATAGAGGTGAAATTGACAAGATAGATGTTATCCAAATAAAACTTCCCTATTCAAATAGTGACAGCATTGCCCAAAGAACATGTCTTTTTTTAAAATTTGCTTTTATAGGAATTAAAATTGCTTTAAAAGAAGATTATGATTTATTATTTGCAACCACGACCCCTCTAACAGCAGGTATTCCTGGGATTTTTGCAAAGTTTTTTAGAAAAAAGAAATTTGTATTTGAAGTAAGAGATCTATGGCCAGAGCTACCCAAAGCATTGGGGATGAAAAATCATTTTCTTCTAGGTGGAATGAGTATTTTGGAATGGCTAAGTTATCATAGTGCAGATGCATGTATAGGTCTTTCGCCTGGCATCTGTGAAGGAATTACTAAACGAAGTCAAAAGGGGAAAAAGATAACAATGATTCCTAATGGATGTGATTTAGCAATTTTTAAGCCAGGTAAGCGTGAGAATTTAAAATTAGAAGGTATTAAACCTACTGACACTGTTGCAGTCTTCACGGGAGCACATGGCATTGCAAATGGCTTAGACTCAATATTAAATGGTGCTGCCGAATTAAAAAAAAGGAAAAGAGATGATATTATTTTTGCTTTTATTGGAGAGGGTAAAATGAAGCCTCATTTAATGGAACGTGCTAAAAATGAAGGTCTCGATAATTGTAGGTTTTTTGATCCTATGCCTAAAGTAGAATTGAATAATGTAGTAGCAAATGCTGATATTGGGATTATGGCACTTGCTAATATTCCGGCTTTTTACTATGGTACTTCTCCTAACAAATTTTTTGATTATATCTCTTCAGGAATTCCTGTTTTAAATAATTATCCAGGTTGGTTGGCTGATATGATTTTGAAATCCAACTGCGGAATAGTAATTTCGCCAGATAATGCAAATGAATTAGCTAAAGGTTTAATAGATTTAGCCGATGATCCAAAGCGTATGAAAATATTTGGTAAAAATGCCAGAAAGTTAGCAGAGTCTTCTTTTGCAAGAAAAGATTTAGCAAATAAATTCGTAGATTTTATTGAAAAGATTTAATTATGTATTGTCGTTTTTTTAAACCAGTAATAGATATACTAATAGCCTCTATTAGTTTAATAATCATGAGCCCCTTGTTTATTGTGGTTACTTTTGCTTTGTATTTTGCCAATCAGGGTAAGCCTTTTTTCTTGCAGCTTCGTCCTGGTAAGAAAGAAAAATTATTCAAGATTATCAAGTTCAAAACGATGAATGACAAGAAAGATGAAGCAGGCAATTTGTTACCCGATGCGGAACGTTTAACGAAAATAGGTAGTTTTGTTCGTAAAACCTCGTTGGATGAAATACCGCAATTGCTCAATGTGCTGAAAGGGGATATGAGTTTGATAGGGCCACGACCTTTATTGCCAGAATATTTACCACTATACAATGACTTCCAAAAAAAGCGTCATCATGTGAAACCAGGAATCACGGGTTGGGCACAAGTAAATGGTAGAAATGCCATAAGTTGGGAACAAAAATTTGAATTTGATGTATGGTATGTTACTAATTATAGCTTTTTTTTAGATTTAAAAATAGTATTTTTAACGATCAAAAAAGTGTTTTTAAGCGAAGATATTGCTCAAGAAGGCGAAGCGACTATGGAAGTGTTTAACGGAAATTAATAAAAATTTAATTATGGAAAACAATAAATATCTTTTTGGTGCAAGTGGACATGCAAAAGTGGTTTTAGATGTTTTGTTTTCAAATAATATAAAAGTAGTCTCAATTTTAGATGACAATCCCAATTTTGCTGAGTTGTCTAAAATTCCGGTTTTGCAAACTAACCTGTTTAAAATAGAAAAAAACCAAGAATTTATAATTTCAATAGGTGATAATTTCATCAGAAAAAAAATTGTAGATTCTAATAATTTTAAGTATTATTCAGCAATTCACGCTAATGTGACAGTATCAAAATTTGCAACAATCGATGAAGGAACTGTTGTAATGCCTCAAGTTGTAATAAACGCTTATGCAAAAATCGGCAAACATTGCATAATTAATTCAAGAAGTGTTATAGAACACGACTGTATTTTAAGGGATTATGTTCACATATCACCAAATGCTTCATTGGCAGGAAATGTAATTGTAGGTGAAGGAACACAAATTGGAATAGGAGCAAGTGTAATCCAAGGAATTAAAATTGGGAAATGGGTTACTATTGGAGCTGGAACAGTAATAATTAGTGATATTCCAGACAATGCAGTTGTAGTGGGTAATCCCGGAAAAATAATTAAAATCAATCCAAAATGATTTTAAAAAGAGCATTTGATTTTACAGGTGCATTAGTGGTTGTCTTTTTATTTTTTTGGATCATATTAATTTGTATTGTTACAGCGAGCATTGACACCAAATCCTTTGGTTTATTCATACAAAAGCGAATCGGTCAACACGGAAAGACGTTCCAAATTTTTAAAATCAAAACCCTCAACGACAAAACAAAAACATCTTCTCGTTTTGGAAAGTTTTTGAGAAAATCGAAAATCGACGAATTGCCTCAATTGTGGAATATACTGAAAGGCGATATGAGTTTTGTGGGACCACGACCGGATATTCCGGGTTACTATGATGCATTGGAAGGGGAAGCCAGAAAAATACTGGAGCTAAAACCAGGAATTACCAGTGAGGCTTCCATTAAGTATCGAAATGAAGAATCTCTTTTGGCGCAACAAGATTTGCCATTAGCCTATAACGACAGGGTGATTTTTCCAGACAAGGTGCGGATGAACTTGGACTATTACTACCATCGCAGTTTTCTGGGGGATTTGAAGATTATTTTCAAGACAATAGTCAGGTAATTTTATTTACGAAGGGTGATTCTTACTTTTTTATTAAATGAGGGTTCCCGTAATAATTTTATAATAATTTTTTTAATCTTTGCTTTAGAATAAAGTTAACTACCTTTAAAAATAATAA
>NZ_CAWUTS010000053.1:0-19454 GCF_963925415.1 uncultured Flavobacterium sp. | reverse complement strand
ATATTATTTAGCCCATATTATTGAAACCTATTTAAAAAATTTTCTTTATTGTTTAAATAATTAAAAATATAATTTTATTCTTAAATTAAATGGCAAGATAAATAATTGATTTTAGTACTTTATTTTTTGAAATAATTAATGAACATAAATCAAATTAGGTTAATTGATTCTTCAATCTTTTTTCAAAGTAAATTATTAAAAAAGTAATTATTAATAATTATTTTTATATACCATATCAGTTTTTTTCAAGGCAATTTTAAAATAGAACGAATTAGAATAGATTCAACAAATTTATTAATTCAGTTAACTGATTTATTTGAAAAAAAGACGGGTTTTTGAAATGGTCGGGCAATGGTTGGGCAAGTTGTGAAAACAAAAAACGCAAACTCCTATAAATAAAGAGTTTACGTCTTATAAAGTGACCTCGGCAGGGTTCGAACCTGCAACCGTCGGAGCCGAAATCCGAAATTCTATCCAGTTGAACTACGAGGCCTTTTTTGAGAGGAAAGAAGAAAGAGGAAAGACTTAATCTATTCTCTTTTCTCTATTTTCGATTCTCTTTTGTTCTAAATTACACTAATAATTTCTTAACGATTGTAGAAATTGTTTTTCCGTCTGAGTTTCCTCCTAATTGTTTTGATGCCATTGCCATTACTTGGCCCATTGAAGCCATGCCCGAGAATCCACCATCTGCAATGATTTTTGTAATTGCTGTTTCTACTTCTGCTTCTGATAATTGAGCTGGTAAGAATTTTTCTATTACGGCTATTTGAGCCAACTCGGGCTCGGCTAAATCGTTTCGGTTTTGTTCGGCAAATATGTTGGCACTATCTTTACGCTGTTTTACTAATTTTTGTAAAATTTTGATTTCGTCTTCTTCCGAAAGCCCATCTGCCGAACCTGATGTTTGAGCCAATAATATTTCAGCTTTTACAGCTCGTAATGCTTCTAATGCTATGGTATCTTTTGCTTTCATGGCCGTTTTCATTTGGTCCATGATTTGTGTTGCTAAACTCATGTTTTTAATTTTTTTGTTTCTGTTTTAGTATGCTTCAGTTGCCCTAGCACAAACTGAAATATAAAGCTGTAGTTCGCTTATGCTTGTTTGTGCAAATATAAATAAAAAAACCCAAAATAATTTTTGGGCTTTTCTAATGTTTTAGCATCAGCCTTTAATCTACATTATCATGTAAAAAAGAATTGTTTGAACGCAATTGAGCATCATCATTACTGTCTGTTCCTAAAGACATTCTCGATTTGTTTGCGCTTAAATCTGGTGTTTCTAAATTAACCCCCATTCTTTTGTAAGCAGGTTGTTTTTCTATTTCGTCAATGCGCGAATTGGAATTAAATTTATAATTAAATTCTTTCATTTTGCGTTTGCGCTCTTCAGCACGTATGCGCAATGTTTCTTCGATTGAAAGATCCGTTAAATCAAAATTTTCATAGTTTGAAAAGGGCTCTTTACCCTCACTTTCATATAGGGTGTTTATTTTAATATCCAATTCAGGGTTAACAGGCTCTTGGTGTTCAGATTTTGCCGTCAACAGCTCGTTTTCTTTTTCAAGATATTCTTCTAATGAATATTTAATGATTCCGTTTTGTTCTATTTCGGTGATCGGAATAAATTCTATCGGCTGGTTTACTTCTATATCTTTTATTTCTTCGGAAAGGTTGAAAATAATTTGGTTTTCTTTTACCTCTTTAGGCTGTATTTCAAACATGTCTAAAGAAAACAGTAAATCTTCTTTTGAAACTACAAACTCAGGGTCAATAACTTCAATTTCTCTAATTGGTTTAGGTGATGATGTTATTTCAAAAACAGGCTCGCTAGTTACCTGAGCTGATATAATTTCAAACGAAACTTCTATATTTTTTATAGCATCTGTTGTTGCTGTTAATTGGGTTTCTTGAGTTGTAATAAAGTTGTGCTCTTGTGTTGCTTGTTCTAAAGAAAAAAATACTTTTTGAGATTTAGGCTCTTCTTCTTTTTCAATTGTTGGCGTACAATTTAAAGTTGTAAAATTAATCACTTCTGCCTCAACTTCTGTTTGCATTAAATTTTTAACAATTTTTTGTTCGTCTTCTAATGTATGTATGATTCTGTTTGGTTCTGTATTTACAATTTCGTGTTGTTGTTCTTGGTTAAATCCGGTGGCAATTATAGTTACTGAGATGGTTTCATCTAGTTTGTCGTCTTCACCAACACCCATGATTATATTTGCATTATGTCCTGCTTCTGTTTGAATGAATTCGTTTATTTCTCCAATTTCATCAATGGTAATTTCTTTTGATCCAGAAACGATCAACAACAATACATTTTTAGCACCTGTTATTTTATTATCATTTAACAGGGGCGAATCCAATGCGCTTTTGATGGCTATTTTAGCTCTTTCGTCTCCAGCTGCTATGGCCGATCCCATGATTGCTGTACCGCTGTTATACAATACGGTTTTCACATCTTTAAGATCAATATTTTGTGTGTAATGGTAGGTAATTACTTCGGCAATACCTCTTGATGCGGTTGCTAAAACTTCGTCTGCTTTAGAAAAGCCGGCTTTAAAACCAAGATTACCATATACTTCTCTTAATTTATTGTTGTTTATTACTATTAACGAATCTACTTGTTTGCGTAATTTTTCTATTCCCTGAATTGCTTGTTCTTGGCGTACCTTACCTTCAAATTGAAAAGGGATGGTTACAATGCCCACTGTTAAAATGTCTCTTTCTTTTGCTAATTGAGCAATAACAGGTGCTGCTCCTGTTCCTGTTCCTCCACCCATACCGGCGGTAATGAAAATCATTTTTGTGTTTGACCCTAACATTTTTTCGATAACCTCAACACTTTCAATTGCTGCTTGTTGACCTACCTCTGGATTGGCACCAGCACCAAGTCCTTCAGTAAGGTTTACACCCAATTGAATTTTATTTGGCACAGGACTGTTTTCAAGTGCTTGAGCATCTGTATTGCAAATGATAAAGTCTACGCCCTTTATCCCTTGCTTAAACATGTGATTAATTGCATTGCTACCGCCACCACCAACGCCTATTACTTTAATAACGTTTGATTGATTTTTAGGTAAATCAAATGAAATATTTCCAAAATTTGAGTCGCTTATCATAAAGTTTGGTTTTTTTTTCAACTGCTTTCTTTTTAAGGAGAGCCTATTGAGGTAATTATTTTTTATTTGTATGTTTTGTTTTCTTCTGAACTATTTTATTCTGCGTTATCTAAAAATTCTTTGATTTTTTCGATGTATTTATCAAAAAATGAACGCTTTACTTTTCCTTCTGTACTTTCGATTTCAGCTGCAGAACTAGTTTCTGCAGTTTCTAATTCTTCATCGGCCTCAAGCATTTCGGGCTGTTTTTCAACTTCATCTTTTTTCATTTCTAAAAACGGCGTAGCACTTTTAGTATTATTTCTAAGACTATTCATTACTAAGCCAACTGCCGTGGCGTATAATGGACTTGAAATTTCGTCGTCAGAATCGCCAGCTAAATGCTCGTTTGGATATCCAATACGCGTATCCATACCTGTTATATATTCTACCAATTGCTTAATGTGTTTTAACTGAGAACCCCCACCTGTTAAAACAATTCCTGCAATTAATTTTTTCTTTTTGTCTTCATGGCCATATTCTTTTATTTCGGCATATACTTGTTCAATAATTTCCACCACTCGGGCATGTATAATTTTTGATAAGTTTTTAAGTGAGATTTCTTTTGGCTCACGACCTCTTAATCCTGGAATAGAAACAATTTCGTTGTCTTTATTTTCTCCTGGCCAAGCAGATCCAAATTTTACTTTTAATAATTCGGCTTGTTTTTCAATTATGGAACAGCCCTCTTTTATGTCTTCTGTTATCACGTTTCCTCCAAAAGGAATTACGGCTGTGTGACGAATGATTCCATCTTTAAAAATGGCTAAGTCTGTTGTACCTCCCCCTATATCAATTAAGGCTACACCCGCTTCTTTTTCTTCTTGACTTAATACGGCATCTGCTGAAGCTAATGGCTCTAGGGTTAAACCCGATAAATCTAATCCGGCACTTTTAATGCAACGTCCTACATTTCGTATTGAAGCCGCCTGGCCAACTACTACATGAAAACTAGACTCTACACGAGAACCATACATACCCACCGGCTCTTTTATTTCGGCTTGACCGTCTATGCGAAATTCTTGTGGTAAAACATGAATAATTTCTTCGCCCGGAAGCATGGCCAATTTATGAACTTGGCTAATTAATTTATCAATATCGTCATCGCCAATTACTTCTTCAGCATTAGGCCTGCTGATATAATCGCTATGCTGTATGCTTCGAATGTGTTGCCCTGCTATACCTACCACAACATCGTTTATTTTATAATCAGAATTTGTTTCTGCCTCCTGAACAGCTTGTTGAATAGATTGAATGGTTTGGGTTATGTTGTTAACCACACCACGATGTACACCTAAACTTTTAGATTTTCCAATTCCTAGAATTTCAAGTTTACCGTATTCATTTTCGCGACCAATCATAACAACAATTTTTGTTGTTCCAATATCTAAACCAACTGCTATATTTTCTTTTCCCATGACCAAATTATTTAACACAAATTACTTGCTGTGTAAAAATCAAATTAACTGACTTATAATGTTTAATTAGCGTATCTTTTGTTGCCTGTTGCAAAAATGCTTTGTAATTATTGAATTTGGATTCTACATTTGATTCCGTTCCAAAAATTACCTTGTAATCATAATCTCTAACTGAAAAAATTATATTCTGTTTTTGCGTTTTTTTAACATCAATTATATTCTGCTTTAGCATTTCGTCATTTTCAATGTAAGTAAAAACGCGAACTAAATTTTGTATTTCTTCTTCTTTTATTATTCCGTAATAGACTGGAACGCGTGGTGTAAAATTTTCAGACAAAGGAATTTTAGCTCCCTTATTGTCTAAATAATAAGAATCTTTCTCATTTACAACCCTAATAATTGGTTTTTTTTGTTTGATTTTTCCACTAAGAACACCGTCGATGGAACAAAAAAATTCTGAATTATCTATGTATCTATTGGAGTCCAATAAAAATTCCATGTCTTTCAAATTTACCTTTTCTTTTTGTACTACGGAAGCCCCCTTAAAGTTTTGTATTAACAAGTTATTAACCATTGTTTCGTTTAAAAAAGGATAATCATCTGCCTCAAAAGCAATGTTTATTTTTTTTATATTTCGCCCTTGATTTTTAATATTGGAGAACGAATACAAAAAGACCATAAGTGCTGCTATAAGGACTAAACGTATGTTGTTCCAATTAAATTTTTTCATTTAAAGTCTTTTTTATTTGTTGCACCATTTCTCCTAAGTCACCAGCGCCAATAGTGATATACACCGTTGCATTTGAATTTTTTAATGCTTTATAAACGAGCTCTTTACTCAGCACTTTTTTATTTTTGTTCTCTATTTTATCTAACAACCAACTAGATGTAATACCCGGCATAGGCAATTCTCGAGCAGGGTAAATTTCCAACAACAGTATTTCATCAAATTGTGATAAGCTTTTAGCAAAATCATCGGCAAAATCTTTTGTTCTGCTAAATAAATGGGGCTGAAAAACAGCACATATTTTTTGATTTGGGAACAATTCTTTAACCGCTTGATGCACAGCATTAATTTCTGTAGGATGATGGGCATAATCATCAATATAGGTAAGTTTTTTTTCTCTAATTTGAAATGAAAATCGCCTTCTTATTCCTTTAAATGAAGCCAAGGCAGCCTTAATTTTTTCGGTATCAACTCCGTAAGCCTTTGCCATAGACAAAGCCATTAAGGCGTTAGATAAATTATGATGACCCGGTAAACCAAATTGAATGTTTTTAATGTATTCATTTTCAATTTTGGCATCAAAAACATAATAACCGTTTACTATTTTGATATTTTGAGCGCCAATTTTTGCATTGTCATTAATTCCGACTGATATTCCTTCAAGATCTAATCCATTGGCATAAAATAAGTTGTTTTTATCTGAAACTTTATGGGCAAACTCTCTAAAGCTTGCCTCTATGCTTCGCGCGTCTCCATAAATATCTAAATGATCGGCATCCATTGATGTGATGCAGGCAATATTGGGGTGCAAATGCAAAAAGGAACGATCAAACTCATCAGCCTCTACAACTGTGATTGTTTTGCCATTTCCTACTAAGTTGGAGTCATAGTTTTCTACAATTCCGCCTAAAAACGAAGTTACATCATAACCGCTTTGAACAAGTATATGTGCCAAAATACTCGATGTTGTTGTTTTGCCGTGCGTACCTGCTACAGCAAAACAAAAAGTGTCTTTTGTAATGATTCCAAGTACTTGTGCTCGTTTTTTTATATCATAATCTCTTTCTATAAAATAACGCCATTGGGCATGTAAAGCAGGAACAGCCGGAGTAATAACAACTAGTGTGTTTTTGGCGGTATAGTTTTTCGGAATTAAATTAATATTGTCATCAAAACATACCTCAATTCCTTCTTGCTGCAACTCGTTGGTTAATTGAGTTTGGGTTTTATCATAACCACTTACATTTTTACCTAAATTTTTATAATATCGTGCCAAAGCACTCATGCCGATACCACCGATGCCTATAAAGTAAAAATTATGTGTTTGGTTTAAATTCATTATTACGTGTAATCCTTTTATTTGTTTAACAGTTTAACTATTTCGTGAACAATATCTTTTGTAGCATTTGGCAAGGCTAATTTTTTTAAATTTTGACTTAGTTTTTTTTGTTTTACCTCATCGGAAATCAAATCCATAAAAACCAATTCAAATTGATTTTCTAAATCCGATTCGTTTATTAAAATCGCTCCATTTGTATCGCAAATAGCTTTTGCATTTTTGGTTTGATGGTCTTCTGCAACGTTTGGTGAAGGTATAAAGATTGTGGGTTTTGCTGTAATACATAACTCTGAAACAGATGAAGCACCCGAACGCGAAATTATAAAATCTGCTGCTGCATAGGCCAAATCCATACGATCAATAAAAGCTGCTATTTGAACATTTGTTGTGGTGTTCCATTTTTGATATTTATCATAATACAAGGCGCCACACTGCCAGATGATTTGGATGTTGTTTTGCAACAAAAAATTTAATTTGTGCTCTATTAATTGGTTTATTCGTTTGGCACCTAAACTACCACCCAAGATTAATAGCGTTTTTTTTGTTTGGTCTAAATTAAAATATTGCAATGCCTCGTCGCGTTTGTTTTCATCTGAAATTAAATCTTGACGAACAGGGTTTCCTGTTAATTTGGTTTTCGCTATTGGAAAAAAGCGATCTAAGTTTTCGTAAGCCACACAAATAGAGTTTGCTTTTTTTGCTAATAATTTATTGGTAATTCCTGGATATGAGTTTTGCTCTTGTACCAATGTTGGAATACCTAACATATTGGCTACTTGAAGAACCGGACCAGATGCAAAGCCACCGGTACCAATAACAACATTAGGCTTAAATTTTTTTATGAGTACAAACGAAATCCATAAACTGGAAATCAATTTAAATGGAAACAGCATGTTTTTTAGGGTCAATTTGCGTTGTAAACCCGCAATCCACAAACCTTTAATTTCATAACCCGCTTGAGGCACTTTTTGCATTTCCATTTTGTCTTTAGCACCTACAAAAAGGAATTGAGCATCAGAAAAACGCAATTTTAATTCGTTTGCAATGGCTAGTGCAGGATAGATATGTCCGCCTGTTCCTCCGCCACTGATTATGAATTTTTTAGTACTCATTACTTTTTATTTACTATTGGTGCTAATGGGTTTTCTGAGTCTATTTGTTTAGCCTCTTCTTCCAGTTGAATTTCTTTGTCAATGATGCGTTGTAATGCATCGTTTCTTTTTTCTGATTCTAATAAATCTGCAGCTACCTCTTCTTCTTTTTTGGTAACACTAATAATAACTCCTACAGCTGCACACGTCACCCAAATAGATGTTCCTCCTGCGCTAATTAAAGGAAGTGTTTGACCCGTAACTGGTAGTAATTCTACCGCTACACCCATGTTTACTAATGCCTGAAATATTATAGGGAAACCCAATCCTATGATTAATAATTTACCATAAAAGGAAGGCGCTTTATGTGCACAAACAATAAACCTAAAGAACAGCAATAAATAAACCAATAAAATGCTTAGTCCGCCTATAAGCCCCCATTCTTCAACAATAATGGCAAAAATAAAATCAGACGAAGATTGAGGTAAAAAGTTTTTTTGAATACTTTTTCCAGGACCAAGCCCTTTTAAACCGCCTGTTGCAATGGCTATTTTTGCATTTTCTATTTGGTAAACATCTTCACCTTTAGAGTCAGTAGTAAACCTTTCAATCCGTTTTTCCCAGGTTTTTACTCTGTTTGGCATAGCATCTGGAAAAGCTTTGGCAAATAAAATAAACAACACTAGTGAGGCAATTCCAATTCCGATAATTACGGCTAAATACCTTAAGGGATATTGACCAATATAAACCAACATACAAACCATCAAAAAAATCAAAGCAGCTGTTGAAAAATTAGCTGGTAATATTAAAAATATTATCACAAAAACAGGAGTCCATAATTCTACAAAAGAAGATTTAAAAGTAAATTCTTTTTCTTTTATTTTTGCTAAATATCGAGCGACGTAAACCATTAAAACAATAAAAGCCAATGAAGATGTTTGAAAACCTATACCCACAAATGGAATTTGAATCCAACGACTGGCATTAGCACCGCCTATTGTTGTGCCTTGAAACATGGTATAAACCAACAACACAATTACTAAAGGCATTAAAAAATATGAAAAAGCTTTTGTATAATGATATGGTATTTTATGTACAAAATATATGATGCAAAAACCTATAAATAAGTGACCTAAATGCTTTATTAAATAACCCATAGTTGACCCTTTACCAATAACATAGACAAGATTTGTACTTGCACTATACACAGGCATAAACGAAATTAGGGCTAGTAAAAAAACCAATGCCCAAATTACTCTGTCTCCTTTTAAGTTATGAATCAAATTGTTCATTATAATCCTTTTACTGCATTTTTAAATTTGTTTCCTCTGTCTTCGTAATTTTCAAATAAATCAAAACTAGCACAAGCTGGTGATAACAAAACGGTTTCTCCTTTTTCGGCTATTTTTTGCGCAACTATTACGGCTTGCTCCATAGACGAAGTTTCGACCATTATATCTACTATATTGTTAAATGAATCAATGATTTTTTTATTATCAACTCCCAAACAAATAATAGCTTTTACTTTTTCGTTTACCAACGCAATTAGTTCTGAATAATCGTTTCCTTTATCTACACCCCCCACTATCCAAATCGTTGGCGTTTCCATGCTCTCTAATGCATAATAAGTAGCATTTACATTTGTAGCTTTTGAATCATTGATGTATTGAACGTTTTGAATTTTTAATACTTTTTCTAATCGATGTTCTACACCCTGAAAGTTTGCTAAGCTTTCGCGTATGGTTTTTTTTCTAATGTTCATTAGCTGCGCAATCGTAGTTGCTGCCATTGCGTTTTTAACATTATGCATGCCGTCTAGAGATATATTTGATGTTGACATAGTAATTTGTTTGTTATTTGTAGTATTGTATAGTGTTTTGTTTTCTAAATAGCTTCCTTGTTCTACGTGATGTTTTAAAGAAAAAGGAAGTGTTTGTGCTTTTGTTTTATTATTTTTAAACCAGTTTAAAATAGCCTCATCATCGTCATCATATATTAAATAATCATTTTCTGTTTGATTCATTGTAATTCTAAATTTAGAGCCAATATATAATCCATAATCATAATTGTATCGGTCTAAATGATCTGGACTTATGTTTGTAATTATGGCTATGTGAGGTTTGTAATTTACAATGCCGTCCAGCTGAAAACTACTTAGTTCCAACACATAAACATCAAAGTCATCTTCTGCAACTTGCCATGCAAAGCTTTTTCCTATATTTCCTGCTATTCCCACGTTTAAACCACCTTCTTTTAATAAATGGTAGGTTAATAACGTTGTGGTAGTTTTGCCATTACTACCTGTAATTCCTATTGTTATCGCATGGGTATACTTGTAAGCAAATTCTATTTCAGAAATCACAGAAATTCGATTCGCTATTAATTTTGTTATAATTGAAGCCTTATCAGGTATTCCTGGGCTTTTCATTACGAGATCTGCATTTAAAATTAATTCTTCTGTATGCTTTTCATCTTCCCAATTGATGCCATATTGATTTAGAACTTCTTTATAATTATTTTTAATTTTTCCAAAATCAGACACAAAAACATCATATCCTTTTTTCTTTCCAAGAATTGCTGTTCCTACGCCACTTTCTCCGCCACCAAGAATAACTAACCTTTTCATTTTATCGTAATTTTAAAGTTACAATGGACAAAATAGAAAGCATTATTGCAACAATCCAAAAGCGTGTTACAATTTTACTTTCGTGATATCCTTTTTTTTGATAATGATGATGTAATGGTGCCATTAAAAAAATCCTTTTTCCTGCTCCAAAACGTTTTTTGGTATATTTAAAATAACTGACTTGAAGTATTACAGAAATGTTTTCGGCAAAAAAGATGGCACATAAAACAGGTAACAACAATTCTTTTCGAACAGAAATAGCTAAAACGGCTATAATACCCCCAATGGTTAAACTACCCGTATCGCCCATAAAAACAGAAGCTGGAAATGAATTATACCATAAAAAGCCTATTAATGCTCCTATAAATGATGCAATATAAATAGTCATTTCTCCCGAATTAGGGATGTACATTATATTTAAATAATCTGATAAAATAATGTTTCCCGAAACATACGTAAAAATACCTAGTGCAATTACTGATATTGCAGATGTTCCTGCAGCAAGTCCATCAATTCCGTCTGTTAAATTTGCCCCGTTTGAAACGGCTGTTATGATAAAAATTACAACGGGTATAAAGATTAACCAAGCCCATTTTTCGTATCCATCACCCATAAAGCTCAACACCTCTGCATAATCAAATTCATTGTTTTTAAAAAACGGAATGGTTGTGGTGGTTGATTTTACATCTAAGGTTGCTTTTGATTGGGTATTTGAAATGTTTACTAGGTTTTTTGAGGCATCTTCTCGAACCGTTACTCCGTCATTAAAGTACAAAAAACTACCTACAATTATTCCTAAGCCCACCTGCCCGATTACTTTAAAAACCCCTTTTAATCCTTCTTTATCTTTTTTAAAGATTTTAATATAATCATCAATAAAACCAATTGTACCCATCCACAGGGTTGTAATAATAAGTAAAATGATGTAAATATTATCTAACTTGGCTAGTAAAAAAACCGGAATTAATGTAGCTAAAATAATTATGATTCCTCCCATAGTAGGGGTTCCTGCCTTTTCCTTTTGACCTTCTAGTCCAAGCTCTCTAACGGTTTCGCCAACTTGTAGTTTTTGCAAAAAGTTTATTATTCTTTTACCATATACTGTTGAAATAAGCAAGGATAAAATTATAGCTAATGACGAACGAAAAGTTATGTACTGAAACAAACTTGCCCCAGGAACATCAAAATTATTTTCTAAATATTGGAATAAATAATACAACATTTTCTATTTATTTAGTTGGGTTAACAATTCAGTTATTATTTTTAAGTCATCAAAATCGTGTCTTACACCGTTTATTTCTTGATAATTTTCGTGCCCTTTTCCGGCAACTAAGATTATATCTTTTTCGTTTGCCATAATACATGCTGTTTTAATGGCTTGCTTTCTATCTACAATAGATACTGTTTTTTTTAAATTTTGAGGTTCTACCCCTTTTTCCATATCTGCAATAATAGCTTCAGGAACTTCTGTTCTTGGATTGTCTGAAGTAAATATCACTTTGTCACTTAATGAAGAGGCTATGTGAGCCATTACAGAACGCTTGGTTTTATCTCTATCGCCCCCGCATCCAACAACCGTAATCAACTGTTCATTTTTTGTACGTATTTCAGAAATTGTTTTTAAAACATTTTCTAATGCATCAGGGGTATGTGCATAGTCGATAATTGCTGTTATTTTTGAATTTGAAATAATAAATTGAAATCTTCCTGCTACACTTTCCAACTCACTTAGCAATCGAAGAGCTTCAATTTTATCTATTCCTAACTCAACTGCAACTCCATAAATGGCAAGCATGTTATAGGCATTAAAATTTCCTATAAGCTTAACCCAAACTTCATTATCATTTACTTTTAGCAACAACCCTGTTAATTGACTTTCTAAAATTTGTGCTTTATAATCGGCATACGATTTTAAGGCGTAAGATAATTTTCTTGCTTTTGTATTTTGAAGTACTACATTACCGTTTTTATCATCAATATTAGTTAATGCAAAAGCCGTTTTAGGCAAACCGTCAAAAAACAGTTTTTTAACATCTCTATATTCCGAAAAAGTACTGTGATAATCTAAATGATCGTGGGATAAATTGGTAAAAACGCCCCCTTCAAATTGCAAGCCTACTGTACGCTTTTGATGAATTCCGTGCGAACTTACTTCCATAAAACAAAACTCACATTCCGCATCAACCATTTCATTTAAATAATGATTTATAGTTAATGAATCTGGGGTTGTATGCGTTGCTTTATATTCGTAGTCATCTACTATTATTTTTACTGTAGAAAGCAGTCCAACTTTGTAGCCCGCTTTTTTAAACAATTGATATAAAAGAGAAGCTACCGTTGTTTTTCCGTTAGTACCGGTTATGCCTATTAATTTTAATTTTGCAGAAGGATTTTCGTAAAAATTATGAGCTAAAAAGGCTAAAGCTTCGTTTGAATTTTTAACTCTAACATAGGTAACTCCATTGATTATAACATCTGGAAACTCTTCGCAAACTATTGCTATAGCGCCTTGATTTACTGCTTTTTCAATAAAATTATGGCCATCAGAAACCGAACCTCTTATGGCAACAAAAACATCATTCAATGAAATTTTTCTTGAATCAAAGTCCATTAAGTTTACAGCAATATCGGTTGACCCTTTTACAGATTCAATTGCTACTTTATACAATATGTCTTTTAAAATTTTCACGATAATTCTATGATAATTGTTTGATTTTTAGTAAAATTTTCTCCCTTTTCTATCGATTGTTTTGTTACTCTTCCTTTTCCAATTAGGATAACCTTTAACTCTAAATTTTCTAGTAACGAAACTGCATCCATAGCTGGTAAGCCTATAACATTAGGCATTCTGTTTTCAGTAATTTTTTGATCATATAATTTATTATACGATTGAACTTGACTGGTTATTTCTTTGTTAATTTTTTTAATTTCATTGGTTGAAGGACTGTCTGTATAAATTTTTTGCGCAATGCGTTTAAACACAGGTCCAGCAACATCTGCTCCATAATAACCTGCTTCAACATTAGGTTTATGAACCACAACAATACAAGAATATTTAGGCTGATCTGCAGGAAAATAACCTACAAAAGACGATGCATAATAAAGTTTAGATTTATCTTTATAATTCATTTGAACGGTTCCTGTTTTACCAGCCATTGAAAAGTTTTTTGAATATAACTTAGCACCTGTACCTCTTTTAACCACGTTTTCTAAAATCGCTTTTACCTTTAAAAGCGTTTCATCAGAACATATTTTATTATTAATTACTTCGGTTTTGAATATTTTAATCGATTTATTCCATTCTTTAATTTCTTTTACAAATAAGGGTTTAATCATTTTTCCATCATTGGCCACAGCATTGTAAAGTACTAAGGTTTGTAATGGCGTTACCGAAACCCCGTATCCGTATGCCATCCATGGCAAAGCAATACCTGACCAACTTTTTGTGCCTGGCTGAGGAATTTTTGGTATTCCTTCACCTAAAAACTGCAGTCCTAAAGGCTTGTTCATTCCATAGCTCTCAATTCTCTTGATAAACTCATTTGGATTGTCGTTATAATTTTCATAAACCGCTTGAACCAAAACGGTATTTGATGAACGCTCAAAACCTTCCGCTAAAGAAATTTTTCCATAACCGCCCACATGTGAGTCTCTTACAGATCGTCCATAATATTTAACAACACCACCCTGAGTGTCATATACTTCACTCGTATCTACTTTTTTATCATCTAATAGAGCTATAAGGTCTACCAGTTTAAAGGTTGAACCCGGCTCGTGTGACTCAGCAACAGCATAGTTTTGAGTTTCATAATATGTTCCGTCAGAATCTCTTCCTAAATTTGATATGGCTTTTACCTCTCCCGTTTTAGTTTCCATTACAACAACACTTCCGTGATCAGCTTGGTAAATTTCAAGTTGCTTTAACAAAGCATGATGTGCAATGTCTTGGATATATACATCAATAGTAGAGATTACATCATAACCATCTTGAGGTTCTAATTCGTTAATATCACTAATGGGCTTCCATTGATTTTTGGCGATTTTTTGCATTTTTCGATGCCCATTTTTGCCGTTTAAATATTTTTTAAAAGCATATTCTATTCCTTTTCCGGTTGCAGTGCCATCGCCATTTAATCTTTCGTAGCCAATGGTTCTTTCCGCAATTTTACCAATAGGGTGTTCGCGTACCGTTTTTTGTTCTACAATAATTCCACCTCTATACGATCCCTTGTTAAACAATGGGAAACTTTTTATTTTAATATATTCTGTATAGCTTAATTTTCGCGCGATCAATAAATATCTGTTTTGTGTGGCTCTTGCTTTTCTTAATTGAGACAATATCTGTTCTGAAGGCTTTTGTAAAAGTAGCGCCAATGAATCTGAAAGCATTCTTACGTTTTCATTAAAGTCTTCTTTTTTTGAGGCCATGGCATCAAAACGGATGGTGTACTCTGGAATTGAAGTTGCCAATAAACTTCCATCAGAAGAATAAATATTACCTTTATTTGAAGGGATTATAAAATTTTTAACCGTTCGTTGTTTTGCTAAGTCTTTATAATACGAACCTTCGACCCACTGAATATTAGTTAATTTTACAACAACTAAAATAGCCATCAAAAATAAGATGCTAGCTACAAAATACATTCGTAAAGAATTATTTTTATCTACTGCTGCCATAATTTTTTTAAAATAAAACTTATTCTATTGTTTTTAAAACTTTAATCTTTTTTGGAGAAACCTCTGATGGTTTTATATTTCTTGATTGCATTTTAGTTGTTATAGTTGACTCCATTTTTAACTGCATTAAATCGGATCGGGTATCTACAAATTTGGATCTCAATTCTTTAACTTGATTTGTCAACGCCGTAATTTTATAGTTTTTAGCATCGTATTGGTGGTTATTTGCAATCATTATCATAGACAAAAAAATAAGAAATATAATGAGCTTCCAATTCTTAAAAGAGTCGTCACTAACTAAAAATTTTGTTTTTAATAAACTATAGAGACTTTTTTTCATTTTATTTTTTTTCTGAAACTCTTAATTTGGCGCTTCTTGCTCTATTATTAATTGCAACCTCTTCGTTTGACGGTACTATCAATTTTTCTATGGTCTTAAAAGGGACTTCAAAATTTCCAAAAAAGTCTTTTACAGGCTCACCCTCAAACATGCCGTTTTTTACAAACCTTTTAACCAAACGGTCTTCTAAAGAGTGATAAGACATAACGCTAATTCTACCACCGGGTTTCAAAAGATCTAATGATTGTATTAAAAACTCTTTTAAAGCATCTATTTCTTGATTTACTTCTATGCGAATGGCTTGATAAATTTGAGCTAATATTTTATTGCTTTTATGTCCTGGTAAAAAACGACTCAAAATTTCTTTGAGTTGTTCCGAGTTTTTTATTGGATTTTCATTTCTTGCATTAACTATAACATGAGCCATAGCGCCTGCATTTTTTAATTCACCAAAATCAAACAAAACATTTTTTAAAGCAGTTTCGTCGTAATCATTAATAACATGATATGCCGAAAGCTCTCCTTTTTGACTCATTCTCATGTCTAATACGGCTTCAAAACGTGTCGAAAAACCTCTTTCTGCAACATCAAACTGATGCGATGAAACCCCTAAATCTGCCAAAATTCCATCAACTTGTTTTATTCCCTGAAATCGCAAGAACCTTTTTATAAATCTAAAATTTTCATTTATTAATACAAACCTGTCATCGTCAATTGCATTTTTTAATGCGTCTTGATCTTGATCAAAAGCATAGAGTCTCCCTTTTGGGCCTAATCGCGACATAATTTCTCTTGAATGACCTCCACCACCAAAAGTGACGTCTACATATACACCATCAGCTTGGATGTTTAATCCATCTACGGTTTCTTGTAACAAAACAGGATTATGATATTCCATTTTCATCTTCATTTAAATTACCCATAACTTCTTCTGCTAATTCTGCAAAATCTACAGCAGCATTTTCAATAGCATTTTCATATAAAGTTTTATCCCAAATTTCAATAATATTTATTGAAGAAGACAAAACCAAATCTTTGTCAATTTGACCAAAAACCATTAAATCTTTTGGTATTAAAAGTCTGCCCGTTGCATCAATTTCAACTACTTTTACACCTGCCGTAAATCTTCGTATAAAATCATCGTTCTTTTTAACAAAACGATTGAGTTTATTTATTTTAGCCATCATTTTATTCCACTCACCCATTGGAAACAATTCTATACAATTCTGAAAAACAGAACGTTTTAAAACAAAACCATCCTCTAAAGAACTAAATTGTTTCTTTAAAGGTGCAGGTATCATCAACCTTCCTTTAGCATCTACCTTGCATTCGTATGTTCCAATTAAAGTACTCACAATGGTTTTTTGACTTTTTATAATTACAAAAATATAAAAATTTTACCACTATATACCACTATCTACCACTTTGTTGATAAGTTTACTCGTTTTTACAATAAAAAAAAGAGATTTAAAAATTTATCAAAAAGCATGAAATGAATAAAACAATAGGTTTTAAAGATTTATAGCGGTTATAATTAGAAGAAAATACTATTTAACACGGGTTTTTAAATATGTTAATAAGCTAATTACAATTTGATTGTAATTTGAAACCGCAAGACAAATACAATATATAAATTTGATTTTTTGAGCAAGATTTACTTAAAAACATTATATTTGTCACTATTTATTTTAGAAAAATATTTTATGTTAAAAAAGGAAAAAAAATACACTTATTATGAAGTAGGAGAAGGCACTCCTATTATAATTCTTCATGGATTATTAGGTGGATTGAGCAATTTTGACGGGGTAACTAGTTTTTTACCTTCAAAAGGATACCGAATAATCATTCCTTTATTACCTATATATTCTCAAAGTATTTTAAACACTAATGTAAAAGCATTTTCAAAATTTGTACACAATTTTATTTTACACAAAAAGCTTAATCAAGTAATATTATTAGGAAATTCGCTTGGAGGTCATATAGCACTTTATCATGCCAAAATGTATCCCGAATTAATGAAAGGTTTAATTATAACAGGAAGTTCTGGACTCTATGAAAGCGCAATGGGCGAAAGCTACCCTAAACGAGGTGATTATGAATACATTAAACAAAAAAGTGAAGATGTTTTTTATGATCCTAAAATTGCTACAAAAGAAATAGTTGATGAAGTTTTTGCTACTGTTAACGACAGAATAAAATTGATTAAAACATTGACCATTGCAAAAAGTGCCATACGGCATAATATGGCCGTTGATTTACCAAAAATGGATACAAAAACTTGTATTATTTGGGGTAAAAATGACAAAGTAACGCCTCCTAATGTGGCGGAAGAATTTAACCAATTACTTCCTAATTCAGAATTGTTTTGGATCGATAAATGCGGACATGCCGCCATGATGGAAAGACCCGATGAATTTAATGAAATAGTACTAAATTGGTTACAAAAAAACAACTTATAACATTATTCCTCATTAAGTTGAGGAATTTTATTTTGATATATAATGAAAATTAACACAGCCGATTTTATAATTAGTAATTCTGAAGTAAGCAAATGTCCAAATGAGCCTTTGCCAGAATACGCATTCATTGGTCGTTCAAACGTAGGAAAATCATCATTGATTAACATGTTAACCGAGCGTAAAAAACTGGCAAAAACATCTGCAAGGCCAGGAAAGACACAATTGATTAATCATTTTAAAATCAATTCAAATTGGTATTTGGTAGATTTACCCGGCTATGGATATGCAAAAGTTTCTAAGAAAACAAAAGCTGTTTTTCAACAATTTATCACCGAATATTTTGAAAAAAGAGAGCAACTCGTTTGTGCTTTTGTTTTGATCGACATTCGATTAGAAGCTCAAAAAATAGATTTAGAATTCATCACTTATTTAGGAGAAACCGAAGTGCCTTTTTGCATTGTTTTTACTAAAGCAGACAAAATTGGTAGAACTAAAGTAGACTCGCACATTGCCGCTTATAAGAAAAAAATATTAGCCAACAATTGGGCCGAAATGCCACAGTATTTTACCACATCTGCCACAGAGGGAACAGGTAGAGATTCTATTTTAGAATTCATTGATGAAATTAACGAACAAATGTTTAAGCAACAAAACGAATTTTAGATCTATGTTGTTAGGTCCAACTTTTCTGCAAAATAAGTACAAAAATCTTTCATGGTTTCAGTCATTTTTTCATCGTCTGTAGCTCTAAAATAAGTGTCTGACATGGCCCCGCTCCCGCGCGAATCCTTTCGCGTGGTTCGTGATTAAAGAATAGAATGACTTATTAAACATAAAATAGATGAGTAGAAATTATAAATTCCACAACCCAAAAGGTCTTTATTTTGTTAGTTTTGCTGTTGTAAGTTGGTTAGATGTGTTTACAAGAAATGAATATAAAGATTTGGTTATAGAAAGTTTAGAATTTTGTCAAAAAAAGAAAGGAATGGAAATTCATGCTTGGAGCATTATGACCTATCATGTGCATTTAATTTTTAGAAGCTTAGAAAACCAGCCCCCAGAACTTTTATTAGGAGATTTTTAAAGGTTTACAAGTAGAAGTGTTATCAAAGCGATACAAGAAAACCCAAGGGAAAGCAGAAAAGAGTTCTTATTAGATTATTTTAAAAAAGAGGCAGAGAAAAGTTCAAATACAACAAATCATCAATTTTGGTGACATGATAACAAACCAATAGAACTATGGAGCAACGAAGTAATACAACAAAAAATAGATTATATTCATAATAATCCTGTTGAAGAAGGAATTGTGTATAGACCAGAAGATTATAAGTATAGTAGTGCAATAGATTATTCAGGTTCTAAAGGGCTTATAAATGATATTTGTGTCTTTCAATATTTTAAATTATAATATAAAAACCACACGAAAGGATTCGTGCGGGAGCTGGGAAAGGATTCGTGCGGGAGCGGGGATAAATTAGCCAGACAATACCACAAGCATTATGCCGCTAGTGGCAGCATGGAAGTAAAACTAAATAAGGCAACTAATGGGGTAGAATTTATTACCTACATAGGCGGCGACGCCTACTCTGCGCCCATAGTGTTAAAAAGTGATGGAA